>CAVWKV010000136.1:0-8725 GCA_963755265.1 uncultured Methanomassiliicoccales archaeon | reverse complement strand
ACTGAACATGAGCGACGACATAGAGATCAGAATAGAGCTGTTAAATCGCCTAAAAGAAAGGGACTATGTCCCTTCAAAGGCCGAGAACGAGTATGCAGAAGCACTCCTAAAGGAGTACAAGAATCGGTTCTGACATCACATCACTGACACCAATCACTCTCATTTCATATTGTTACTGCTTCATGAGGACCAGCCTGACCGATCATAAAGTGGCAGGCGCGAGAGGATCGGGATTGACTCCGTTGTGATGTTCAGGAAAGGGCGGCATTGGCGTACATCCCGCTAAGGCATGTCGGCAAGGCGATCTTCAAGGTACTGAGGAAATGAGTAATCCTGAGATACAGTTGTTCATACATATTTTCCTGCGCTCAGAAAAGATTAATGCCCTCTCCCTCCATGCAAAGCCCGATGTCCCGAGTCAAGGACGATCTCGAGCTTAAGGTCGATACAGCCCATCTAAAAGCGCTGGAGCTGGCAGGTCACGTGATCGAGTATGTGAACGCATACAAGGCCTTGTCCGTCCAGCCAGAGTACGCTGGCAAGAGTAGGCTAAGGTATGCGAATCTATTGACAGCGGTCAGCGAACTCGGGATGCTCATGAGGCTTCTGAAGGATTGCGAGCGAGCTGTGACGGCGAAGGACCCGACCGTTAAGATCGTCGGTTACTATTCCAACAATGGGATGACCAGCGCCGAGGCTGTGGACGAGATCATGCGCGAGGCAAGTAAATCCGAAATATTATTCCAGTCGGTCAAGAAGATGCTTGGCCGGGAGCCCTCGGACATAGATTTCTCTCGGTTTAAGGACATCCTGTCCAGAAGCGGCAAGGACATACCCGGACTCGCCCGAGAGATGTTCTTCTTCGATATCGATGATTCGAATGTCGAGGAACGGATACCTGACGATGAATCGATGGACATGCTACTGGCGGCTGTGGAGATGAACGCCCGAGGCGCTGCCGACTTCCTCAGTGAATGGGCCCGCGCCAAGGAAATTGGCCCCGCTTTCCGATTGAAGCTCGTGGAGCCCAAGCAGGCCGTCTCCGGGATCAGAGATCGCCGGTACTATGTCAAGGAACCCATATTGACAGAGGGCGAAAAAGAAAGATCTAACGGAAGGTAGGTTTCATTATGAGCTACGAGCGCTACGAGATCGACCTCAATGCGAAGTGCGTCTGCGGTTGTATGGAAGGAAACAGGCTACACAAGATCTACCGTTTTCCCAACAACTATGGGGCGTCAGTCGTTTCCGGACCAAAACAGAAGACTGGGAGCATGGGCAATTTCCGTATGTATGTCCTTAGGTTCGAATCATCCCCGCCGGACAATTGCTGGGAGATAGCCAAGGATACCCCGGTCACGGACGATGTTGTAGAATGCGCCGATTGGGCGCAGGTCGAGATGTCGCTTGAAAGAGTGTTCGCCCTCTCCATGTCGTCATTGAGCGAAGACTGCCATTGCCATTGATGTAGTATTTCAAGTGGGCGGTCCGGGTCCTTTTTCATATGGGGGTCGGTCATAGGCTTGATGATCGCAGCAGCTTCGGATCCATCAAGGTCGGCAGGCGCTTGCCGCTGAACATGGCAGTCATGGTTTGATCGAACCATTTCCCAAATTTCTCTTTTTGTACCGATTTACCAAGGATGAAGATGCCGATGCTGAGAAAAATGAGAACTAACCCCATCGCCAGAGTGATAGTATTGAATGTGGTGTCGCTTGATTGTCCAAACATACCAGGTAAAAGTTAACATCTGCTGGCGCGACCAAGCACAGACGCCACACCCTCTGACTTTCGGAAAATATTACTTATGAAGCGCGGGATAATATTTTTCATTAGCCCCATAAGAGAGTGCTCATCGAAAATGTCGGGGAATTGAATGAATCGACCATTGAGAGCGATCACTTTAGCACTCCACTCTTATTCTGAACCAATCAATCCAAAACCTAGATTTACCCGCCCAGGTATCTCCCTTTTATGTGGCAGGCGCTCGAGCCCGTTCAATGGATGGAGAAGAGGAAGGCAGGTCTCCAGGAAGTGCGTCCGATAGTGGCGGGAATCATCGATGAGGTGAGCAAGAACGGTGATCGAGCCCTAATCGCGTTCACGGAACAATTCGACAATGTCAAGCTGCACGATGTCGCGGTCAGTAGGAACGAGATCGAGTCGGCATATTCTAAGGTGGATGAGAAGCTCGTCGACATGGTCAGGCATGCCGCCAGTAACATACGGCGCTTCCATGAGCTCCAGAGACCCAACGACCTATGGCTGAAGGAAGTAGAACCAGGCGTCACCCTGGGTATCAAGACCACCCCTCTGGACCGTATCGGGGCCTACGTCCCAGGGGGAAGGGCTTCGTATCCAAGCACTGCGCTCATGTGCGCGATCCCGGCCAAAGTGGCAGGTGTGAAGAGCATCGTCGCCTGTACGCCGGCGCCAGTGAACCCGTTGACGTTGGTGGCAATGGACATCGCCGGGGTCAACGAGATTTACCAGATAGGCGGTGCCCAGGCGATCGCTGCCATGGCGATCGGCACAGAAAGCGTGGCACCAGTACAGAAGATAGTCGGTCCGGGCAACGTCTATGTGACCGCCGCCAAGATGATGCTAAGGGACAAAGCCGATATGGACTTCCCGGCCGGACCTAGCGAAGTGGCGATCATCGCCGATGACTCGGCCAACCCGAAGTTCGTCGCCGCGGACGTGTTGGCGCAAGCCGAGCACGACCCCAAGGCTGCCTGTATACTGGTCACAGACTCGAAGCAGCTGGCTATAGCCGTGGGTAAAGAGATCGAGAGAATGCTCCCCGAGGCAGAGAGGAAGGCTATAATCGAGAAGGCCCTGGTGAACGCAGGCTATGTGGTTGCCGATTCGATGGAAAAGGCGATCACGATCATCAACGAGATCGCGCCCGAGCACCTTTCCATCCAGGTTAGGGATCAGATGGGAGTTCTTTCCGCCGTCAGTAATGCCGGTTCTATATTTGTTGGGCCTTATACGGCCGTAGCTTGTGGGGATTACGCATCTGGCACGAATCATGTTTTGCCGACCGCCGGCTATGCTAAGCAATACTCCGGTCTGAACGTAGCCATGTTCTGCAAGACATCCACGGTCCAGATAATCGACCGTAATGGGTTAGAACGTCTGGCCGACATCGTTGAGGGACTGGCCAAAGCGGAGGGTCTACAAGCGCATGCACGGTCGGTCCGCATCAGAAGAGGATGAAGCAGGGCTCATTCTCGCTATCACGACCTGAACGGAAATCTAACGAATATCCCTTCAGGAATTGAGTATTATAGGAATCAATATGCATTTGTTGGTCACCCATTTTTTAATAGATGTTCTTGAATCACAGGCTTGTGTCTTCAAAAAAGGGACAGCCCTTGGGTATGCCGGCATTGATCGAATATTCCAGCCTGGAGGAGAATGTGTCTTTGTGCACGCGACTGGGATTCGACTTCATCGAGCTGAACATGAACATGCCCTACTGTTTTCCAGAGAACCTCTCTGCGGAAAAGGTCAGGGAGGCTGGGAGGTCGAACGGCATCGAGTTCACCCTACATGCCCACGATGAGGTCGATCTAGCATCATTCCACGATTCCGTTCGGGAAGGTCACATCAGAAGGTGTGAGCGGGCCCTGGAGTGGTGTGCGGAATCCGGCGCCAAGCTCTTCAACCTGCACATCAACTCAGGTGTCTATTTTCACCTTGCCTGACCGTCGCGTCTGGATATTCGACCAGTACCGTGACCTGTTCAAGGAGACCCTGGTCGAATCAATGGCTTACCTTATCGATCTGGGCAAATCGAGTGGCGTGACCGTCTGTGCTGAGAACTCCAGTAATTTCCACTTGCCCTTCGTCTCAGAGGCGCTTGACGAACTCGCCAAATTGGATGGTTTCCAGATTACTTGGGACACAGGGCATGACGCCAAGGTCGCCTATGCCGAGCGTCCTGTGCTGATGAGGCATAAGGATCAAATTGCCCACATGCACCTGCACGACTACGATGGTAAGAGTGACCATCAAGTCTTGATGACCGGGGAGATCGATGTCCCTGGCATGCTATCGTTCGCTAGGGAAAGGAAGGCCCGCGTATTGATCGAGACCAAAACGGCCCTATCGCTGCAACAGTCGATGGAGAAGATGAGGCAAGCGCGTTTAATCTGAGGTTTTTCAGGGGGGGATGGTGGGCATCCTGTATTCCATTGTTGAAAAAGTTATAATGCATGAATCTCCTTCATATGGCCAGGGATTACTTCATGGGTTCTATCCGAGCTCTGATCATTGAGGACAACCCAGGCGATGTGCGCCTGATAAGGGCACAATTGGCGGACCAGAGCATCACGACCGTGACGTTTATTCGCGCGGAAAGGCTCGAAGAAGGTCTGGGCTTGCTTTCCAGCAGTCACTTCGACGTAGTATTGCTCGATCTCAATCTTCCGGATAGCAACGGATTGGAAACTGTCAGGACGTTCCTTTCGAAGAATAACAGCGTCCCGGTCATTGTCCTAACGGGCCTGGATGACGAGACCACTGGCCTCAACGCGATCCAGGTGGGGGCACAGGACTATTTGGTCAAGGGAAAGACGGACGGTGCTTTGCTGGCTAGAACGATGCGCTATGCCATCGAACGCAAGAAGGCGGAGGAAGAGCTGCGTAAGAGCGAGGAGAAATACCGCCATCTGGTGGAGACCGCGTATGAGGGTATATGGCTCATGGACGATCACTCCATCACGGTATACGTAAACAACAAGATGGCCGAGATGCTTGGCTATGGGCAGGAGGAGATGATCGGCAAGGGGATGATCACGTTCACTGACCCGGAATGGAGGAAGCAGAAGCAGGAGAAGGGGCTGGAGTACAATCCGGATCCCGCCATCGTCAACGACTTCAAGTTCCGAAGGAAGGACGGCACCTCTCTCTGGGGCGTGGTCTCGACCCGTCGCATCCTTGACAATGCCAGGAATCATATCGGGACGTTAGCGATGATCACAGACATCAGCGACCGGAAGCGCATGGAAGAGGACCTGCGTCGGGCCAAGGCGGAGCTTGAGAGGAAACTGAACGGAATCCAGGCGAACGAAATGACCTCCGGGATGATCGGGTGATATAACTTGTCGATCCATCTCAGCCAGGAAAAAAGAGCGATCTTTCTGACCAACATTTTTCTGCATTATGAAGTGCGAGCGAGACTGGGAGGCCAGTACGCATGATGTACAACCGGGCCGACTCAGCGCGGCCGATCGAGCTGTTCCTGGTGGAAGACAACCCTGGCGACATCAGGCTGGCCAAGGAGATGTTCAAGGAGATCAAGCTCAAGCTCAATCTGACCGTGGCTGAGGATGGGGTGCAGGCCATGGACTATCTCAAGAAGGTGTGCAGCGACTCAAGGATGCCCCGGCCAGATTTGATCATCCTGGATCTGAATCTGCCCAAGAAGGACGGCCGCGAGGTTCTGGCAGAGATAAAGACCAGCGAGGAACTGAAGCGCATCCCGGTCATAGTACTGACCAGTTCGACATCTGCCGAGGACGTGAACAATGCATATGGCGAGCATGCCAATTGCTATGTCGCAAAGCCTGTGGACCTGGATGAGTTCGCCCGCATCATCAAGATCATCGAGGAGTTCTGGTTCAAGACGGTGATATTGCCCAGCCGCAGCCGGACCTAGGACAGTCCGACGATTATGCGGTGCAGAACGTCGACGGTGATGCTCATGTTGCGGCCAGCATCTTTAAGGTGGTGATAGATTTCGCGCTTCTTCATGGCCATGATCGGGTCGTCGTTTGTGAAGATAAGGGCCATGTTCCTCACATAAGTCTTCTCGATATCATGTTCGTACTCGCGCAGACGGCGAATAAGCTTCTCCGCTTCTTCGGGATGCTCCTTCAGCAGAAGAACGCCACTGGCGACTAATTCTGTCCCATTGAACAGCGACCGGGCCATACTCATGGTGGCCTCGTCCGGCCTTACCCCGAACGCCCTCATTTCATACGCTGTCGACACAGAAAAGTTGAGGATGTGGTCCATCTGCCTGGACATTGTATAGATGTCCTGCCGGTCGAACGGTGTGGAAAACGCCTCTTGGAGCAATCGCTCCATTTCCAGCCGGAGCTGGTCCCCCGTTTCCTCCTCCCTGATCAGGTCCGTTGGGTCCGAACTTGCTCCAGATTCCAGCCAGGCTATCAAGGTCTTGACTCCTAGGGCGGTCTGGTCGGCCTGTCTGCTCAGCATTCCGTAGAAATCATAGTCAGACGGAAAGATCAAGTTCAATATTCCGTGCCGCCTACCGTCCTTGCCCTTCTTCGGTAATTCTTCCATGCCATCCCTCAGATGTTCAAACTGCCTTTCATAATAATATAGATGAGTCCGGACACAAAGGCCGTGAGCGGCATCGTCAGCATCCATGAGACGACCATGTCCTTTCCGACCGACCATTGGACCATCCGGTAATTATCCGCCGCACCTACGCCGATTATGCTTGAAGCGACAGCGTGTGTGGATGAAACCGGTGCCCCGGCCGCGGTCGACAACAATATCGCAGAGGTGGATGCCACCTGCGAATCGAAGCTGTGGATGGGTCGGATGCGAAATATCTTGCGACCCAAGGTCGTCATCGATCTTCCATCCGCCGCCCAGTGTCCCGACGGTCATGGCTGTTGCACTGGCCAACATGACCCACAACGGAATATTGGTGTCCGAAGCCCAACCGACCGAGGCGATTACCAAGACAATTACGCCCATAGCCTTCTGGGCGTCATTGGCGCCATGACTGAATGCCAACAATCCAGATGTAAGGTATTGCGACAGCATCAGCGGCCTGTTGATGGTACGTTTGGCGTTCCGGAGAAGGACCTTGGTCAGCTTGAGGACCAGGAAACCCCCGACAAAACCAATGCCGACCGAAAGAAAAAGGAAGATGACAACTTTAGTGATCCCCACCATCTGCCCTGAGGATAACAACTCGTTCAACCCCCAGTTGACATGGTCCGAACCGGCCGCCGCTATTCCAGCTCCGATGAGCCCACCGACCAGGGCATGGGTTGAAGATGAAGGAATACCCCAGATCCATGTTATCAGGTTCCATGCCACTGCCCCCACAAGGGTAGCGAATATGACATAGACCAGCGTATTCCCCGGCGGTATGGAAAGTAGTCCCAGTACGGTGAGAGCCACGGCCGTTCCACCAAGCATGGCCCCAGCAAACCCGCGGGCGAGCGGACAATCGGACCGCACTTCGAGGCGAAGCCGCACCGCACGCTATCATCGTCGCTACTGTGGAGCTGGCATCATGGAATCCGTTGGTGAATGCAAACACTAGAGCGAGTATTATCGCCGCGACAGCGAACACGAAAAGAATGAGCTCCATCCAACCCAGATTGGGTGTTACATCTCATAATGCTTATCGTCAAAAGTGCCGCTTCAGGACCTAGGAAGGGCGAAGGGAACAAACAAATAAGCTATGAACACCGATAATCACCCTCATTGTTCGGTTGAGAAAACGATTGTTCGGGTGATATGATTGGAAATGCGGGAACGGTTCTTGAATGCATTGAGAGGGTCGGAATTGGACCGTATGCCTGCTGCCTGCCCACTGCAAACCAGTATTTTGGACCTGATGAGATTATGTGACTCATATTGGCCGGAAGCACATCGCGATGCAAAGAAGATGGCACTGCTGTCATTGGCGGCCAGCGCCTACTCCGGGGTGGAAAACGCTCAACTGCCATTCGATGGGGCAATGGACGCGGAAGCACTAGGGGCGAAGATCGACTACGCCGACAAGGACACCGCTCCCTTCGTGACGGGATCGGTCATTCGTTCGCTGGAGGACGTGAGGCAGCTCGATGTCGAGGGAGTGAAGAATGCTGGACGCGTGCCTTTGATCGTTGAGGCGATGCCCATCATAAGGAAGAGGAAACCGGACTTGCCCATCGTCGTCACCATACAAGCGCCATTCACCCTATCGACCCAGCTTCGGGGTGGGGAGATGGCAATGATGGACATGGCAGCTAAACCGGAACAATACCTGGACTTCATTCATTTCATAGCCCGATGGAGCTCGTTCGTTGCTGCCCATTTCATCGAGAACGGAGCCGACGCAGTCATGATGGTCGACAGCAAAGCGGACGATTCCATCCTTGGCCCCGAACTGTATGAGAGCTTCGCGCTTCCAGGTCAAAGGAAGGTGATCGAATCGATCATAGCGCGCGAGGTCCCATCGATGTTGCACATATGCGGTGATATGCGGTCATCCACGGACTTGATGGTCCGGTCCGGGGTAGATGCCATAAGCATTGGGCCGGGTATGAGCATCGCCGCTACTATGGATAAAGTGAAGGGCAGATGCAGGGTGATCGGCAACATAGATACGGGCAACTTGCTCCTTGCCGGATCGCCCAAGCAGGTCGGATCGGATGTTAAACGTTGCATCAAAGAGGGAGTGGACATGGCGGCTCCATGCTGCGGCCTATCGCCCAAAACCCCTCTGGAGAACCTCAAGGCGATGACCAATGCGGTCAGGAAATACGGCAAGAAGAGAAGTTGACTGAAATATGAGCCTATGATAGATCGTTTCAAACCACAGATCGCAATTAATTGATATGATCTTTTGAAGCATCCTGAAATCAATTAAAATAAGGCCACCGGTATCTTGGCCTTGGGATCGTCCGAGGCATTCCGATGTTGAACCAGCAGCTCTCCGAAGCGTTCATTTCATTGAGGAACA
>CAVWKV010000135.1:0-23444 GCA_963755265.1 uncultured Methanomassiliicoccales archaeon | reverse complement strand
CTCGGTATCTTCAAGGCATCGAAGAAAAAAATGTCCACTCTAACATAATGGAAGATCTTTACACCGGAGTCATAAGAAAAAAAATGAAAAGTTTGGTCAAGCCGCTCTATATTTCACAGAAAGAATTGAATTTCATTTTTCATCATCTAGCTCGAGTGGAAGACGGTCTCGGCTGAGCCCTGATCTCTTTCCTATGCATAATAGATGTCTCCAGTGGAATGCGCAATCATTTGCTGTTCGATCATTTCGAAAGGAGCCTCAAAGAAAATATAACACCCAGGGCAGAAAACACTATAGCAAATGCCGTCAGGAACAGGAGATCGAATGCAAGGCTGGTCATTCCTGCCGAGCCAAACAGCAATTGCCTCGCCGCGTCGTTTGCATAACTGAGGGGATTGAGCTTCGCAATGTACTGAAGCCAGGTAGGCATAGAGTTCGTGGGGAACAGTGAATTGCTGGCGAAAAGCAGCGGCAGACTGATGAAGTTCATTATCGCCAGCTGAACGCTTGACTCGGCGGATAGGATCCCGACCATGGTGAAAAACGCAGAGAGACCTATGGCCAGTAACGCCTCGGCGACGAAAGCGCTCAGCAATCCCAACGATGTCATGCCCGATGTTTGCATGCCAAGAAGGATGGCCACGATCAGCAGGATGGCCACCTGGACCAGGGCTTTCAACAGGTTCGAGATCACATAGCTCATCACGATGGATCCTCGCGATACGGAGGTCACCAGCATCTTCTTGAGGAAACCCGCCTGCCGATCAAAAACGATGGCCATACCGCTGAAGACCGATGCGAAGAGCACGATGAACGAGAACATGCCCACCGAAAGGAACGAGAAGTAATCGCTCGCGGACCCAGGCAGGCTGCTTACCGGGAACGATTCTCCGTAAAGGATTATCCATATCACAGGTTGTGAAAGGGTGATCATGAACAGAACCGGGCTCTTGTACCAGTCCTTGACCTGCCTCATCACCAATGCACCGAACCCATGAAAAAAAGCACCCGGTCGGATCGATCTGGTGTACAATTTCGTTCCCTCCCTCTGTTAACGCCTCACTTGCCTCCAAGGACCTTAACGAACGAGCTGGGACCTTTGCCCGGACCCTCCTCTCTGAACGCCCGTCCGGTCAGTTCGAGATATACCTCGTTCAATGACGGCTTTATCACAAAGATCCTCGTGACGAGGTAACCCTGAGCTCTGACCGCATCGACCACGGCGAGGGCTGTTTCTTCGCCGTTCTCCGCTTTGATACGATAAATCGAATTCTCTTTGGTCACCCTTTTTACCTCAGGTATGCCCTGAATGACCTCGGTAAGATCTCTCCCGTCGCCCTTTATTGCCAGCTCGATGGTATCTCCGCCGAGCTCGGCCTTCAGTTCCGTGGGATGGCCTATGGCGATGATGCTTCCGTGGTCGATGATGGCGATCCGGTCGCACAGGCTGTCTGCTTCATCCATATAGTGGGTGGTCAGGAACAGGGTCATCGAGCGTTCCTTCTTGAGGTTCTTGATGTAGTCCCAGATAGCGTTTCTTGTTTGCACATCCAAACCCAACGTCGGCTCGTCGAGGAACAGAACCTTGGGCATGTTGACCAGACCGCAGGCGATCTCCAGCCTCCGACGCATTCCTCCCGAATAGGTCTCCACTTTCCTATGCGCCGCATCAGAAAGTTCCACCAGATCGAGCAGCTCTTTAACCCGTTCCTCGGCCACCTGTCTGGGAACACCTTGAAGGCGGGCGAAGAAGATCAGGTTCTCGTGACCTGTCATGTGCTTATCGGTGGCGTTGTCCTGCTGAACGACACCTATCAGCTCACGCACCTTTGACCCGCTCTTCGTTATATCGTGGCCGACCACCTCCGCTGTTCCAGAGGTCGGTGTGAGAAGTGTTGTCAGCATGCTGATCGTGGTGCTCTTTCCCGCTCCGTTCGGACCGAGGAAGCCGAAGATCTCTCCCTCGTACACTTCAAAGGAGATGCTATCGACCGCAGTGATCTGGGGCCTGTATGTCTTGGAAAGCTTCGTGAGGCTTACGATAGGATTCCCGTTCACCATTCTATATCGTTGGGCCTAAGACGGTCATGGATGAAAAGGATATATCCGTACAGGTGGTCTATATCATTAACTTCGAAGTGAATCATGATGAGACAGATCATACTGGAGTTTCCCCTCGATACCATGCCTCCGGGATTGGTCCCCGAAGAGCTATTGAGTATAGCACCGTCGATCAGGTTCTTGCGTCTGGACGTGGACGGCTTCCTTTTCATCTGCCGGGTGGACCAGGAACTGAGCGAAGAGACGATAAGGTCTCTAAAGAAACATTATCGACATGCACAAAGGGGTACTGTCAAGGTCACCGACGAAGGTCAGGGAACCATTCTGGTGAACGGGGCCTGGGTGCGGAACGGTGAATACCTATGGGACGACGAAAGGGATTATCTTTCCCAGGATAAAGAGTTCGCAAAGTTGATGGCCATATATCAGAGCAGGACCTGTTTTTTAAGGTCACCGGAGATCACCGAAAACCGTTTTCGCTTGAATCTGGTCGGTGACCCCAAATCATTAAGAATGCTCGAAAGGACACTCGGGGACGTCGGCCTACCATACAGAGTGATTAAGGTCTCTGGATTGAAGAAGAGCACCGGTTCGGCCTTCGACCGGCTGACGTTGCAGCAGATGAGGATAATCCGACTTGCGTATGCCGAGGGATATTATAGCGTTCCTCGCAAGATCAGCACCGAACGCCTCGCCCAGTTGCTCGAGATGGAAAAAGGGAACGTGGGCGAGCATCTGAGAAGGGCGGAGAAGAACATCATGGACTTCCTGATGACCATGTGAACTATCAAGCCTCCGCGAGAACATTCGATCGAATGCTTCATTGACGTTCACGAAACGATGAATCGGTTCTTACACGGAATGCTTGTGCATGGAATCGACAAGTGATCTCCTATCACAAGCTATCAATGCCGAACCGACCTGCTCAAGGTCATGGGGCCATTAGGACTGCGATTCCATACTTGGCCGCTCCTTGAGCGGTAGTATATCGATTGTCTCCCCCATGTTATACGTGAAAGGTATAAATATCGTGGATAAGAGCTAATGAACAGGTGAATGTATGACGGATGATCCCCCCATGTTCAGCGAGGAAAAGCTCAGAGGTGTGTTCAAGGTGCTCGAAGAGGAGCTGCCAGTGCTATTGGAGAAGATGACCAGTACGCTTTATGAACCAGATGTAGGCCAGAACATCGGAAAGGCTGTGGGCAACTTCTTTAAAGAACTGAAGGAAGCGGGAATGGGTGATATACCAGCGGCCAAGATCACTGCGATCTACGCCTCCAATCTGAGTCTTAGAGGCATGATGGGAGGCATGGGCCCCATGGGCAAACCGATGATGGGTATGCACATGGGACCGCCTTCCGAAGGCCCTATGTCATCCATGCACGAACCTGAGTGACTGAGGATAAGCCCCTGGTCCAAAACCTATTCATCTTTTACATTTTAGTTATCAGAGTGATCCCGCTATCTTATTTGGCCTGATATTATCGTTCCTCCTGTCCCTTCTGCTCTCGGGACGAACACCGGAGGCCCCACTGGCGCCCTAGAGACGATTCATCAGTATCCAATATGTCAATAGGACGTTAACTCGTCTCGGCTGCCCGGGACCGGGGTTGATTCGTTGCCATCAAACTGTCACCATCATCTTCAAAATGAATGATGCATCAGGTATCGGTATGATACCGGAGTAGAGGCACTGATTCAAACAGACCAGCGTCCATTCCGGAGCCCATGGAAGGTCAAGCCGCTAACCGCACAAAATCCTGTTATTAACCTCCAAGCTTAACTATCAGGCCATGGGCTGAAGAATCCCATCAAAATAGCAAAATTGATGCACGTTTTCAGGTGCTGTTCAATTCATGAGTTCCTACGGAAAATGCTAGCAAAAGAGTGGCTCCCCTCGTTTCAAATTGATCCGATGGTCCAATGTTAGAGCCTTCGTAAATTATTCATTTACGAATATATCAAGAATTATATATCCAGAATATCCTACTTTACAATCGCCAAATCTTTTGGCCCTTGGTCTTAGGGAGGAAAAGAATATTATGTTAAGGATAGCAAAGTGTATAGTAATCGCAATTGTCGCCATAATGGTGGCTATGGTTGCAATTCCCATGGTGGATAACGTGAACGCTGCCCCGGCAGGCTGGAACGAAGCGAACATCTTGCCTGGTGCCGATGTCGGACTTGCAACGATGGCCGTTGACGCCAATGATCATGTCCATATTGCCTACGTGGATTCCAACAATACCATGACTCTGAGATATATCGATGATGTCTCCGGATCCTGGTCTGCTGTCCAGGCCATCGACACATGCGATTACTGGGCCCCTTCATTGGCAGTGGATTCTCACGGTAATGCATATGTCGCGTACTCCAACGGCATAGACCTCAAATACGCCACCAATGCCGGAGGGTCTTGGGTGAACACCACCATCGAAACCTCCAACATGTCATTTGCCGGTTACGAGGTTTCCATCGCCGTTGACCACAACGACAAGGTGGGCATAGCCTACAGCAACACCCAGTCCGGGGTGGTGAAGTATGCCACCAATGCCGGAGGGTCCTGGGTCATCGAGAACGTGACCAATGCATCAAACTTCGAGTGCTCGCCGTCGCTGGCCTTCGATTCAGCAAACCATCCGTATATCGCCTGCTGTTCCGTCGGAACCATTAACGGCCTCGTACTCCACGCCAACACCACAGGGAATTGGACGACCTCGGTGGCCGATCCGTCCGTCGATATTTACAATTCGGATGTCGAAGTGGCCTACCTCAGCTTATGCATCGACCATGCCGGTCATGCCCAGATAGCCTATGAAACATCCTATGATGCAGTGAACTATGCCACCAATGCGGGAGGCACCTGGAAGAACGCAACGGTGGGCTCGATGATCGCTGCCAATTATGGTAATCAAAATATTCCCCAGATCGTGGTCGACTCGAGCAATAACCCGAGCATAAGCTATAGCAACCCGACAAACGGAGATCCTTTTGAATATATCGAGCTGGCCACGATGTCCGGCTCCTCATGGACCACCACCCAGCTGGGACCCGGCATTTGGCAGAGCCTAGGAATCGGCTCGAACGACAAACTGTACGCAGCGTACGATGGTTCGGTAGGGGGTAACGCTACCTGGGGACTCATGGTCGCATCAACCGGGACCATAACGCCGGTCAGCAACTCTACGGGCACATCCGTTCCCGGTCCGGTCACTTCTGTCAAGGTCACCGCTGGCGATGACGAGGACACCATCACTTGGACTGCCCCCACCACCGGCGGGAGCGCGAGCAATGTGTCGATCTACCGGTCCTCGACAGATTCGATGCCGTCTACTCCGCTGGCCACAGTCGGCGTTTCCAGTGGGGTCTACGTCGATCATACTGCGGTAAACAACAACACCTACTATTACTGGGTCGTATCCAGCAACAGCAATGGAGTGGGATCGGCGGTAGGTACAGGTAGCGTGACTGCTGGGACGATATCAACCTCCTCAGCTTCATCATCGAGTGACAGCTCTGGGCTGCTGATCGGAGTGATCGCCGTTGTCGTCATAGTGGTAATAGCAGTTGCGGCTGTGGTTTTCATAAGGAAACGAAAGATGCCTAAGCCATGAAAAATCATTTGCCGATCAGAGGCCTCCTGGCCTCTGCTGTTTTCCTTTTTCTTCGTTCGTAACCACACTACCACCGGAGGATTTTCCAAAGAACGTTATGCAAAACAGACTTACTAGGATGGAAGATACATTTGTTATAATCGGAATCGAGGACAAGCCTTACATGGAATGGAATAATAAAAATCAAAGGGTTTAGCAATTCCCACTTGATTTATTTCGGAACTTTACTTACTGGATGTAAGAAGCGATGGGTGGCGGACAAGTTGTCCGAGATCGACGGCTTGATCAGGGAAAATCTTTGATATGCGAATTCTCTCAATACTCGATCATCGGCTCGGTTTTGGGTGTCTTCAAAACCCAAACATAACATGGTAAAACCTGCGTCAATTACTCCATACGGTAACGATTGGGAAGGGAAGCAAAGGGTCATCATTCGATAAATCTGAACTTATAGGAATTACCCCCTTTGCCGCCTTGCATAAGTTCGCCCCTTTTTGGAATATAGGTGCTCTGTACCTTTCTGTCTCATACACCTTTCGCCCTTTCCCCCGAAGTACATCTTTTTGGTATTTGGTATGTCCTACAAAAGGGTACTTTGCCACCTTTACGAAAGTTTCATTTCGATCTTTCCGTCGAACATGCTTCCCTCAAGGCCATTTTGATCCGGCCTTGACAGCGTTGAATCGGGGCATGATCTTCAAATCGTTATCTTTATGTTAAAAATCGGTATCGGTAGCATCAGTAAATCATTTTTCACAACAATTCTGCCCCTTGCAATAACGGAATTATAAGAATAATTTTCACTGGTGATCACAAATAAATAATGACAGAGATTCCTGTGATAATCTGTCAATGAGAGCCAGATCACATTATTTCCGCGATTTTTGTTCATAGTGAATGCTTAATCAGTGATATCGGCAGGAACTGACCTTTGTGTAAGGAAAAATAGTGTATTTGTTCCCGGAATAGGCATCATCGATGCACCTGTAGACCGCGGTATCTTTGCATTCGGCGTCACGGCATCAAAATCGGTCGAACCGGCCGTGTATAGTATCTCAAATTGAGGTCATTGCGGGGATAACTCATCGTCTGCACCGCGGGACCCGCGTTACCAAGGCTCACGTTTCCATCGGCAAACCCGCACTAAAGCAACGATCTTGGGAAAATGATTCACCGATCGCAGGCCCGCCTTAAGTCCGGGCGACGCCGTTCGGTCCCTGTCCTTAGGGCAGGAGGGGATCTTGCAACTATAGCGGGGCCGAGGCAGTTTCTCGATCCGCAAGGAGATGCATAGGTGCTCGAGCTGTCGTTAATGACGTTCATCCTGTCATAAGGCGGGTCCCGCAACCCGGTTGATAAACACGACCCCTATCATTCAATCATCCGGTCAGTGCCGACCGGGCATCAGGACTTTCTTATCATTGCCGTCTAGCCCATCCCTTTCCTGTCCCTTTCGGCGAATACCTCCTGGGCCGCGAACATGCCGTTGAGGGCGGCCGGGAATCCGGCGTACACGGCCATCTGGAGAATGGTCTCCACGACCTCTTCCCTGGTGCAGCCCACGTTCAGCATCCCGTTGATATGGACCATGAGCTGGGGTCTGGCATTGCCCAGCGCCGTGAGCGCCGCCACGGTGGCTATCTCCCTCGACCTCAGGTCGAGACCGGGACGGGATATCACCTTTCCGAACCCGAACTCTATGATCAACGTTCCCAGGTCGGGGCAGATGTCCTTGAGGCTCGAGATCACCTTCTCCCCGGCCTCGCCGTCGACCTCCTTCAGCGTTTCCAGGCCCAATGTGTATGCGTCATCGGTCATATGGGCTGGTACGGCAAGATAGGTTATTGAATCTTCCACAAGGACGGCCCGGAAATAATCGGTGAACGTTCCGATGATCAAACTGACATGTAAGTATCGCTAATATGGCGGCGCTCAAGATAGGTCTTCGGTAGGCGGTACAGCATGGCAGCGTGGGAGAGTCCGTTCATTGTTCTCAAGTCACATAGAACCATAGAGTGTGCCAATGTCCCTTGCAACGGGGAGGGCATGAGGACATAGTAGTAGCCGGTGTTGATAGCGCTGACCGGAGCGTGCTCGGTGATGCTGGTGTTCGTGGAGGACCCGATCTGCTGTCCCATCGGAATGTATATCGTTGAGATCGCCTCCGCCCAGCAAGTTGCCCCTCTTGTCCACGGTCAAATCCTTCCGGCCTGGCCCCCTTCTCGATGATTTCTAGTACTTCTACCGATTCCCTTTCCTCGATTGCCCACTTGAACTTCTATTCTCCATAGGCATCAACGTGGCTTGGAGTATTTGGAAGCCAATGATTTTCCGATCGATCTGAACGCTTCCTCTGGTTCAACGAAGTTTGGAATGTGGGCATCCCTTATGGCGCTCACTCCCCGTTTCATGCTTTCTCCCCCCAGCAGGCAGCAGGTGACCATCTTTTTCGTATGCTGAGAGAACCTGATGATCTCACTGCTCAGATGCCGGGGATCAAGTACCGTGGTCGGCACAACAACGATCACTGCTATGTCCCAGAGGTCCTGATTGTCGATCATCACATCGAACACCTTGGCGAAGCGGTCCGAGGCAGCGTCACCCACAAGATCCATAGGGTTTTCGTGACTCCACTCTTCGGTCAGGAAGGAGTTCAGCTTGCCAAGCAGTTCCTCGGGCAGTTCCACTACGTCGATCCCGTACCTCTCGGCATAATCTGTTGCCAGGACAGCAAAGCCTCCCGCATTGGTAATGATGATGGCCCGGTTCCCGTGCGGATAGCCTTCGGAGGCGAGCAGTTCTCCGATCTGGAACGCCTCCCTCAGCGAATCGGAAGGGATCACCCCCGCCTGATTGAAACCGGCCCGGTAGACCTCGTAGCTTCCCGCCAAGGAACCAGTATGAGAGGCGGCCGCCTTCTGGCCCTTCTTGGACGAACCGGACTTGATCGCAATCACTGGTTTCTTCAAGGCCACTTCGTCGGCCGTCAGCAGGAACTCAGCCCCGTTCTTGATCTCCTCAATATAGAGGATGACCGCTTTGGTTTCCTTGTCCTGTTCCGCGAACCTCAGGAATTCGATGAAGCCCAGGTCGGCCTGATTTCCGACGCTAATTATCGACGAAAATCCCTGTTTCTCTTCCAGGCTCCAGTCCACCACGGTCGTTATGGTGGCGCCGCTCTGTGATATGAAGGCTATGTGTCCGGGCTTGGGCGAGGCGGGATCGAAGGTGGCATTAAGCCCTTTACCCGGCATGATGATGCCCAGGCAATTCGGTCCTATCATCCTGATACCGTGTTTTCGGGCGATCTCCAGCGTCCTGCTCTCCAGTTCTACTCCCGCTCCACCGATCTCCTTGAAGCCCGCCGAGATCACCACGGCCAGCTGCACTCCCTTGCTGCCCGCTTCCTCCATCACCTCGGGCACCATGGTACCGGGGACCGCCAGGACCGCCATGTCGACATCTCCCGGTATCGAACCGAGAGATGGATAGGCTCTTTTGCCGAGTATCTCATCCTCGTGAGGGTTGACCCCGTACAAATCACCCTTGAAGTTGAGAAGGTTCCTGAGGATCGCGTAACCCAGCTTCTTTGGATTCGCAGAGGCACCCACGACGGCTATGGACTTGGGATAGAAGATCTCCGGGTTGACGATGGCAATCTTTTCCTCACTTTTCTGCACCGCTTCATCGTCCAAATAGATCCTGGCATCCACGGCACACGCCCCTTTCACATATAAAATCAGCGGATTTATGTCGAACTCGACCATGTGGGGGTTTGAGGCGAAGAGTCCCGATATCCTGCCGATGATCTCGGCCAGGGCCTCTTCGTCTTTCGGGCTATCGCCCCTATACCCTGCGATCAGCTGATACCCTCTGATCTGGCGGATCATTCTCCGGATGTCCTCATCCTTGAGCGGAAGAATACCCAGGGAAACATCCCTCATCAGTTCCACCAATGTCCCTCCCAGTCCAAAGGTGAGCACTTTCCCGAAGGAGGCGTCGACCTTGCCCCCGATTATGAGCTCCAGTCCCGGCAGCATCTGTTTCTCCACTATCACTCCTTCAATGTCCTCTCTGGAGACTACCTTGCTCACATTGCTCATGATCTTCCGGAATGCCTCGGCAGCTTCTTCCCTGCTCTTGATGTCGATGACCACCCCGCCGGCGTCGCTCTTGTGAATGATCTTTTGGGAGACGACCTTCATGACCACTGGAAACCCGATGCCCTCGGCTATCTCCATCGCAGTATCGGGGTCTTTTGCGATCCCGTTCTCCGGAACCGGTACCCCGTTTCCGTGAAGCAGTTCATATGCCTCGGATTCTCCCAGCAATCTGCGGCTCATTTTGTCCCCTCCGAATTGTGCTTCAACCATTCCGCTATCTTAGGCCAGTTCTCGCGCAGAGGGGTCGAACCCATGAAGAGGCCGATGTGTCCCCCCTTGGCCGTTTCCTTGACGATCATCGACCTCGGTGTCCCGAGTCGCTTCTCCGCGTCGAATACCTGCTCCTTCGGAGTGATGTCGTCCCTCTCCCCTGCCAGCAGGTAAACGGGACACATCACGTCCTTCAGCGAGATCTTCTTCCCGAGCGCAACAAACTCCCCCTTGAACAATCTGTTCTCCTTGAAGAGTTCTTTGACCACCTGGAGGTACCACCTGCCAGGAAGCGATATGGTGTGCTCGTACCATCGTTCAAAATGATTGAACCGTTCGACATAGTCAGGATCTTCGATGTGCTCGTAAAGTTCCACGTATTTTTCGAAGTACTCCTTCTCCGGATGCAGGCTCTTGAAGCCCTCCAGCATGAACTCTCCCTTTAGGTTCCCTCCGCCCATGGACACCAATTCCTGGTAGAACTCCATGGGGTACTTGTTAGCGTACTGCTTTATGATCCCGTTCCCCGCATCGGTGTTGATTGGTGAACCGGCCAGCACCATTGAGTTGACCTTCTCCGGGAACCTCGCCGCGAACATGGCACAAAGCCAGCCCCCTTGGCACATCCCGGCCAGGTTCACTTTCCCCCCCAGGTGATCCACGCACACCGTGAGGTCGCTCAGATAGTTGTCGATGTCGTAGGAGGACATCTCCGGCGTGGCACTCTTCCAATCGGTGGCATAAACTCCCTTTACACCGCTGTCGATAAGCGTCGCTACCAGGCTCTGCTTGGGGCCGAAATCCACGATGGTGGAGGTGTGTCCGGCATAGGGGGCGACGATTAGCGTGGGTATATTTGACCCCGGGCCGAAAGACCTGATGCTGACCGTGTGCAGATCTATCTCGACGTGATTCTTAGAGGCCCATTCAGGCATAGGTTTCTCCACCTCGGTCTGCTCCACTTCATTGAGGAATTTGAGACCGTCCCTGAGCTCCTCCACTCCCTTCTCCTCATAGCCCATAAAGAGCGCAAAAGGCCAAAGGAACGGCAGCCCCACCTCCGGAAAACTGAATGGTTGCTTGTTTGTCTCGGATTTGCTAGATTCTGTTTTACTCATATTTCTTCCTCCATGATCCGCTCCCAGGGAAGCTTTAGTTCGATCTCAGCACCTTTTCTTCCTGGTACCAGGTGCCACGGTCTGTTTTTACTGAGAAAATCGTTTATAATCTAGATCAGCCAAGGGTTGAGGCTCAAGGGACCGATGCGCTGCCTCTAGGAAATTAATCCCACAACATGTTTTATGGCCAAGGCCCAGCAACATACTGTTCATCTTCGATTCACCCAACCATCATATGTACAGGCCACCGTTCACGTCCAGGACCTGCCCCGTGATGAAGGATGCATCCTCAGACACCAGGAAGGCGACCGCGTCGGCCACTTCGGAAGGCTTGCCGAGCCTTCCCATCGGAATGGTCGAAATTAGCCGTTCCATCGCTTCCTTCGGCATCTTATCCAGCATTTCGGTCTCGATGAAACCCGGTGCCACCGCGTTCACCGTGATGCCCTTTCTGGCGAATTCCCTGGCCAATGTCATGGTCAGCCCGATCATCCCGGCCTTGGAGGCGGCATAGTTGGCCTGGCCGAAGTTGCCCATCCGGCCCACCACGGAAGAAATATTGACCACCCGGCCGAATCCCTTCTCCACCATCGGGTTGATGACCGCCTTGGTGCAATAGAATGTGCCATCGAGGTTGACTGACATGACCTCCCTCCACATTTCCGGGGTCATCTTGGTGAAAGATTTGTCCCGCACGATTCCCGCGTTATTTATCAAGATGTCGACATCTCCGATGTTCTCTCTGACCTTCTTTACCATGGCATTGACCTGGGAAATGTCACCGACATTTGCCTGGCAAACGCAAGAGCTTCTTCCCATGCCCTCGATCATGTCGCAAATTTCTTTGGCGTTCTCCTTTGTATCCATGTGGCCGATCGAGTCCCGCAGACGCCTGATCTTGCTTATCTCGCCCAGCTCGTCCACCAGGCCGGCCACCCGCTCGGCCTGCTGCTTGGTGAACTGATAGTTGATACCCACGTCCGCGCCTTCCCTCGCCAGTCGCAGGGTGATCGCCTTGCCGATGCCTCTCGACGCCCCGGTCACCAGGGCCACTCTTCCTTCAAGCGATCCGATCTTAACATCCCCTTATCTTCTCAATACCATCGCAATGCCCTGGCCGCCCCCGATGCAGAGCGTGGCCAGTCCATATTCCGCGCTCCTCCGCTCCATCTCGTACAGCAAAGTAACAAGAATCCGGGTTCCGCTGGCACCGATGGGATGCCCCAGTGCCACGGCCCCGCCGTTCACATTGATCTTGTGGGCATCCCATCCCAACTCCCGATCGACCGCTATGGATTGCGCGGCAAACGCCTCGTTCTCTTCCACGAGATCAATATCGCTCATCGCCAATTCGGTCCTGCTCAGCACGCTCCTGGCGGCGCAAGCCGCGCCTACCCCCATAATCGCCGGTTCCAGAGCGCAGGAGGAAAATCCTTCGATGGTGGCCATCGGTTTGATTCCTCGACCCTCAGCCGCCTCCCGGGACATGAGCAGAACTGCCGCCGCCCCGTCGTTAACCCCGGACGCGTTCCCGGCGGTGACGGTGCCGTTCTTCTTGAACGCCGGCTTCAGCTTCGCAAGCCCTTCCATGTTGCTGCCGAAGCGGGGGAACTCGTCGGTGTCGAAGATCACGGGATCGCCCTTGGGCGCGGGAACGTTTATCGGGACTATCTCGTCCTTGAACAGGTTCGATTTTATGGCCTTCTCAGCCTTGTTTTGGCTTTGCATGGCAAAGCGATCCTGTTCTTCCCTCGATATGCCGTATTTCTCTGCCAGATTTTCAGCGGTCATTCCCATGTGCATCTGGTTGAACACGTCCCAGAGGCCGTCGGAGATCATAGTATCTACGGTCTCGCCGTTTCCCATCTTCATACCCCAACGGGCATGGGGGAGGGCGAACATCGCGCTGGACATCGATTCCGTTCCGCCGGCGAGAACGATCTTGTTGTCGCCAAGCATGATGGACTGAGCCCCCAGTGCGACCGACTTCAGGCCGGAACCGCACACCTTGTTGACGGAGAACGCCGGAACGCTGACCGGCAGCCCGGCCCATATGGAGCACTGCCGCGCGACGTTCATTCCCTGACCTCCGGACAGAACGTTGCCCATGATCACTTCGTCAACGTCCCCCGCTTCAACCTTGCCTCTGGTCAGAGCGTCCTTTAGCACCTCTGCCCCCAGCTTTCCTGGCGGAATGTCCTTCAGCGCTCCCCCGAATTTACCTATGGCGGTACGGGTGGCGGAGACGATCACCACTTCCTGCAATTCATCATCCTCCAGGTCGATCAGATGACAAGTCCTCCGGTGACTTCGAGCACCGCTCCGTTTATGAACCGGGCCTCATCCGAGGCCAGGTACAGATACGCGTAGGCGACGTCCTCCGGTTCACCGAGTCTGCCCAGGGGGGTGTTCTGCTCGAACATCTTCAGGTACTTGTCTGGTACCTTGGCGGTCATCGGTGTTTTTATGAAACCCGGTGCCACCGCGTTCACCCGGATGCCTTTCCTCCCCAGCTCCTTGGAGAGGGTCTTGGTCAGACCGATCAATCCGGCCTTGGCCGCCGAATAGTTCGCCTGGCCGATGTTGCCGTAGATGCCCGAAATGGAAGATGCGCTCAGGATGACCCCGCTCCCCTGGCTGATCATGGTTCCGGAAACGGAGCGTATGGTGTTGAACGCCCCCCTCAGATCCGTACCTAAGACATGATCCCAGTCCTCCTCGGTCATCTTTATGAGCAGAGAATCATGGGTGATTCCCGCGTTGTTGATCAGGATGTCTATGCGTCCGTACGCTTCAACGGCCTGCTTGGCCACATTCTGCATGTCTCTCAATTTCCCGACGTCTCCGTGCGTGACGATGGCCTCGCCGCCATTCTTTACGATCTCTTCCCGGAGTTTCTCGATCCTTTCGAGGACGATATCGTTCAGAACCACTTTGGCCCCCTCGCGGGCGAATATGATGGATGTTGCCCATCCGATGCCGCTTCCTGCCCCAGTGATTATTGCCACTTTGTCTTTAAGCCTCATTATGATTCCTCCTTCCTGTCATTTTTCATTCCATCTGAGATTAGCTATTTTTTGTCGACCTGGCGCTCCCTCGGCGCCGAGAAACGGCCTTCAATGCTGCGGCTGGCTTGGAACTATCCGTGTCCAGCGTATTTTGTCCGGACTCGGTTGGCGTTTTCAACTCTAGTGACGAGCGTGCCGAGATCCAGTCTATGACCCTGGGCCACCCCTCGGTGTGCGATCTGTCCCCCACGAAGAGGCCTATGTGCCCTGTCGGAAATACTACCATGTCCTTGTCGGTGCTGGAAACGGCATCCATGAGCGGGATGGTCGATTCGTTAGGAACGAGATTATCGTACTTTGCCATGACCGTCATCAACGGGATAGATATCTTCCTGAGATCGATGCGCTTTCCCTCCAGCTCCAGTTCATTTTTGATGAGCAGGTTCTTCTGATACAGGTCCTTTATGAATTGGCGATAGGCCTCTCCAGCCTGATCCGGCGAGTCGAAGATCCACTTCTCCATTCGCAGGAAGAACTTGACTTTCTCCTCGTTCTCCCGACGGACATTCTCGTCGTCCTCCGCCTTGAGCCGGTCGAACATCCTGACGTACTTGTCGATCATGTTCCGGAACGGGTCAATGAGCAGGTACGATGCGTTAAGAACGTCCGCAGGCACTATGCCGTAATAGTCGACGACCTTGTCCACGTCCAAATACTTGGCCCATATGTTCAGCAGACCCTTATCGGTATCGAAGTCGACGGGAGTCACTACCGTCACCAGATTCTTCAGCTTATCCTGGTGCAGAGAAGCATACATCACCGAGAAGGTACCGCCCTGGCATACGCCCATCAACGTTATTTTGTCCGACCCTGAGCGTTTCCTGAGGATGTCCACGGCATTGTCGATGAGGTCGTTCACATAGTCATCGATGGTGAGATAACGATCCACCTGGGACGGATATCCCCAATCGATCGCGTAAACGTCCAATCCTGCATCGAGAAGTTTGCTTATCACGCTCCGATCCGGTTGCAGGTCCAAAATGTAATAGCGATTCACCAGGGCCCACACGATCAACACGGGAACCGAGTGCTGCACCTTCTTGACCGGAGCGAAATGGAGAAGCCTCATCCCTCCATCCCTATGGATAACCTCAGACGTTGTGGTCCCTACCTCTATCTCCGGATGTTCGAGGAGGATCTCCATCCCCTTAGCGAACCTAGCATATCTGTCGGTCAGCTCTTGATCTTTCATATTTCCACCAAGACCGATAGGATCAATCCTTACCCTTGCTCTCCAACTTCGAGGCCAGCCTCTTGACCTCTTTTCTCAGGGCGTAGATCTCCTTGTTCACCGCATTCATCTCCGCTCTGGTGGGCAGGTTCATCGGCTTTAGAAGGTTCTGTTCCAGCCATTCCTGGTTGGCCTTCTGGGAGTCCACGAAAGCGGACATGAATCTCCCCATCTCTTGCGAGAATTGCTCGGTCTTGAAGAACTCCTGGTAGGTCTCGGTCAAGGTATCGATCCACAATTTGTATATCTGATCGTTGAGGCCATCGATATTCCCCCCTTCATCGGTCTCGTCCAATTTTGTCTTCAGCCTGCGCATTCCTTCCGCAAAGACGACCTGGAAATTCGTCATCACTTCCATCCATGAACCGTAGAGATTCACCGATGTATTCATGCTGTCCGTGGTGGTCTTGATCTTCTCCGTCAGAGGGCCGACAGGCGGCATTCCCATCAAACGCCCATAGGACGCCTGGTAGGTCTTCATCCAAAGGTCCACGAAATCCTGGGTCGTGGCCGGGCCGGATCCTTCCAAGGCTTAATCCTCCTTCTTTACCATCGGCATTCCCATTTTCCAGAATTGGGACATCTTTTCCAGTGTGTCCATGTACTCCCTCAGCGCATTCTTCATCGGCTCCATCATGTCCTTCATGGGCCCGGTCATGGGCATGTGCTCGATGAAGTCCTCCATGGCCTTCTTGTAGGTCCTGGCCCAGGCGTCGTAGAATGCCTCATAAGCCTCGGGGCTCATCGGCTGCTGCAGCAGGGTGCCTATCCTGCCAGACATCTGCTCCAGAGCATCCATCCAGGACTTGTACATCTCCGAGAATGATCTGACGCTCTCCATCAGATCCTCTATCCCTTTAGGGGCCGGCAGCGGGGACTTGTACATCCTTTGGAACGCGTTATTGTATGCATTCGTCCATTTCTGGTAGAGCTCTTTGTACGCCTGGGGGTCCGCCTCTTTCTTTGATAGCTCCAGCGATTGGAGATAGAGTTCCTCCATCTCGTCGGCAAAGGGGGAGTACAGCTCATCGTAGGACGTTTTCCACAGCTTGGGGAACTCCATCATGGTCTTCGTGTAGGCGTTGGGGATCATGGTCAGTTCTTCGAAGGTGGATTGCAGGTTCTCCGAAGCCGGGATGTTGACGAAGTCGTTGAAGATCTTCTCATACGTCTTCCGCCACATCTTATACGCGTCAACGACGCTTTCGTGCGAGGGGGCTTCCCCCATCATCTTTTTTGTTTTTTCCGTGTTCTCATTCAGCTCGTTGCTCCAGGACTGGATAAGTTTGTTGAGCTCCTCCGCTCCGTCCATCATCCTTTGCACGTCCTCTTTTCCGGCGTTCTTGTTCAGGGAAAGGAAAATGCTTCCCCAGGTGTTCTGATAGGACTTGACCCATTGTTCATAGAATTCCCTGTACTTTTCCGGATCTGCCGTTCCGGACGGGTCCGTCATCCTTTGAAAGAGGCCTTGGTTGGAACCCATCCAAGACTTGAAAAGGTTGGAATAAGAATCCTGCCATAATTTTGATGTCTTGGAAAATTCTTCCAAACCCAATCCGAAAATGTTACTCGGACCTTGTGATGGTTTTGATCCGCTGTTCTCAGTATTTTCTGTCGGTTCACTGTTTTTTTTGGCCATGATTTTTGCTATTGGCAGCCTGCTCTATTTAATAGAATGGACCGAAGGAATATATCAGGTATATATTCATATTGTTAACAATAGAGTATATACTTTAATGGAAAAAATTATTTATAAATTCCTGACTGGCCATCCCACGACATTTATTTGCATCCTGTAACGATTCACTATATCCATATAAATCGATTTATTCAGATTTCTTCTTATTGAGGCTTTGTTGCCAAACTAAATTTCCACCTGCAATGCCTTTCTAGCCATTAGCAACAAGTTGAACATTGCGCCTTGGCCTGCATTTCATTTTTCCGACTTGTCTTCGAGCAGCATCTTATCCAATATCCGAACAGCCTACCGATCATCTGAAACGACATTCAGCATGATCCAGTGTCTTTTCGGATAATGGTTGATATGTAGAACTGTTATCAATCGGAAAATGAGGTTAAGACGAAGATCTCGATGTTCAATCTATTTCTACTGGCTTAAGAGATTTCCGGTGGAAAATTAGTTTAACAACATAGTCTTATTGAGAATGAAAATTATTTTTCTTTTTAAATTGTGTTAGGCAGAGCCTAATCAAATGATTCTCTAAACTTTTTCTCAATCTCACTCTATACTCACTTTGATCGATCCCAGAATCTTATCTTTGGAGGAAGACTTTTGCACATAGAGGGCCCCGATGATCGGGGTGCTCGACGGGTCTTTGGTCCCCTCCGTGAACCGGAACGTGTTCTTCGTCGCTTTCTCAAATTTCATTGATATCTCAGTCTTCATGTCGAACCTCCATATCAATTACACTCTCTCTAATGCGGCCACCTTCTTAATAATCCTACGAACCAGGTACCTGTTGAAAACGAAACATATTCCTCCCATCCAACCAGGTCCTACCAATATATAGCTGGAGAATAATCCAATGAAGCAATCATAACCCTGATTTGTGCGGTGGAAGAATGGCAATAGCATCATTGGCAGCTAGCGGTTAAATGATTGACATCTCAAATGACACCCCCGAATTGGCTGACCATTATGATCGGATCAGCAACGCTCAATTCAAATTGGGTCTTTCCTTGATAAAGAAGATGGATATTAAGGAAGGAGATGTCATACTAGATGTCGGCTGCGGTACTGGACGATTGGCGTTGAGTGTAGTGAAAATGGTCGGCCCTTCTGGAAAAGTGACAGGGCTAGACCCATCATCGAACCGTATACTGGTGGCAAACCAAAAGATGACCAATCACTCATATCCAAATCTACAGTTCATGGTGGGAAAGGCTGAAGATATGAGTGCTTTTTCCGAAGATTCATTCGATGGCGTGTATTTCTCTTCGGTTTTTCATTGGATCGGTGAAAAAGAAAAAGCCCTTGGCGAGGCAAACCGGGTTCTAAAGACTGGAGGGAGGATCGGAATAACCATGCCTTCTCCAGACGGCTTCTCAATCATTCTAAGGAAAATTATCTCGGATGTACTTTCTAGATCGCCCTATGTTGAGCTGGTCAAGAGGACACCAGGCCCCAGTCACTTGATCACCAAGGAAGAGCTAGAAACTCTTTTGCTCCAAGCTGGATTTACCGATATAATTGTTGAGATCGATGAGAGAAAAAGGTTCCATCAATCAGCAAGCGATTTGATAGACTTCTATGATACCAGCACGTTTGGGAATTATCTCCGGTTCGTGCCGGAGAACCTGCGTGAAAGTCTGAAAAATGAAATCATACAAGAACTGGAAAAAAGAAGGACGGTCAACGGTATTGACCTCGTCTCCAAGACCATTTTCGCAATTGCCAAGAAATCCATATAAAAGAAGATCTTTGTATTGATGGCAAGCTAAAAGTGCCGATATTTTCCCTTCAAAACCGGTCTGGCCAACCCATAATTATTCGTATCATCATCTCTTAAATGGTCTTGATAAAATCGGTATCATCCGGAGGCCATCCTATGACCTACTCACGACCAGGCATTTCATCAACCCTGACATTTACTTCATGAACCGCAGTTATTCCACTGGCTTTCTGAAGAAAGATATGCCACCAACGACGAAGCCTGGAAGATCGAGAGGTGAAAGATCCGATGGTGATAATGTTTCAACGAACTAGGAATATTGGATAGCAACTAAGGAGGAGTTGACTCCGGCGCTATGGGTCGGGAAGCCATATGTGACCTATGGGCCACTGGAAATGGTGGAGAAATTGGTGCGGATAAATCGAACAAAGGAAATAATGGATAGGCAGGTTTTCAGTTCAATCTAGCTACAAAATAGATGTCTTTGTGGGTTCGGTCCTGTCTGTAATGGAAGTATTTTCCATTTATTTATTAGCTCTTCCTCACACCCATCATCAAGGAATGACGGGGTATGGTACAGAAGAAAATTATAGTCATTTCGGACACCCATTTGGGATACGAATATTGCGATAGCGCTGCGCTGAATAACTTTATTGATGAGCTAGAAAAGGACTTGGAGGTTACCGATCTAGTTCTCTTGGGTGACATCGTGGACATGTGGAGGAGGGATGCCTCAGGCGTGTTCCTTGAGAATAGGGAAACGATGAACAAGATCCTGGGATTGCCGGAGAGGATCGAAGTACACTATGTGGCCGGCAATCATGACTATCATGTCCTGAACCTCATGAACGACAAAAGGATGTACCACTATCCTGTGAAGTTCAATAAAGACCTCAGAATTCAGGATGGCCAATTCACCTATCATTTCATGCATGGCCACGAATTCGAATATGGCCCGGAAGAGCTAGATCCGACCATGTACCTGATAATTGAGACACTGTGTCGAGTGATGTCGGATGAGGAGGGTTCCTTCGAGAGCGACGTCTGGGGCCTCTTTACAAAGAGTTGGTCCGATATCGATTTTATCCTTACGACCATTTTCCGTAGGCAAAGGAAGAGACACGTCATTGATTCCGCAAAGAAACTTCGGGAAAGCCCTAAAACAAGACTAACGAATGGTGTGCAAGACATTGATAAACGGGCAATGAAAGAACAGGAGAGAACACCAAATGAGATCCTGATATACGGGCACACCCATCGGCCATTCATTAACAAGCAGGAGAATGTGGTTAACTCGGGATCTTGGGTCAGTGACGCCATCGTTCACAACACCTATGTTGAGCTGAAGGGCGGAAAACCGAAATTGTTCGCCTTTGGCAAGGGTGAGATTACAGTGAGAGAAGATATACCAAAATAGACCTTTTTAATGTCAGGCAGCTCAAGATTATTGCCTTGGGAACCGGGACAATTTAAGGGAGACAATGAAACATGACGGATGATGACAACAACGGCGAACCAAATCGCCGTGGATCTTGGATGCGTGGAATCGGTATCTTACTGATGCTGCCGATTGGTTTGATAGCGGTTCTGGTACTGTTCTTACTGTTCGGCGATACAACCAGCTTCAGGGGCGAGTGGTTGTTCATCATCATTGTCATACTTCTGGTCGTCTTTGTCGTCCGCATCTCGTACAGACGTTCAAGAAGGCGGTATTGGAGGCAGCAGCACCGGGGTCAGAATGGACCGATGAGAATACTTCGAGAAAGATACGCCCGTGGAGAAATAACCAAGGAACAATTCGATCAGATGTCACAGGACCTTCAGCAACGTAGGAATCGCTAGAAGAGAATGCCATAGGATCCGATAGATGTGATGTTCGAAAACCCATATTATTAGATTCACAGATTAGGCTTGGTCGTCATTATTGTAGAATTGGTTCGATAGTGTTTGTCCTCAATCGACCGATCAAAAGGCGCAAAGAGAATCAACTTAAAAAAAGTTCAGCCCGGGATTTCTCATGTTCGGAACATTCGAAGAAACGGCTCGGAAACCAGGGGGCCGTGGATTCTTTCTGATGGTTAATGTATCGAAAAGAAACAATAAAGTTACTAGTAATGATAACTATGACGACCCGTATGGATAACAAACCCAGAAGGTGGACCAAACAGAAGAAGACAATAATCGATGTTGTATATGAGAGTGAAATCCACTTGACGGCCGACGAAATATATTTCGAAGCGAGAAAGGTTCTGCCGAAAATAAGCCTCGGGACGGTGTATCGCGATCTCATGATGTTAAGGGATCTGGGGCTAGTATCTGAGGTACCAAAAGGATCTGTTAACACTTACGCGAAGCATCCGGATTCCAATGCACATTTTGAATGCGAGGTCTGCCATAAACTGTACTGTGTGCAGTTCGACATGAGCATTTTCGATCTTTCCAGGAAATGTGGATTGGAGGTACACCGTTGCTCATTGAACATGATTGGCATATGCAAGAATTGCGAGGATAATCGATAGGCATAAAATTTTAGTACACTATTCAATGGTAGGTCTTATTAATAACGAATATCATTACTGCGATTATCAAATGATATATCCAACTCAAAGTTATTGGAGGAATCAACATCGCTGGTGTCATTGCTTCAGAGTCAAAACCAGTTCATAAAAAGAACATGGTGGGGGCAATAATAAGCCTTTCAAAAGCGGAGAAGATCAAGGTCATCACGATGTATTCCGTCCTTGCCGTGGCTACCTTAATATCGTTTGTTTTGGCGATCGAGGCCGGGAACATGTACTATCTCCTGGGCGGGCTGGCAATAACCTGTTTCATCCTCGGTCTCCGCCATGGTGTAGATGCCGACCACATTGCAGCGATAGACAACACAACGCGGAAATTGATGCAAGAGGACAAGAGACCTCTCACCGTCGGAATGTGGTTCTCAATCGGCCACGCGATTACCGTAGGTCTTATGGTCCTATTGCTGGTCTTCGCCGCTGACGAGATTCTTCATACCGCGGCCTATGACGCGACCAACGTCTTCAGTACCGCTATTTCGGGGGTTTTCCTGTATATCATCGCCATCATCAACGTCATCATCGTCGTCGAAATCTATAGGGTATTCAAGGGCCTCAAGAACGGAACGATAAACCGTTCACAGCTGGATTGCGAACTCAACAATAACGGGTTCATGAACCGGCATTTCGGAAAATTATTCAAGATCGTCAGTGAACCATACCAGATGATCGTCGTCGGTCTTCTGTTCGGCCTCGGTTTCGATACTGCGACCGAGACAATGACCGTCGGGTTCGCCGTCGCCGCCAGTGTTGGATCCAATATCCCGTTATGGGCGATAATGACGCTGCCTTTGTGCTTCGCCTGTGGCATGATTTTCACTGACATGAGCGATGGCGTGTCCATGAGACTAGCGTATGGCTGGGCGTTCCAGCATCCCATCCGAAAGGTGTATTACAACCTCACGATCACCGTCATGTCGGTAATGGTGGCATTCTGTATCGGAACCATCGAACTCGCCCAGGTGTTCGCCCAAGAGCTTAACTGGAACAGCGGGTTCTGGGGATGGCTGCAGAACCTGGATTTCGAGACGCTGGGCTTCGTGGTCGTGGCGTTATTCCTTTCCTCATGGCTGGTCTCAGTAATCTACTATCGTCACAAGGGGTATGAGGAGAAGTTCGATCATGACAGGTTCTTGCAGGATGTGGACAATTGTCCTCCCCCAGAAGGGTTTTGAAGTATGTGAATCCAAAATGCCCCCCGCCTTAAACTTCTATAAAAATGACTAGGCCCTCATCATCTTGTCTATTTTGCTTTTTTTTCGTAATTTGTGAGATAGGATTTATCGCTATGCCCTGATCGCATATTCGCGCCGTCGGATCTTCTAAACTTCCCCACTATTATTAGTTAAGTGATGGCGGCGCACCTTGTTCTCTCTTGTCCCCCTCTATTGAATGATTCTGGATTACGAAGTAACCGTTTATTTACTTCTCTGCCAACAATCATCTGGAACTTCATCATACGATATCGGCATCCCCTCTGTCTTAGGCGATTGGGTAATCACACACAACGGTTGCAGGACTAACGATTTTATCTTGATCAGCAGCTAGTTCTGATAATTGCGCGCCGCCGGCCTTGAACCCAATAACTGCTGAGGAAAGTTGGAGACTCTGACCGGCGACACACAATGAGCTTCAAAAAGGCAAGGTAATAAAAAATTGTCGGAAGTTTTTCAGAATCGATAATTCAAGCTCCAAAGGGCCGGTCGGCGGCGTCCTTGCCTTTCTCCGTCAGCTTATACATGCATGTCGACGGCTGAAGCGTCCCGCAGTACTCCTCGCGCTCGATATATGGCGATTCAATTTCGCAATTTGTTTCTATAAGGCAAATATATAAGCCGCATCTGGGTCAATGCACATTAAATGACCGTCTTGGGGAATACTTCAAGCATCCTGCTTGTGGATGATGAGCTGCCCATCCTGGAGATAACAAAAGAATTCCTGGAACTCAACCGGGATTTCAAGATCGAAACCGCTTCCTCTGCGAACG
>CAVWKV010000134.1:0-39328 GCA_963755265.1 uncultured Methanomassiliicoccales archaeon | reverse complement strand
CCTTGAGAGCATCCACATACGTTCCCGATGCCCCGCTCATGTACATGCTGTCCAGGTCATCGAACGTGATACCCGCTTTTTCCAGCAGAGTGAAATGACCGGCCCTCATGGCACCGAACGCCTTGGCCGCTTCCTGGAAGTCATGGTCATCGATGAAGATCCCGTCCTGTAGGTGTATCTTCCCGTCGGACGTCAGGATGTGGGGAGCCTTGATCATACCAGTGTCCAAGCCGGTCGCGATGGCCGCGATGACACCTGTGCCGGTGACCCCTCTGGACCTGCCATGCATATGGCCTTCCTCGATCACATCGCCCGATGTCGGGTCGACCTTGTCGCCCTCGACCGGCATCAGCGTTTCGTCCAGGACCTTGCATCGCCAATGGAACTCGTAGTCGATATCGGATATCGCGCCCGGCGAAGCTAGCATGCCGAAGTGAATTGCTTGCCCTTCCATTGCTGGTCCCGCAGCGGCAGATCCAGTATAGATCTCATCGCCGACCTTGAGCGCCATCTCTGCATTTGTGCCGTAGTCGGTGACCAGGCAAGGTTCCTTCCGGTCCAGCAGACCGGTCTTGAACATCATGGCCAATGCGTCCGCGCCTATCTCATGCGCGATCGAAGGCGGGACGTAGACTTCCGCGTTCGGACCGCCCAAATCGATGCCGAGCGCTTCGGACGACATGACCTTGGCATCGCGCTTCTGCGGTGTTACTCCTTTGGACTTCAAGGATCTCTCACCCACGAAGGCCAGATCCCTGAGCTCCATGTTCTGGAAGATGGAAAGTTGAATCGGGTTGCCGCAGACCGCCAACCTCTCCACCTTGGTCAGGTCTATCTCCAGCAATCGGATCAGTCGGTTGACTGTTTCGATCATCAATTCATTTGCCAGGTTCTGGTCCACCTCTATGCAATAGGTCAGGTGGTCCATCACGTTCGCTCCGGGGACCGGATGCCGGACGGTCATAGCCGTCGATATGATCTTCTTCTCGCTCAGGTCCAACGCATGCACTCTTGTTCCGCTCGTGCCAACATCGATTGATATTCCGTACATCGGTCTCACTCCATGCCTTCATGGCAATGATCGTGGTCCTCGTGCTCCGCGATCTCGATATGCATGACCTTCCTGAGGTCCTCGATCCTGTTCTCGATGATCTCCTCCACATGATGATCATCGACACCAACCACGGCGGCCATGACCTTGATGGTCCCACCAGTGATATGTTTCGATCTGATCTCGTCGCCGATGTCGAGCCCTAGTTCGCTGTCCACGATGTTCAATCGGACGAACCCATCGTCCACCCGGGCGAAGGCCTTGACATGGCCAACCAATCCGCCCTTCCGCGATTCGACGTCCTTGGCGATCGACATGAGGAACAGGCCCAGCTCTTCTACGAACTTGTCCTTCCTCATCTTCTCCGCCCTGAAGGCGATCTCGACACCGAACGTGCCTGCTTCAGCCAAGCTCTTGGAGTCATCATCGTTCATGGTGTGGCCTCCCTGGCGATGGTATCGGCGATGCCATCGACCCCCCGCTCCTCCTTTGCCGATATCTCCATTATCGTGGCCTTGGGGTTGAGCGAGGCGACCAGTTCCCTGACCTCTTGGAGTGTGGCCTCGTCGACCATCTCGATCTTGTTAATGACTATCATGTCCTCGCCTTCGATCTGTCGGCGGAAGAAGAGTTCGCACTCCTTGTATATCTTCTCCGCCCGGAAGGCGTCGACGATGACCATGCCGTAGTTCTTCTCGGCATGGATCATGGACCTCCGTACAATGTCATTGATCTTATTTGGGAGAGCCACCCCGGTCGGCTCGATGAAAATAACGTCTGGGTTGTATTCTTTAGCGATCGTCTGCAGGGTATACATGAGGCTTCCTGACAGAGAACAGCATATGCATCCCTCGGTCAGCTCCACGCTCCTGAGACCGTAAGCGTCGATGACTGCTCCGTCAACACCGACCTCTCCAAGTTCGTTTACCACAACCGCCACTCGTTTTTTCTTTTCTCCTAGCCTCTTTCCGAGTTTGACCAGCAGCGTGGTCTTCCCGCTACCCAGGAAGCCAGATATCAAACAGACCATCATCAGTCCAACAATCGTTAGGTGCGGATAAAAACCTTTGCTATCCAGCATATGAAAACACGCGCGAATTCGGGGATCCCGATGTTCCTCCGGAATAAAGGACAATCACCAGAAGATGGGTATGTCCAGTCGTCAGAAACGTTTATTATTTGTTCTCTACTTCGCCACCAGCTCTCATCAGAGATCGACGTTGCTGTCGATCTTCTCCTCGTCGAGATCCGGTTCCGTCTGTTCCCCGTTCTTCGAGACCCGGATCATTTTACCAACATGGATGTTCATGAGATCCTCGGCCGCAACTGTTCGGACACCAGAGTTCTCCTCTATGAACGTCGCTTGTTTGTCTGCCCCTTCATGGACCAATTTGGCCCCGAAATGGGTCAGGATGATCATCTGCGGCCGCAGCATCTGGGCAATCTCCAGTGCGTCCTCCGTGCATATATGATTGGAAACGCGTGACTTCAAGGGTCGGGTCAAGCAGAGGATGATTATACGAGACCCAGAATGTTGCCGGATGACCTCGTAGTCGAACTCCGTGTCGCTCATGTATGATACGGCGCCGTTCTGCGTTCCGAGGATAAAACCTACCCCAGAGGGGTCGCTATGCCTCGTCGTGGTCACCTTGACCTCCATGGCCCCGACATTGAACTGGTCTCCTCCCTTGACCGACAGCACCTTCTCGGGTATGGAACGATGGTAGGCGGAAAGGGCCGGTCCATGACCTTCGTAGCCCTCGAGCACGCTCTTCGAACCGACGACCATACCTCGCTTTTTCAGACCGCCTCTGGTCATGCCCTCGGTCAACACCTCGGCGTCCGAATAATGGTCAGGATGGCAGTGAGAGATGAGCAGCGCGTCCGTCTTGGCCGGGTCTATGTGCAACCTGCTCATGTTATAGAGGGCGGTCGGTCCCGGATCGATATGGACCATGGCCACATCCTTGACGTACAGCCCGCCGGTGGCTCGAACCTGGTAGATGGTGGCGAACCTTCCACCGCCAGTGCCTAGGAACGTCAAGGTCGTCATGTAAACCACAAAAATCTGATACTTACTCCCTCACCTCTTCCGATTGCTTGAATCTTTCGGGTGGTGTCGCGTTTCGGAGCCCCAACAAGGATTATCTATTTCCGAACGGATAGCGAGTTCGATCCGGATGACGACGCTGATCAAGAACGCATACATCGTGACCCAGAATGCGAAACGCGAGATCTTGAAAGGGGACATACTGGTCGACGGCGGGAAGATCGCTGCCATCGGGAAGATCGCCGATTCCGCCGACCAGGAGATCGATGCGAAGGGCGATGTGGTCATGCCCGGACTGGTCAACACGCATTGCCATGTAGCAATGGCGACGATGAAAGCGATGGCCGACGACGTCACCTTCCCGAACTTCCTGGACCGGGTGTTTGCCTTAGATTCGAAGCGAACGGACAAGGACATCAAGAGCGGGGCCGCCCTCGGCTGCCTGGAGATGATCCGTTCCGGAACGACATCGTTCGTTGATCTTTACTACTCTGAGGATGTCATTGGCAAGGTCGTAGAACAAGCCGGTCTGAGGGGTATGCTTTGCTGGGCGGTGCTGGACGTCGAATACACCACGCAGAAAGGTGTGCCCCTGGATAATTGCAAGCGGTTCTGCGACCAGTTCAAGGACAGCAAGAGGGTCATCCCGGGTATCGGGTTACAGGGAGTGTATGTATGTTCGACGGACACGTTCATCTCGTCCAACGAATACTCCAAGACCTCTGGCCATCGAATGACGTTCCATTTGTCAGAGACTCGCAAAGAGGTATACGACCATAAGAAGAAGGAAGGGCTCCGCCCGGCCGAATATCTGGGCAAGATCGGCGTGCTCAGCGAAAAGTGCATCGCGGCTCATTCTGCCTGGCTGACTATCAATGAGGTAAAGATACTGGGGAGGCAGAAGGTGTCGGTCTCCACCTGCCCGGTCTCGAACATGAAGTTGGCCACCGGCGGTGTCGCACCCATTCCGGAGATGCTGCAGAACGAGGTCAATGTCTCGATCGGCACCGACGGTTGTACCACCAATAATAGTCTGGACATGTTTGGAGAGATGAAGACGCTCTCATTGCTGCAGAAGGCCTCCCGATGGGACCCGACGGTATTGCCTTCGCAGCAAGTGCTCGATTTTGCTACGCTCGGCGGGGCGAAGGCGCTTGGGCTTTCCGATCAGATCGGTTCCATTGAGATCGGAAAAAGAGCAGACCTGGTGATAATGGACGGCCGGTCGCCAAGCCTCAGACCGATGCTGCCTGAGAATATCGTATCCAACATCGTTTACTCAGCGGGCAGAGCGGATGTGAAGACCGTTCTCTGCGATGGACAGGTGGTCATGCTGGACCGTGTTGTTAAGTCACTAGACGAAGGGATGGTCTTGGACGAGTCCGAAGGAGCGATAAGGGCGCTTCTCTCAAAAGGCTGAAAGTGTGAGATGGTCCGGGTTTCCATTCTCTATGGATTGGAAAAATATCCCGAATATATCATCGAAGAATAGGAAAGGTGGTCCCGACTCCCAGATTTGAACTGGGGACCTGCTGATATCGGCGGCTAAGGAACCGGCATGCCGGTATACCCACTACAGTCAGCCGCTCAAGCCAGACTAAGCTAAGTCGGGATGCAGGCAGAGTATTACAGAAATCATATTAAACATTTACCGCCCACGGATGAAATCAATTCAGGGTCTGGTCGGCATATGGAGAGGTCGGATTGATCTTCTCAAAGAATCCTGTCATCAACAGATATCTCTCAACATTATTAATGTCTGGATGTTCCATTTTTCCATATGTTGACCTAAAGTATAAATAGACACTATGTAATGTCATGTCTGACAAAAGAGGTCGTATAGACCCCTTATGTCTCACGGTGAGGGAATTGGAGGACGCCGATCTAGAAAAGGTAACTCTTCGCCTTCCGGCCAGATATATCCGAGCGTTGGACTTTCTGGTGGAGGTTGATGATTTCCCTTCAAGATCTGAGGCTATCAGGGCCGCCATCCGAGACTTCGTCTACGCCAGGGTCGACCTGGTGTCGGACAAGTTGAAGAAGATGGAAGAGGCCGAAAAGACCCTTGCCGAGATGGAAAGGTTTGAGGAGAAATATCTAAGGAAATAGCCTGTCAGAATGGGATGGGATGCATTCGAGGCTAATTACGATTACCTCCCCTTATTTTTTTTTATTTTTATGGTTTAGCCATGGCAATGTTCAGCAAGAAACCATATCGAAGAATTGAAAATGACAATGGTTTTTGAAAGGGTTTGATACGGCAGGAGTTCAACCGATATAGCCCAAGTCTTCCTTCTTAGGTGTCACGGGGGCCTCGATCTCCTTCAGTTTCGATGTGATCGTCTCGATCTGCTCGGCCTTCTCCTCGAGCGCTTTATAATCGACCTCCACGTTCAGAATCCCGGCCAATATCCGGAGGACCGCCTCCGCTCCCTTGGGATCGACGAAATAACCGGATGTCTCGCCCATCAGGCACACCGAGCGCATCCCGTAGATCTTACCGAGTCCGAGGAGCAGCCCGCTCGCTCCGACGATGCCGCTTCCCGGCTCTCCTTTGGAGAAGATGACCCCCTTCTCCTTCATCTCGTCGACCAGTTCCTTGTCTGTGGCAGCCCCGAGAACCCGTGGCTGCTCCAGCATCTTGCCGACACCGTAACCGCCCAGTGTGTATATGCGTTTGACCCCCATTCCCTTGATAACCATTAGGACATGATCGGAAAGCTCGTACTGTCCTTCTGGTGACAATCCCTGATAGTCGCCTACCAGGATGATGAGGTCGGGTCTGTTGCCCTCTCCCTTCGAGTAGAAGAGTTCGTTATTGACTAGTCGGATTAGCCCTTCGTCATCGACGAGTACCTGGGGCGGGAAGTATTTTGAATAGATGTCGGCGAACTTGGTGGCCTTGAGCTGCTCCACCAAATGCTCGGCTGCCAGTTTGCCCACATTGCCGACGCCGGGTAGACCTTCGACCAGCACGGGATCCTCCAATACCGGCATCTCCTTGACGACCATCTTGATGTTATCCATTTCAATCCCTCGATTGTTTGTTCAACATTCTTCTATACTTGCCGTACCTATCCTCAGGCGAGTATCTGGGTGGTATTGGCACGATTGTTGTAACGCCGCATTTTGGGCAAACGTCGTGCAAAGTGTACTCACCACAATTGGGGCATTTTCGCAGCGACGTCTTCATAATAAGTCACCCGGCGGAGGCAGGATGGGCGCTCCATCAATAAAATATTGCCTCTCACCGAAGGAGTTCACTTATCCTCTCGGTGGAAGCTGCCTTCTCCACCAGATTCCTTGACCTTGGAGATTACATTATTTGTGATATCCTTCATCTCTTCTTCCGCGGACTTATAATCGGGCGCGGTGAGCACGATGCGGTATTTCGGAGCACCGATATACTGCATTTTGATCCGGTCTTCCCCCGCCGCCAATCCTGCCAATAGCGCTTCCCTTATTTTGTCCACGCCATCCGAGGCAGGACTTCTAAGCTCCAAGTAGCCGGAAATCTGCACGTATGGTGGGGTGACGTTCTCTTTGGCCACTTCAACGAAGACAGTGGTCCAATCGCCTTCGACGTCCACCTCCTTCAGTGCGGTTGCGTTGGCAGCGCAGGCCTCGAAAGCGGCATATAAAGTACCGAACTTGTCGGCAAGATCGTACCCGAAGCTTTCTAGTGCTGCCTCAACGGTCGTTCCCAACCGTTCGGCGACGATCTCCATAAGCTTCTCAGCTTTGTTTTCATTCTTCCACTGCTGGATCTTCTCACGGCGCTGGTGTTCGTTGACAGATTTCAGGGAAAGGTCGATGTGACCTTTTGATGAATCGACGCCAAGGACCTTTGTAACGATCTTTTGACCTTCCCTGACGTAATCCCTGATATACTTAACCCAGCCCGTGGCGACATCCCTTACGTGGATGAAACCTTCCTTGTTCCCATATTCGTCCAATGTGACGAACGCGCCAAAGTTCTTTACGTTCTGGACTGTGCAAACAACGAGTTCGCCTTCCTCAGGAAACTCGCTGGCTTTGGGCATTAATCGACCACCTCTAACCGCTGTCCCTTCATCTCCCCCTGGCCTCCCCGGGGCTTGATCAAGGTCGAGCCGCAGACGTGGCACGTTACGGGCATGGCCGGCTTCTTAAAGGCCACCTGCTCGTTGCCGCAATCGGCGCACTTAACTTTTACGAAGTTTGTCGTGTGTACCATCCGGATCACTCCGTGAGTTCGAATTTCTTGGCCCGGAAGCAGCGCTTCTGGTGAGCCTTCTTGCATTTCTTACAGCGGTATCTCAGCGGGATCCTCTTGGTCGGCTTTTCCCTGCCTTCCGGCTTTGGCCGTGGGAAACCTCCGTACCCAGAAGTTGCCCTTCTGAATCTCCTCTGACCCCACTTGAGTTCGCTTGCCTTCTTCTTCTTGACCCTTTCTACCTCGTGGTCGGTGTGAACCTTGCAGAAGGGGCAGTAAGTCTTAATTTGCCTGGGCATTTTCATTATATCACCCTTGGAAGCAACAGGTTTAATACTCAATTCCTATATAAACCTATTACACCAGGTATGGATGCTGGTCCTGTACTGGCCTGGTTTTTCACCCTCGGCTCAGCAAGGTACTCGCCTTCCTTTTCCGAGCAATGATGCCTCATGTTTATAATCGTTGTCATTAAGCGCTGGCCGGAAAACGTCTCCATGAGAAGGTCCATTTCTCAAGATCCTAAGATGAAAAACTGCCTTCCGGCAACCGAAGATATAATCACCGAAAGATTATAATATAGAAGTGATTGTCCGGTGGATTCGGCTTAAATAACGCCTCGCTTGCACTGCAATTCTGAATGCTGGATAAATAGCCAGTCATCCGGGATGTTATTTGAATCGAAACTTCAAATAGAAAGTGATATATATCTATGCGATAATAAATGATATGTATCAAGTATTGGAAAGGTGTAATTCATGGCTGACAGGGGTTTCAGTAAGAAGGACGAGACACTGGTCGAGCTTCTCATGGGCACAGGGATGCCCAAGAACGTAGCTAAGACATTAGCTTTCCTCCGAAAGAAGGAAGAGACGACCTCAGTGGAGATCGAAATATCCACCGCGCTTAGGCAGCCCGAGGTTTCCATCGCGATGCAGGAACTAAGGCGAAGGAAATGGGTGATCAAGCGGGACATAAAGAAGGAAGGCAAAGGTCGTCCGGTCCACGCCTACAAGTTGGCGATCCCGTTCGAGAAAATCGTCGAGACGCTTGAGAAGGAAGAGAGGAAGAGGATCGAGCGTATCGAGAGCAACATCGAACAGCTAAAGACCATGGCCCATTAAGGCCAGGTAATCTTTCATTTCTCTAGCACAACAGTCCGGTCGGGGTAAGCCACGACAGCCTTCGTTGCCAGACCGAGGAATAGGCCAGTCTCGACTACTCCTGGGATATCCTTTAGCTTGCGGTCCAAGGATTGAGGGTCATCGATCTTGTCAAATCGACAATTGTATACGAGATTTCCATTGTCCGTTACGAATGGCTTTTGGCCACCTTTGAGCTCCGGAACGCAACCGAGCGATCCTATGTTCCTAGCCGTCAAGGAGTGACCGAAACGTGTCACTTCTATCGGGAGCGGCGACCTCGTTCCAAGTGTCTTGACCAGCTTCGCATCGTCCACGATGATTATCTCCTGCTTGGAGGCGTATGCAACGATCTTTTCACGCAATAGGGCGCCACCCATTCCCTTGATCAGGTTCAGTTCCCCATCGACCTCGTCCGCCCCGTCAATGGTCATATCGATCCCGTCTACTTCGTCCAGCGAGATCAACGGTATGCCGAGCTTACGCGCCTGTTCCTCCGAGGCGACGGATGTGGGGACACCACGTAGGTCATACCCCTTCCTGACCAACGATCCGATCGCCTCGATGGCGAAGTATGTTGTGGATCCCGTTCCCAGGCCCAGTGTCATTCCGTCCTCGACGAACTCGACCGCTTTTTCTGCCGCCTTCCTCTTTAGCTCGCTCATTCTCTCACGCCTAGGTCCTTTTGGATGAGGTCCGTAAGCGCATCGATTATGTAATCGTTTAGGCGCTTCCCCGCCTGGGCGCTGGCCTTACCTGCGTCGCCGACGAAGCCTTGGGGATAACACCGTTCTGGGTCGCTTAGCACCTTGTATCCGGCGGAAGCGAACTCTCCCTTGGTGCGGTTCTTGGGCACCAGGTCAGGCCTTATTGCCATGATCCGGGACGTTTCCATCATTCCGCCATGCCCGTCTTCAGGACCAGCCCCGATCTCCTCCTGAACGTTCTTGCCGATGTCATAGTCGGCGAGGAAAACGACATCCATCTGATAGCGGCGCACGACATCCTCACAGGCATCCTTTATCATGGCCATGTGGACGCTCCCGGAGTGCCCGCTGATGATCACGATCCTGCGTATGCCGTTCCGGTGCAGGGATTCCAGTACATCTACGATGATGGCGCGAAGCGTGGACGATGTGACACCTATGGTCCCCGGAAGGTTCCTCGTTGAGGAGTGCTGCCCGTACTTGATCGCCGGTGCTACCAGACCGTTCACCTTCTCGGCGACCGCGTCGGCGATGGCCTCGGGCTGGAAAGCATCCGTGCCTAACGGAAGATGCGGCCCATGCGCCTCGGTCGCACCTATGGGCAATATTACCACCGGGTCCCGTTCGACGGCCTCGGCGAACTCGTTGCTGGTCATTTCCTCGATGCGCATCCTCACACCTTCTTATTCGCCTTGAGTAAGCGTGTACCGCATACTGGACACATGCCCTTTGATAGGGAATCCTTATTGAACTGTTCGACGAGCTGCTTGTTGACCTCTTCCAGACGCTCGTCCTTGATGGTCTTGTTGCATTTGGGGCAGTACATCGTTGTGGCTATCGCTTTCCCTGATATTTTTATGCTACCCTAAGGACAAGTTTGAAATCTTCTGCAGCGGATGGCAGGGCATGCGTTTGGCCTGTCTTTATTCCGGAGGGAAGGATTCCACCTACTCGGCTTACCTTATGGAACAACTGGGGCACCGGGTATGCACCTTGGTCAACATTGTTCCCAGCGATCCCCACTCTTGGGTTTTCCACACATTGAATCTGGAGGCGGTGCCGCATATGGCACATGCAATGGGCAAAAGACTGGTCTCGATCCCTTCGGATGGTACCGAAGAAGGGGACTTAGCAGCCCTGAGGAAGGGCCTGGAGGGGCTGAACGTCGAGGGAGTTGTGGTGGGCGCCATAGCATCCGACTACCAGTGGGACCGGATCAACGGCGTCTGCGAATCGTTAGGCCTAAGACTTTTCGCCCCCATGTGGCGTAAGGACCAGGTCACGCTCCTAAACGATATGGTCGATTCTGGGGTCAAGGCGATCATCGTCGGTGTTTTCGCCGAGGGACTGGACGAGAAATGGCTGGGCAGGACGATAGATCACGTCTGTATCGATGATCTGATCAAGGTTTCGAAGGAGCACGGCATCAACGTTTCCGGAGAAGGAGGCGAATATGAAACGATGGCACTTGACTCGCCTATGCATTCCCAGCCGATCAGGATCGACGTCACGGAGAAAGTTGTGGAGCGTGACTCGGCAAGGCTCCTGGTCAAGAAATGCTCATTGGACTACGTCTAATCATCATAACTTTCGAACTTCGGTGAGCAACCGGTCGTAATCCGGTTCATACGAGGGGTCGTCTGGAACCCATTTATAACGGACGATCATGTTCGTGTCGATCAGGAAAGCCGTTCTATAGGCCCTCCCTTCCATGAATCCTTGCTCCTCGACGAGCACGCCCCATTCTTTGCACACGCGTCCATCTAGATCGGATAATAAAGGGAAATCTAGTTTGAGGGCCATGCTCCAAGCTCCTTGTGACCTGAGACTATTTGTGCTGATGCCGATAAGATGGCAGAACGGCTTGAAGTCGGACAAGCGGCTCTGGAATGTCTTCATCTCTACAGAACATATCATCCCGAAATCCGAAGGATAGAATAGAAGCAGGACCGGTTTCGTTTTGACCAGTTCGCTCAGTGATAACGAGTCGTTGATATCCTTGGGCAGTGAGAAGTCCGGGGCTTTTGCCCCCACTCGAGGTCCTAGATCTACTGTCATCGTTTTCACGAATGATGTCCGCTACTAATCATATCTTCTAGGGATATTGCATAGTAATCGATTGTGAATTCCCTTTCGAACCCCGACTTCAGGTACAGTGAAAGGGCAATATCATTGTCAGTCTGGACATCCAAGGTTATTCTTTCGTTTCCTTCGGTCCGGAGCTTATTGACCACGTCCTGAAGAATTGCCTTGCCGAGACCTTTCCCCCTCGATCTGGGCACAACGCAGAATCCGGTCAGCTCAGCCTCGGGCCCTGCCGTATTGATGTCGATCTTGCCTATCGGTTCTCCTTCAACCATGGCAAGATATCTCCTCTGGTCCGGTTTGGAGTGGAAATGACCGAAACATTCGAGTTCGATGTCCTGGAGGGTCGCATCTTCGTTGCTGACCTCTTCAAGCTCTACGTGCTGTCCACCGATCATCGGGTCCCTAAGTGAAACCATCCGATGCTCAGAGAAGGCCAATCGTCCTCCCGCATCTTTGAGAAACCTCTCGATGGAGGTAGATCTGCGGTCGTTCATTAGCAGTAGACGGGCATGGCCTCTCCGGGCGCATTCTCTCTTTGTGGCTTCCAGAAGCTGAGAGCATACCTGGTTCCAGTCAGCATCAGGATCGGCGAAAACCGATGCTTCCGCCTCCTCCTTCTCGAACGAATAGAAGAAAACGAATCCGACGAAACGCCTTTCCTTCATGAACGCAAACGCACCGACCCCAGCCTTGTCCAGTGATTGGAGGAAGTCTTCTCCTAGGACGATCGCTATCCCCATTCGCTTCTGGCATTTGTCTTTCAAAGCCAATATCTCAGATATCTCATCTTCCGACGGTGCCCCGACCGGCACGACCCTTCCTGGGTCTATATCATTGTGCGCTTGTACGATCACGGTTCGACCAACTCAAAGCCAGTTAAATAGTTTTATCATTTGTGCCAAGCTTTATCAAATTCATAGGCATCTAGAAATTGAACCAGATGGCAGAGAATAGAGGATCCCAGGACGCATGGAACGTCGAGGAGAGGCTAATAGACCAAATAGGTGATGCCATAGGCGGCGAAGGTTCGATCTCCATCGTTTCAGGGGGGGATGTGGGTCAGAGGCACGCCATTGTCGCTGATGTTCTTACGGAGGCGGAGGGAATGGGCTGCCTTACCGCGATTTGTGACTGTAGGGGATATGCATCGGGAACAGAACCGCTAACAGCTTCCCTATCAGCCCTCAATTCGAGTCTGGACCATACGGAAGGGGCACCTCTTCCATTGTTGCGGAACAATGTTTCAATGGCGGAGCGCTCCTATTTCGATGAGATGTATGCGTTGGGCCTTCTGAGATCGATCACTGAACAGAACCCGGTCGTCCTGGTCTTGGAGGAGATCGGGACGGCGGACATGGCCACGATCGTCATGTTCTGTTTCTTGGCTAGGAATATCGGACGGATGAACGCCCTCATCATTGCCACTCATCGATCATATGGTGAGGATCGGATATTGATCGAAGAACTCGAAAAGGTCATGAGTGACGTTCTGGTCCATGATCTCCATCTCCCTCATGAGAGTGAAGGTCAGAATGAGGACGGGATTATGATACGGCATGATGTTACCCAGAATGTTGAGGCGGACGTTCCACTCTCCTCCTCGATCTCACATATCATTGGCCACATAAACTCCTCCAAAGCAGCCCTGAAATCCGGCGATGTCAGCGGTTCCGTAACTGAGGCTCGGGTTGCGCTCGTAGCTTCAGTATCGATCGGTCATTATGGGCTCCAGATCGAATCAGGCATAACTTTGGGCGTGTCACTGACACATGCGGGAAAGGAGAAGGAATCGCTTGAGTTTCTCGACCATGCCACGACCTTGGCCGAGACGGTTGGAGAACACAGGTTACATTACGAAGCCCACCTGCGGAGAGCGGAGCTGTTTCTCTTCAGTGTGGGAGAACCGGATTCAGCCTTATCGGAGGTCGTCTCGGCCGAGGATCTTTGGTCCCGCATGAACGAGGAAACCATTAGAATTGAGCCTTTGGCTTTGATGGCAGTAATCGAGGCAGCGAACGGAAGGAGGGATCGCTCGGAAAAGGCCTTCTGTGAGGCCTGTGGTCTGCTGGAAAGGCAACCCGCAGAATCATTCATCCTGGAAAGGTTGCTGCTAGCCTTGGCTGCGGCATTACTACTGGAATCCAGACACGACCTTACCGGAATGAACTTGAGGTACGGGGAGGCAGAGGTCTTCGCCACTGGAACAGATTTTCCAGAATATTTGGGGGCGATTGTCTCGCTTCAACATGGGCGTTCGCTCCTGCGGTTGAGGCGACCCACTGAGGCCCGGGGACATCTTAACGAAGCCTCTCGACGATTCGAGTGTTTGGGAAATGTCGTTCAATCCACCCGGGTCAAGAGAGTTGTCAATGAATCAGAGTTCGGGCCTGTTCCGGAATAATGATGGGAAGTTTGGAACTGTGAGTCGGAGGTTATGCAAAAATGTTTATCGGTGCATTTCCTAGAATACATTGGGGCCTTTGAACAATAAGCTTACGCGCCCCAGAAAAGCGCGCTGCGATGTGTCAAGGAGGCGTTCTGCGATGATACTGGTCGTTGGGGCGACAGGGCAGCTTGGAAGCATAGTGGTCAAGAACCTTCTGCAACAGAAACGGTCAGTTCGGATATTGGTTCGCCCCGGTTCGGACTTTGACCCGTTGGTGAGAGCAGGAGCAAGGGCCGTGTTCGGCGACATCAAGGCTCCGATAACCCTGATCGACGCCCTAAGAGGTGTGGAGACACTGATTACGACCGCAAATTCCGCCCAACGGGGAGGCGACGACAACGTACAGAACGTCGACCTTATCGGAAACCGGCATCTGGTAAACAGCGCCAAGGCCGTTGGGATCAAGCATTTCATCTTCGTTTCCGCGGCAATGGCCAATGACAAAAGCCAATCGCCATACCTTCAAGCCAGGAAGAAGACGGAGCACCATCTCCTTCAAAGCGGCATGAACTATACGATCGTGGCGCCGGAACCTATCACGGAGACATGGTTCAGTGCGATGATCGCCCCGGCCCTCAAGGCTAATCGACCGGTGACATTGGCAGGTGAAGGCGATCGGCGGCACAGTTTCATCTCGATATACGACGTGGCATCATTCATCACATCTTCCGTTGGGAACCCTTCCGCAAGGAACCTGTACATGCCGATAGGCGGCCCCAAGACGATCTGCTGGAACGAGATGATCGGGATTTACGAGTCGCTCCTGGGCAAGAGGATACCAGTCGTTCACGTCCCCATCGGGACGGAGATTCCAGGTATGTCCGAGGGCATGCAGGAGCTCTTGAACGGGATGGAGATGTACGATTCTGCCGTGGACACGGTCCGATTATCCAAGCTCTTTGGGGTGAAGCAGACAAGCATCGAAGATGCGGCCCGCCTGAGCCTTTCGCAACAACGGTTCGTTCAACCTATGCGGGCGACCTGAGATGGTGCGGTGTCGACATAGGTCTAAGCGGCACTGATCCAAACGAAAATGGATCATCTTCACTAAGCCAAGAACATCAAGCTCAAGGGAGCCGTTCCATATACGTTCCCAGTGCCCGATAGGATGAAAGGACCAAGGTAAGGATGGAAATGAAGATGTTGCGGTCACCCCGGTTCAGGAAAGAAGGTGAAGTTCCTTAAATCCGTCTGAATGCAGCACTCATTGTGCGTTTAAACGAACGCATTTTCGATTGCAGGATCTGAACCGGAAAGGATGGATCATATCGTTATTGTAGTACCAGCCCTTCCCTCCAGCGCGTCGGCCGCCTTTTCCATAGAGGTAATTATTGCTTTTTTGCCACCTTTCGACACAAATTCAATAGCCGATTCCACTTTTGGTCCCATACTCCCTGCCTGGAAGTGTCCCTCATCCATCCATTTAATAGCCTGGGATACGGTCATCCTCTGGATAACGCGTTGTCTTGCCTTGCCGTAGTCCAGATATACTCCGTCCACGTCGGTCAGGATGAGCATGGAACAAGCTCCGATGAGATTGGCCAGAACTGCTGCTGAGTGATCCTTGTCCACCACCGCTTCAACTCCCACGATCTCTCCACCCATGTCAATCACAGGAATGCCTCCTCCGCCACATGCGATCACAACATAGCCTTTCTCGAACAGGTCCTTGATCGATCTCCCTTCGACGATCGAGATCGGTTTGGGGGAGGGAACGACACGCCGGAAACCCCGGCCGGTGGTCTCAGCGACGGTCCACCCTTTCTGCTTCCGGAGTTTGGCGGCTTCATCGATAGAATAGAAAGGTCCTATGGGCTTTGATGGTCGACCGAAAGCCGGGTCCTCTTCCGCGACGAGAGTCTGGGTCAAGATGGTCATCACCGGTCTTTCCGCCCCCAGCTCACGCAGCTCGTTCATCAGGCATTGCTGGAGCATATATCCGATCATTCCCTGGCTCTCTGCTCCACAGAAATCGAGGGGCATTGGGGGAAGGACACCCTTGGCCATTTCGTTCCTCAGCAGGATATCCCCCACCTGAGGCCCGTTCCCATGGGTGATCGCGATGTGGTAATCCTCCTTTATGAACCGGGCAAGCGTCTTACAGGTGGTCCTAACGTTCCTCATCTGTTCTTCCGCCGTCCCTTCTTCCTTATACTTGAGGATCGCATTTCCACCCAGGGCGACCAGAACGGTCTTCTCGCAATCGTATCTCATCGGTCTGTCTTGGGAGTCGAGGTTTATTCTTCTTTCGCACCGACGTTCCAATATCGGACCAAACCCTGCCGATCGCTAGATCTCCGGATTATTGCCGCATTCAACGGTCAGGCAAGCGATTAATAACCGACAGCTCGATGTTGGACCGCCGAATCAAAGTAATTGCGGAGGTGCGGGAATGAACGAGGTCTTAAGGAACATCTATGGCAGGCGGTCGGTCAGGAGTTATACTGACAAGAAAATCCCCGAGGAGACCCTAAGGGAGATCCTCAAGGCGGGCATCTACGCCCCCAGCGGAATGAATGCGCAGGCGCTCAGGTTCGTAGTGCTAGAGAACAAGGAACGGATCGACCACTATTCGGAGGTCGCCAAGGAACTATTCAAGGCCGGCCTGACCATGAACCGCCCCAAGAATGAGCCATTTCCAGAGAACATCCAAGGGCTGTTAAAGACCCTTTCGAATCCGGACTTCAACCTGTTCTATCATGCCCCGGTGACGGTCTTCGTCTTTGCCCATCCTTCTGCATTGACGCCGGTCGAAGATGCCAGTACGGCGGTCGAAAACATGTTCCTGTACGCCAGGTCGATTGGGATCGGAAGTTGCTGGATAGGGTTCGCCAATTCCCTCGCTCGCAGTCCGGAGTTCATTAAGGAATGCCGGGTCCCGGCCGACCACAAGTTGGTGGCCCAGTTCATCCTGGGATATACTAAGGCAGAGATCACCGAAGGGAAGCGCAACGAACCGCAGATAATCAGCTGGATCAAGTGATCCGCAAACCACTTCCATATCATCCATCCGAACGATCGGCCCAGTCTCAGTCCTCCTCGCGCTCCATCATACCCGTGATTATCGTCTTGTGGGGGAAAAGAGGGATTTGGACAGGAAGATCAACCAGACGATATCAACCAATGTACATACGGTAGCAGGAACGGCGGCGGCGGGTCCGATTAGGGCAATGGCCAAGGTGGCCGCCATTCCAGTGTTCTTGTAGGAAGCGAACATTACCTCCGGTACCTTCCTGGTGCGGGGAGCGTTCTTCTTCTCCAAGTACCAGTTCCATAGCAGCCCTATTCCGAACTGTCTGACGAAGGCCACAATGACCAGACCTGTCAGCATTATCGGGTCCCCGAAGAAGACCTGGCGGTTCGGGCCGGCGATGGCCACGATGAGCACAAAGAAGGCCACGTTGATCGCCATGCTCTTTTGCTCCGGTCGGATGTCCACTTTCCTCAGCAATCGCGAGACGACCAAAGGCAAGAGGATGAGGTAGCCTACATAGCCCAATAAGGTCATTACGTCCACCGCTGTTCCCAGGAACACCAGGGTTATTATGGGCGTTACCGCCAGTGCGAGAATGTAGAGCGATGCCGACGAGACCAAGGTGGAGTCGAGGTCACCCTTGAGCAGGTAGGTGAAGGGAACGATGGAGACCGCCGACGGGACCGCGGCCATGATGATCCAGCCGTTCCTGATGTCGCCCTGGAACAGAAAGCTCATGGCGATGGTGGTTCCAGTGGAGAGGACGAACGAGAGCAGGAACGCGTTCCTGATCGGGACCGAATGGTCCTTCAACTTTAGGCCTCTAAGTCTTAGCGATGTCAGAGATAGGCACATCACTACGATCAGTGACAGCATAGCGATGTTACTGTTCGTGAAAACGAAACCGTTGGGAAAGCCTCCCACGACCATTGCGGTAATGAATGCCAGTACCATCATCACGGAGTTGTTGGCAAGGATATTCCGCGGCTTCATGCCCAGTAGAAGCAGACGGTCGATTAATTGATTTCGTGAACCAGGAAATGGCGGGATCGGACGAAGCCCGATCACTTCCTTGGCTGGCGGTCGAAGAATATGTCCTTGCCCGTGGCTGACAGGGGTATCCCGTGAACGATCTGGGCCCTGACCAGCTTGAGACGTTTCGCAGCCACGCCGACCCGGTACATGATGCGGTTGTCCACATTCAGCTCCGAGGCGATCTTGACAGCCGAGCCCATGGCGATCCCCAGGTCCAGCAGCCTGATGGCGCAGTTCCCTCCGTCGAAATCAGCGACGCACGTATGCCTCTCCATCTCCACGCAGGTCGGGAAACCGCATGCCCCACAGTTCAGGCCCGCACCTTTATGGGGTAGAAGCCCGATGAGCACCAGCGCATCTGCATCAAGGACGTTCTGGCCATCCCTGTCGAAGTTCGGATGGGAGGTTTCTTTGCTCATCCTCATCATCTCGTTCCCGACCGCGTTCCGCTCCTCATCGCTAAGAACTTTGATTTCGATGTAATCTTTCCCTAAGCCCTTGGGAGCGGTCCTGGCAGCGACCTCCATGAGATCTGCGACCATCCTAACTGTATCCTTGATCGCCATGGTTTGTTAATGCAAGTACGATTCTATTATTGTTACCTTGGCATGAACTCTGGATCTATTCCCGGTTCTCTTAACCAGAAAACGGAATGCGAAGAACCTATTAACTATCCCGGACTCCTCTCCTATCCGCTGGTGCTATAATGAAGATTGTCATTTTCAACGGAAGCCCCCGGAAAGAGGGCAACACAGCCGCGATCCTGAAGGAAGTCGCTCAAACCTACAAGAACAAAGGGGCGGAGGTCGATTATTTTGATCTGTTCTATATGAAGTTCAAAGACTGCTCGGCATGCATGGGCTGCAAGAAGGGTGACAAATGCGTTCAGAAGGATGAGCTGTCACCTGCTCTGGAAAAGATCGCGAAGGCAGACGCGATCGTTATCGGTTCGCCGATCTACATATCGGCTGAGACGGCGACCACAAAGGCTCTCGTCGATCGGTTGTATTCGTTCCTTGCTCCAGGCGCAGCTACAGGACAGTATACGAACCGCATGCCCAAGGGTAAGAAGGGGGCCGTGCTGTTCACCTGCGGCAATCCGCAGGGGATAGAGATGTTCTCACCCGTGACCGCACGTTACAAGAACCTGCTCCAGAGATACGGGATCGAGGGAACGGTCATGGTTGTGCCCTCGTGCGGCCCGAACTTGAAGGTACTGGAGACCCCTAGAGGTCAAAAGGCGTTGGAGGACATCATACAGCAAATATCTGGATGATCAATAGGATCATTCACGAACGTTCATCCGGGCTAGGTCAATGGCCACGGTAACCATTCACTGGGATATCAGACATCAGATTCCAGTCATCTTTCAGAGTTTAGGCGCCGGTCAGATGACTAGGGGAATCGAAACCTTGAACCGGATAACGAAAGGCCTTGTTCTCTTCGTCGCGATATTCCTGATGTTGCTGGGAGTGCTAGACCATTGAAGTCGAACATCGCAGATAGTAATTCCATGACCAGGCCCGGATCGCGTCCGACTTCCGATGCGGTCGGCTTCATCTCCTCATCCTTCATTTTGTCCAGGACCGATGACAGAAGCAGCCAAAGCCAGGATTCCTTCAGCCAACCGAGCTGTCTTCCTAATTGGTCCTGTGAAGTAACGATGACCCTTGATACAATAGGAATGGTTCTCGTGTCGGAATAAACTAACTGCAATTTTCGTTCTTCATTCGAAAACGAACATTTCCTCTCGACAACGGTTCAATCAATACAAGATGAACATTCATACATATCGGCATTCGATTGAATATCTATTGTAAAAATGGGTGATATGTAGATTTGCACTCACGAATTAATGGCAATATTCTGCCTTCATTTCAAGATATCTTTATAGCAAGGTCCGCATTCAAGCCCGATGGGTTATGCCGACTATGTAAACGTCTTCGAGGGCAAAGTCCGTGAATATCTACCGACTAGTTCAGAATGGACCCCTGCCGACAAAGCTGTTTATGGACCTAAGGACCCATTCCGGGTTCCGACCGAGGAAGCCGACACCCTAAGGTTCAATGCGGTCAAGTTCCAATTCTCACGGCATTATGAGCAGAATACCATGTATCATGAGTTCTGCAAGGATGCTGGCGTTACGCCAACAGACATCAGGTCGATCACCGATCTGGCCAAGGTCCCGTTGATCCATAGCGAGTTCTTTAAGTCCACTCCCACCGGTCGCGATTTCGCCACTTGGTTGGGGAACATTTACACGGGGGAACTGCCACAGGTCAAGGTCACTGGTAAGGACCCATCGTATGATCAGGTCATCGAGGCGTTCAACAAGGCCGGTATCATCACCACGTACAGCAGCGGGACGGGCGGACGTCATACATTCGTCCCGCGCGACCTAAGGAGCTTCAACATCAACGAGTACGCTATGGCCAAGAACGTGGTCTCGATGTTTTACCCCCGTTGGAACCCGGATATGTATGGGTATCTGCTCTTGCCGAACCCCTTCAAGACCAACCTTTTCGCTGGGCGCCTGGGTACCATCTACTACGACATCATGAAGGATGTAGATTGTGCGGTCGACAGGGTGATCGATACCGAGCTGATAAGATTGACCATGAGCGACGACAAGGGCCTTAAGTCAAGGCTGGTCAAGATGATGTCCCGCCGTGCAGAGAAGAGGGTGATCGGCGAGATCATCGCCTGGATAGAAAAAAGGGAAGCGGCCAAGGAGGAGATGGCGTTTTGTGGAGCTCCTTTCCTGTTGTATTCGGTCGTCGAACGCCTCAAGGAGGAAGGGCGCAGCTTTGACGTGGGGGCGCGCGGGCTGGTGCTGACCGGGGGCGGTTGGAAGGTACATGAGAAGAAGCGCATGCCGGAAGAGGAATTCCGTAAGGATATCAAGGATTATCTGGGCATTCCTGCCGAGAACGTGATCGACATGTACGGTATGGTGGAAGGGAACGGATGGATGGTGCAATGCCCAGAAGGTCATCATCTGCACGTTCCGATGAGCTACATTCACCCTATGGTGCTGGATGACAACTTCGATCCGGTCGGCTACGGCGAATACGGTAGGTTCGCGTTCTTGGACGGTTCCATATACAGCTACCCGGGTTTCATCATAACCGGCGACAGGGTCAGGATGCGGGAGCGCTGCCCAACGTGCGGCAGGCCCGGCCCGGTCCTAGAGCCAGGCATAACCCGCATTGCCGGCAAGGAGACGCGCGGTTGCGCCGAAGAGGTCCGTAAGGTGATGTCCTCGGACATGGGGGGATGACGATGCCAGGTCTTAGGGCGATGAAGGACAAGGGTTACCTGCCACAGAGGACATTCTTCATCCAGATGTTCCGTGGCGGCCTATCGATATCGAGGATAATCCTCCTGAACATGAGGGAACTGAAGCGAACCCGCGTGATCTCCGATGGCGCAGAACGGTATGTGCTCCCACAGTTGCAATATACACTCCCGGAGTACAAGGAGGGCATGAAGTTCTGCGATTCGGACGAGAAATACCTCAGACCGACCCTCCATTGCGATTGCCACGATCCGCTGGTCATCGCCATGGCAAACGAGCTCGGGGCATTCAAGGTCTCGGACCGCGAGTTTGCCGAGAGGGCCTTCTATTTCGTCAAGGAGAGGCTGATGCTCGACGAGCGCCCAATGAATCCCGTCGATGAAACTTTCAGGCGAGGGACTGGGACCTGCTTCCATCTCATCAGCGCATACATTGCCCTGTGCCGTTGCGCTGGTATCAAGTCCCGTTACAAGGTATTCTCGATGAAGATGATTCCATCCTGGTACGATGTGGTCATCCAGCCCGATCCGTTTATCAAGCGCTGGTACGACTCCCTAGGTTATTTCGTGCTTGAGGGCGAGGGGGAGGTCCTCATTGATGGAGAGTGGCTCGTGGCCAACGTCACCCCGGAAGCGGAATGGCAGGCTGCTGCCGGAACGGCAATCAACAAGCTCGGAGAGGACTCCATTGGGAGCTGGTATAACGCCGTCCCAGGCACTGTGATGCATATGGAGTCGATCCCGTATGGGTTCGGAGCGTCGCTCACGGTATTGCACACTATCGCTCCCGGTTCGATGGAACGTGTCAATATCAGCATCAAAAAGCAGAAGGAACGCGGCCGCAAGATAATTGAAGCCGCCGGCGGCGTCGAGGCTTACGACAGGATCGCAAGGTCACGGCAAGGGGCTCGATGCCCAAAGGTCCAACTAGAGCATAAGAAACAGATAATCTTTGATGATTGATCATATTTGACTGGAAGGATCGATGCCGTTTGTAACTCATATTCTGTAACAATCGATACCTTTTTTATCAACTCAAATGCAATAGGGCGCTGATGAGTGAGAACGAGGGCGAGAAGAGGAGCAGGTCATCCAAGAAGATCAACATCACAAAGGACGGGCCATACATCGTCTCCGGACATGTGCCGCTGGCCAAGGAGTATATTGTCCGGGACAAAGACGGGGTACCAGTGAACTGGAAAAAGGGGCCAAAGTATCTGGTAACGGAAACCTATGCTCTCTGCCGCTGCGGCGGATCAAACACAAAACCATTCTGCGATGGGACCCACGCTAGGATAGAGTTCGACGGAACGGAAGAGGCTAGCAAGGAGCCTTATGCATCAAAAGCCGGTCTGATCGAGGGTCCGGTCATTGATTTGAACGATAACCGCGACCTTTGTGCCGGTCAACAGTTCTGCCATCGTGCGGGAGGTGTCTGGGACCTCGTCGAGAAGAAAGGAGACCAGGATTCTAAGGACCTGGTGGTGGAGATAGCTGGACAGTGCCCAACTGGACGTCTCGTTGCGTGCAGCAAGGACGGGAATGACATTGAGCCCAAACTGCCCAAGGAGATCTGTTTGACAGAGGACCCCTACCGTCGTGTGAGCGGACCGCTTTGGGTCAAGGGAGGGATACCATTGATCTCGGCTGACGAGACCCATTACGAGGTCAGGAACCGGGTCTCTCTCTGCCGCTGCGGCCATTCGGAGAACAAGCCCTTCTGCGACGGGACGCACATCAGCGAGGGGTTCAAGGACGGCGATGAGGCTGTAAAGTAATCTTTCGGTTCTTTTTCCGGGCTTCATCACCGATACTCTCGTCCGGGCTAATGGGCAGGTCTGAAGCTTTCCTAAAGAATGTCTCAAGGTGCTATTACTTTTCCCTTCTTATGAAAAACGGCAAGAGTTCGTTGGCAAGTATCAACTTCTTTTGTCATAAGAGAAACGGATAAATGGATCAGAACAATGACTTGGTATAGTCAGTGGGTGTATATTACTCCAGGACTGTCGATCTGCGGATTTTGATATCTCGAAGGTTAGTTGGATGGTTTTTGGAGTTTAGCGCCAAGGCCATAAGGGATTAAACGGAGAGATGACAGGGAAGGCCTGGGAATGACCTGGGTGGGTACCTTATCTAGATCTTATATATCATTCTCTAGACTGGCGGTCTCAGTAGATCGGCCACCAATATCAGGACTATTCCAATTATCATGATCCATAAGAGAATTACCCCTGTTAAGGTCAGATCATCGATAACCTTCTTTCTCATTCAATAAGGGCCTAGTCTTTCTGAGCTTATCCCACTTTCGTCTCTTAGCTAATGAATCCTTACGATTTGAGCATGAAACCAATATTGATATCGGCACCGAATTTCGAAATGTTATAAGGTGCATCAAGAACCCAGTTCAATTAAGTATGAAAGTCGTTGTCAACGGAAATCGTGTCATACCTGGATATGCATGGCTGCGGGTCTGTCCGAGTCCGCTCAACATGCAAGCCAGCCTATAAAAGACTCGGTTCTTGCTGCATGACGCAATGCCATCTTGAAAACCCATTGCCCCAAACAATGAGGCTTTCTTTTCCTCATCTTGAACTCCTAAACGGTTTTTTAATTCCACAGAGGGTTTGCTCCCAATAATCGGTCATGAATAGGATAACGTTTAGCTAATTTGATCACCGGTGTCGTGCCTTAAAGTATGAAAATCATCAGATGAGCCGATAAAGAAGCACATAATGCACACTGCTCGACATTTTCTAGATACGTTTCGCCTCATCGCTGATTACTCTGCAATTACTCAATCGTCTAACAAATAATTTAGGATATCCTAAATATTCAAATATTAGGGTACCCTAATCCTTCTTCGTGGGTTAATGTCGCAGGAACAATTAGAAGAATATTTGGAAACCATCTTCGACATCGCTGGCAAGAACGAAACGGCAAAAACTTCAGCGATCGCCACTAAACTTCACGTTTCACCGGCAAGCGTTACCGAATACATTCAAAACCTGGCTGCCAAGGGGTTGGTCGATTATGAACCCTATGTCGGAGCTAAGCTCACCGTACAAGGGTTGGGGATCGTCACCCATCTCAAGCGAAGGCATCGACTGCTGGAAGTGTTCCTATCCGACATCCTTCAGATCGATTCGGACAAGGTGCACGAGGAGGCCTGCAGGATGGAGCATTACATGTCCGACGAGACGGCGAACGCCCTCTGCCGATGGCTTGAAGCGCCGTCACGATCCCCTCACGGAAAACTAATTGGTCCCTGCGATAAGCCCCTCGAAACCTGCCAGCGATGCGAAGAGATCAATGCTGCCAGTTTTATAAGAACCTCAGGAGAGAATGAGATCATCCCAGTCACAGACCTGGAACCGAACCAGGAGGGGGAGATCGCTTTTATCAGAGGGGATCAGAAGGTAGTGCAAAGGCTCTGTGATCTAGGTCTAACCCTGAAGACCCGAGTGAAGCTGGTCCGGAGAGCTCCCAGGAACGGACCGATAGAGCTGTTCGTGAGGAGGACGACGCTAGCCATAGCCAGTAATATTGCCGATAACATCTTTGTAACCAAAGTAGAGGCTTAGTATGGCCGGTTGCGGTACATGTAAGGAATGCTCGGCTAAGTCCATTGCGATAAAGGATGCCGATTCCGTGATCGCCCTGGCGGGGAACGCCAATGTGGGCAAGAGCGTCATTTTCAACCAGCTCACTGGCGTCGACCAGATAATCGGCAACTGGCCGGGCAAGACCGTAGAAAGGGCTGTCGGGTTGCTGCAGCATAAAGGTAAAAGAATCGAAATCGTGGACCTACCAGGGATTTACTCATTCTCCACGTATTCCATGGAGGAGATCGTCTCCAGGGACTACATCGCGCTGGAAAGACCGGACGCAGTGGTCAACGTCATCGACGCAAACGCCCTGGAGAGGAACCTCTTCTTTACCATCCAATTGATGGAGTTCGGCGTTCCCATGGTCATCGCCTTGAACCAGACGGATCTCTTGGAGAGGCGGGGACTGACAATAGATGTTAAAAAATTGGAGCAAAAGATTGGTATCCCCGTTGTGCCAACGATCGCCATCAAGGGCAAGGGGATTTCGGAGCTTGCAGAGAAGATCCTTGAAGTGGCAGACAAGAAACCGAAACCTCCAGTGGCCAAGTATGGAAAAGAGGTCGAAGAGCGGATAGAGAAGCTCCTTCCATTACTGGGAGAAAAGGTCGCTGGGTACCCATCGAGATGGGTGGCGATAAAGCTCCTGGAGAAGGACAAAGAGTTCTCGGAGATCGTCACCAAAGTGGACGCCAATATATTGATGATTGCAGACCAGCTGGCTAAGGAGCTTGAAGAGATTCACGGAGAACCTTCCAGCGTGGTCATTACCGCCGAACGCTATCAGCTGGTGGACCTTATCGCCAGTGAGGTCATCACTCAGACACTTCCGGAAACATTGCAGCAGAAGAAGAGCTGGTCTGATAAATTGGACCGAGTCGCTCTCCATCCAGTTCTGGGGTACGTCATGGTCGTGGCGGTCATCGGCGGACTGCTCGTCTGGACTTTTCTGTTCGGTTCCGAAGTATCTTCCATCATTCAGGATCTGCTCGCCGGCATCGAACAGTACAAGCCAGTCGTTTCCGGACCGTTATGGAGCATCGTATGGAACGGTGCTTTTACCGGCTTCATTGCGGGCGTGACACTTATAATACCGTTCGTTCTGCCGTTCTACCTTATCTTAGCGGTCATCGAGGACTCCGGCTATCTGACCAGGATCTCCTTCATGCTGGACAAGGGTATGCACAAAATTGGTCTGCATGGAAAGGCCATCATCCCCATCATACTGGGATATGGATGCAATGTACCTGCCTGTTATTCGTGCCGCATAATGGAGACGCGCAAGCAAAAGCTGACGACCACTCTGTTGGTCACCCTGGTGCCGTGCACCGCCCGAACGGTGGTCATCCTCGGTCTAGTAGCGGTGTTCGTCAATATCTGGTGGGCGATGGCGCTGTACGCATTCGACATCGTTCTGATCCTGATAGTCGGTAGGATCGCATATAGGATGATCCCGGGAGAATCGGCCGGGCTCATAATGGAGATGCCGAGGTACCACACCCCCTCTTTACGCGTCGTCCTAAAACAGACCTGGGCGCGGACCAAATCCCTGCTTTGGATCGTCTTTCCGGCGTACATCATCGGGAGCGCTGTATTGCAGGGTCTTTACTCGTTCGGTGTGTTGGACCCGGTAAACGCGGCTCTAAGCCCCATAACCGTGTGGTGGCTCGGCCTTCCGGCAGTCGCGGGCATTCTGCTCATTTTCGGTATCGTTAGAAAAGAATTGACGATATTGATGCTGGCAGTCATCTTCGGGACCACCAACTTCGCGCTGGTCATGACGCCTGTGCAATTGATCGTGCTGGCCCTGGTCAGCATGATCTACATCCCATGCATCGCGGTGATAATCACGTTAGTGAAGGAATATGGCTGGAAAAGCGCGTTCACAATCTCGGCTGCGGAGATTGGGATGGCCCTATTGATTGGAGGGATCGCCTTCAGGCTGGGAATGCTCCTGACCTAGGGCAGTGATATAGATAATCGCGGAAGGTATGGACGCAACCATGGTTGGTTTGAATCTTGTTACCATTTAGTTTTACTCATCAAAAATACCAAATGTTAGCTGCCAGAGAAACATCCAGATGGGAAATAAATTTTAGTTCCGGAGAAAAATAAATGTAATAGATAGGAAGAATGGTGGGTCTGCCCGAATTCAACAAAGAGGCATGTCCAGATGAACATATTTTTCTACGGAATTAAATGAGATATTCACCAACTCGAAGGCTAAAACCCTTTCAACCTTTTTTCCATCAAGGGTTACATATTTTCCGTTATAACAACGGATTCTAAGCCTTGAACCGCTAGGGACAGAATCTTAAGTCCTAACCTAAGCATCAAATTACGTTATCGACTATCTGGCTAATACACTTCACTATTGTTAATGGAGTAAAGATTATATGCTTGGAAGGTGGAAAATGAAGGAGTTTTATCCCAAATTTCTAAGTTTCTTGGGTATTCTTGGCCATCAATTCTTTTATTGCCGAAATTGCATTTTGGACACTTATGGAGGGGTTTGTCTGGGCAATTTCACCAGGTTTAGTAATATTTCCCTTTCTAATCAGGCTCAAAGATCTTCTTATTGCGTCGTCTTGTTTCGGCCCTAGTATTCCGGAATAGTCTTTTGTCTTCCGGTATCCGGAGATGAAATTATTCAATAGTTCCTGAGCCTCCTGGCAATTCATTCTATGGTCTACATCCCTAAAATGCAATAGATACCAAAGCTCAAAACATGGATTTGATAATGCCAAAATTATCCCGTTCGATTCTGCCATCAAAAATGCTTCTTCAAGATGGGCAGCATCGTTGCCCAAGATATCGAAAACGCAGATTGCGATATCCCCTTCACTTAGGTCGAGACCAATATAGTTCATTTGACCAACGCAAAACTTCACTAAATTCATAGCGTCCGTAGGTCGACTGTTAGGGACTTTGATTTCGACATTACAATCCCTTTCTTGAAACTATTAAAATAGATTCTCTCGGTCTCGCCTTCAGCTACGATAAGGACAACGTTTCTTGCTCTTCTGCTTATCCCTCTTCTTGATGGCGGAAAGGGCACTAAACCACCTTTTTTGAAGTAATGAACGGTGTTGCACCATATCTCCCAATCAGGTAGCCTTTTAGGATATCCTTATCTTTCCGCTCTCCGAATTCTGCCAATGAATAGAGAGAGGAAAACCCAGTATCCGCATTTTTTTCGGTGAACCAAATCTGATCTCTTCTGAACCGATCTTGATCTAACAATAGAAGATCGTGCGTGTTGAAAATCAATTGGGCTCCTTTGTTATTTTGTTCTGGATCATGAAACAAATCAATAAGCCAGGCGCTTATCCTATGATGTAGTTTGGTATCTAATTCATCAATTAGTAATGTTGCGCCTGTCGATAAGGCTTCCAAGACCGGACCAATGAGGGTAAACAATCTTCTTGTCCCTTCTGATTCCTGTAAGTAATGTAAGGCGATGGTCTTTTCTGATCCATTTTGATCTTTAATTACATGTTTGAACTTAAGGTCATTAGTTTTTACTGTTTCACTCCCAGCTAGAGTCATCATACCGATCAACTGAGGGGGCAACTGTCCACGAAGTTCGTTCACGGGGATTTCCCGGATCTTACCTTCCATTCCTACAATACCAAGATCGGCTATCTGTAAGGACTCGATAACCATATTCATGAACTTTTTATCATGATTCATCTTGTCAACGGTTAATTCGATTAATCGCTCAATATCAACTGAGGTGTCCAATACTATCATACTGTTCAAAAACCATTCGTATGCTGGTGTCGTACCTTCATAATTGAACTGGACAGAAGTTGACAAATATAGGGCGTTCTCCAAGGTTCGCCTTGAAATTACTTCTTGTTCCTTCTTGTCTTTGGTAAAGTCAAATCCATTTTCGTCTCTAGAGTAAATCGTCGCTTTCTTTCCATTGGGATAGTAAAATAATGATTCTTCTACAATTCGATCTTTATTATAAGACAATTTGAAATCATATAGTATATCTCTTTGAATGAACGATATGAGAAAAATAGTGGGTTTACTATTACCTGCCGGATCGAAAGTAAAAGGTTGGTAGTTCAGTTTTCCACCTTTTTGATGGGTATGAGAGTTCGTTACAAAATTCCTAAGGAGAGCCATTGCAATTATCAAGTTTGACTTTCCGGATGCGTTCGGCCCATAGATTGCTGCACTATTAACTAGACTTTCTTCTTTCAAAGCCTCGCATTTAGTAATATTTCCACTTAGGCTCCTATCTGAGGATGCGAGAAGACTTAGAGTCACCTTATCCCGAAAGGACCGAAAGTTCTCTACTGAGAATTCGACAAGCATATTTCGGTTATCAGATTCAATGACATTTAAACTTTTGTGAATATTTCTCGATATTTACTATTATATCTGTTAATAGCACAATTCAAATCCAAAAATGAGTGAAATTATCGAAACATTACATTTCAATATTGCGAGAAGATGATGTACGAGTACGACGGGTCTTATCACATGTTTATGGCTAAGGCAAAGTTCCGATGATTAATGGTCTTCTCCCGTTCCAACGTCATTTCAAAAGAAGTCTAAAATTAAATTCTCCGAGCTATAATTCAAGTATCGATCGTCTGATTACATTCATACTCCTTCTTCGAAAGGAGTAACCCGATTGTTGAGTTTACTCTGATTGAGAACGAGGATGAACTTCATGCCAGAGAGGGAAGGGTATGGACGATGGAACAGATTCGGCTTGATCCCGTTTGTCATACTCATTATTTTTACAGGGTCCCTGGTCATCTTTAACCTTAATGGACCGATCTATGGGGAGCCCTATTTAGCATTGTTTTTGCAATTCATCTTGGTTTTCTGTGTCAGTGTTTTCTTAAGTATCGTTTCCGCCAGGGCCTATTTATTATCCGGATCCCTCAATATTCTTCTGCTGGGCATGGCACCATTGGTCAGTGGTACCCTTTTGTTTATTGCTCAATGGGGATTAACTCCCTCAGTCGGCTCGACCCTTACCCCGAACCAAGCGATTACCGATGGCAATGTGGGCATTCTAATAACTTCGTTTGTCTTGGCCACGAGTGCGATCATCCTATGGACTTCAAGGGCGGATCCCTTTACTGCTTCCCGTAAAGCAGCGCTTACAGGATCTCTCATCGTCGCCTTGTTTTTGATCCTCACTGTGTTCGTTTTCTCCGCCGAAGGAATATTCCCGTTGTTCTTTATTACTGGATCAGGATCTACGCTTATACGCCAGGTGGTTCTTGACCTATCGGCGATCCTACTTACTATCAGCGCATTTCTCTTCGGTTGGATGTACCTGCGGACCAAATCCCCGGTTCTATACTGGTATGCATTAGGTGTCGCATCTTTCATAATCAGCCTCGTAGGCAGCAGCCTCACCGTGAAGATAGGCGACGGATTTAACTGGGTGGGGCGGACCGGATTATACCTGATGGGGGCCTACTTCTTAGCCGCCATCATGAGTCAAAGGCCAGAGCCAGAGAGTGAAAATAATCTTTACGAAAAGTGGGCCAAGGCGTTTAGTACCGACCGGGAACAACTTTCCACCTTGTTCGCCAACCTTCCTTTGGGTGTGGTTTACGGTAAAATCATCATCGACTCAGAAGGAAAGCCGAAAGATTTGGTCTATTTAGACATGAATAAAGCATACGAATCGTTCATCGGTATCAGGAAAGAGAAGGTTCTGGGGAAAAGTGCAAGGGAGATTCTGCCGGATCTGACGGATAAATTGCCGGATTGGATCGACCCCTATGTGAGAGCGGCTTTAGACGATGAGTCAAGCACATACGAGAGGATGTGGCCCTACTCCGAGAAATGGTATAGTATAACGATTTACAGCCCTCAGAAAAGTTTTTTCGTGGCGATCATGGAGGATATCACCGAACGCAAGAAATTTGAAGAAGCGCTTCGTGAGAATGAAGCCAGGTATCATGGGCTTTTCGACAATCTGCCTGAGCCGGTTAGTCTGCGAAAATTCATTTACGACGAAAAAGGCGATATTGTTGACATGGAGCTGATGGAGGCTAACCCTGCCGCCCTCAAAGATCTAGGCGCTAACTCTATCGATGAATTGAGAGGAAGGAGGGACAGCGATATCCTAAGCCCGGAACAGGCGGCCATAGGTCTTGAAAGCAGAAGGAAGATGCGTGCCTGTGGGGGGCCATTAACCGAGAATGTTCATTTCGATTTTAATAATCGAGATTATTTGATGACATCGGCATCCATCGGAAAAGATTTTGTCATTTCCTCCAGGATCGATATCACTGATACAAAACGAGCCCAGAGGGATTTGCAAACTACTCTGGATCGATTTTATCGAATGCTCTCCGAGATACCCTACGGAATTCTACTGGTTAAGAGCGACGACCGAGTAGAATTTGCCAATCAAACATTTTGTGAAATATATCATCTGAAAGACTGCCCATCCGAACTTTCCAACCTGTCATCAAGCGAAATGATCGATGAGATTCGATCGTCCTATCAAGATCCGGAGGCAGCCGTGGCTCGTATCTCGGAAATTGTAAGATTGGGGCAACCGGTGAAAGGCGAAGAGGTGGAATTGGTCGGCGATCGCACATTCCTGAGAGACTACATTCCAATCAGCTTTGGTGAATACTATACAGGCCGTTTGTGGATACATGTGGATATTTCCGACCGCAAGAAGGCCGAGAGGTCGCTAGCGGAGAATGAGGTCAAATACCGTGGGCTGTTCGAAAATATGCAGGATTTGGTCGTTTTGCGTAGGTTGGTCTTCGACATGAAGGGCGAGATAATCGGAACAGAGATACTCGACGCAAACATCGCCGCATTAAAGGCCAGAGGAGTTACTGTAATTGATGGTCTACGGAACAAGGATGACCGGGAATTGTACAGCCCAGATATGGCGGATGTCATCCTTAATCAAGCGAGAAGGATGAAGGCGGAAGGCAAGTCAGTGACCGAGGAGGTACATTTCGATGCTAACGATAGGGATTACCTTTCCACGTCTGCCCCTCTAGGTCACGACCTGCTAATAACAACAAGCATAGACATCACGGATCGAAAGAAGACCGAGGATAACCTCAAACGAAGCAATGAAGAGCTACAGCAGTTCGCCTACCTCTCTTCGCACGATCTCCAGGAACCGCTTCGAATGGTAGTCAGCTATCTGTCACTCCTGGAGAAGAGATACAAAGATCAGCTCGATCCCAGCGCCCAAGAATACATCAAGAACGCCGTCGAAGGCGGAACGAGGATGCGCCAACTCATCGACGATCTGTTGGAGTACTCAAGATTGGACACGACCGGTAAAGAGTTCGTCCAAGTAAACATGAACGAGGTCCTCGAATCCACCATCAAAATGCTCAAGGTTCCCATAGAAGAGAACAGAGCAGACATCTTCGTCGGATCGCTTCCGACGATAGAAGCCGACCAATTGCAAATGAGTCAATTGATGCAGAACCTGGTCGGCAACGCCATAAAATTCCACGGATCGGAAAGACCGATGATTCAAATCGTTTCAAAGCCAGGTGTGAGGGAGTGGACGTTTTCGGTCAAAGATAACGGCATCGGCCTGAACACTCAGTACGTCGATAAAATCTTCCAGATGTTCCAACGTCTGCATACCAAGGAGGAGTATCCGGGGACCGGTGTGGGACTGGCGATAGCCAAGAAAATCGTGGAACGCCATGGTGGACGGATTTGGGTCGAATCGGAAGAGGGAAAAGGGGCGACCTTCTTCTTTACTATTCCTAAACTTGGGGGGGGAAGAAGTGAATGAGTAATCTGAGACCGATCAGGGTTCTCGTCATCGACGACAATCCCGCCGATGTCAGGCTGGCCAAAGAATGTATAAACGATACTGGAATCGACGTCGATATCGCATCCATTGATGATGGAGGGAAAGCGATTGAATTCTTCAATCGGTTAAGCGAACACCCGGAGGAAAAACCTGACCTCGTGCTTGTCGATCTGAATCTTCCCAAACGAAATGGCCATGAGATCTTGGAATCGATCCGACTTCACGATGGCCATACCAAGGTTATTGTCTACAGCGGTTCGAAATCTCCCGAGGACCTGAAGAAGGCCAAATCGAATGGCATAGATGGCTATTTGGTCAAGCCGATGACATTGGAAGAGATCGAAGCGACGGTTATTCAGCTTCGCCAAATCCTGACTAGCTGTATGATCGATCAGTCAGAACCCATTTGAAAGTTCAGGTGTTCTGAGATGGACTCTCTTTTCGGTCGTCCTTTCTTTCTTCTGCACGTGATGGAATTTTCCCAGGGGCATCTCGATAAATGCTCTGGTCGATCACCTGATGGTTAACAAAGAATGGAAGATACCTATGCCGAGCAGGTTTAGCAAGACGGAAAATACAATGGCTCGGGTAAATCCGGCAAGAAAATTAGTCAAAGCAAACCATTTGACCTTGAATTTCTTCTTCTCGTCTGAAATAGAAAAGGCATAAAGTGGAATGCTGTCCAGCATAAATGGAATGGACATGATGATGTAAAGCCCAAGATACCCCAACCTCGTTATCAGCCTCTCGAACCCGTTCATCAGTTGAATGGACCACTTCCATCGATAGAACCATTCATGGGTTTTACCCCCTATTTGGTGACCAGCATAATAAACGATAATCCCGCCGACCACTCGACCGAAGCCAAGAACTAAGGCCAGCAATAGGATATTCGTTTCCGGACTCAGCAACAATCCAAGTTCAACAGGGAAAGGAAGGATAACAGTGGCCAAGACAGTGTATACGAAAAATGCAATGCTATAGAATAATGGATTGGCGGCGGACGCTTCTAATATGTCCTCGATACCGTCGAATAAAGAAAAAATCGTCTGCCATAGGTCCACCCGAAATCTAACCTTCCCCGAAGATTATAAGCATTTTGAATTTCTGTTGAGAAGTTGTTCCTTGCCAGATATTGAGGTACATTTCTAGTCGGTTAGAGATCGATTTAGAGATATCAAGCGCTTATGAATAAAAATCATTAAAGGGAGGCCGAAAGGCCTCGTTATTTAGTCACAAACGAAGCTCACTTCTTCTTTCGCACAAACACCGCATAACCCACTATGCCGATCAGTGCCAGGATAACGATCACTCCAATCGCAATCATCAAATCGTTATTCGAACTCGAAGAACTCGTGGAACTAGCCTGCATGCTTAACGGGCTGAGTTCAGTCGTCTGCCCAGCGGCGGTTGAGACATTACCCTGAGTTGCCGTCTGGTAGCCGTTCATGGTTACGGTAAGATTGTACGACCCCGCAGTCACGTTATCGAATACATAATGGCCCGTGGCGTTGGTCGTGGTAGTCAATCCATTGCCCAGCGTTACCGTGGCATTTGCAATTGGCTTGTCGTTCGTGTCCGTGATGATGCCTTCGATCACGCCTTCGTTCTTCATCGTCGTGAATGTCCAATCGGTGGAGACGCTATTACCGTTGATATCCTTTCCAGACACGTTGACCGAATAGGTCGTGTCGTACGCAAGTAGAGAGCTTGGGGTGAAGGTCACGTTGTTGCCACTCCAACTCAGAGGTTCACTTACCCCGTTGACGATCACGTTAACGGAACTCTCGTTCATCGCCGCAGAGAATTCGACATTTACGGTAGCGTTGACACATACATCACTGCCGGTCGGCGAATTGGCGATCACCGTTGACGGAGCGGGCAGTTCCACATCCGTTAACGCTTGCGAAGAAATGTCCGGATCCTGAACGATGCTCTGTCCGCAAGGATAGGATATTCCGACTATGGCTGCGAAGCCATAGAAGTCATTCCCCCCGAACTGGGCATTGAATGGCATTAGGGCGGTGACCTGGGCGGTGGCGTTCATTGTTTCGTTATCCACGGTCACGTTCTGTACCCATTCAAGCGTCCCGATCTTTGTGTTTTCCCCGCCAAATGTCAACCTGGGAGTTTTCAGGGAGAAGGCACTGCGCAATGAAGATGTTCCATTCAGAGTTTGTGTACCAGCGGTCATGGTACCGTTGTCACCGGTGGCTTGGATCATCTTCTGGCATTCGGACAACTCCATCAGGCGGGTTACTGCCGGAGGGATGTAGTTCTCCACCAGGATGCTATATTCGGCCATGATCATTGGATTCTTGTCCTTTGGATCAGCGATCCATCCGGTGATGTTCTTGTCCCACTTGACATTGTAGGAGGTGACGTTCCCGGAAACTGTGAGATTGTCGCTCTTCTTAAGATTGTTGAACTTGTTGTTTCCCAACAACCCTTTGGTCATGGTCACGTTGTATTGCGGGATGGAAACGTTATTCACATAGTTCGTCGAAGCCGACAGGTGGAAGGTCAGGGAGACGCTGTTGAGCACATCCCCTTTGCTATCGTTGGCGTATCTTGGCGGAGCATTATACGATAGGTTGGTTGCGGTCAGGGTGAAGCTCCAGGTCAGATTACCGTCCTCCGTGCCATTCTGCCAGTTACTGGCAGTCCAGGCGGTGTCCAGGTTGACCCCTTTATAGATCTGTTGTTGTCCCAGCCCCAGTATATCGTTCATCGTATTGCCGATCGTGGGTGTATAATTCAATACCCCGTTCGCATTGCTGTCGTTGTACTCGATCAGCCGGTCCAATTTGACCGCATAAAGTGTGTAGATCTTTAACGGTTGTTGCGCTAGAACGGTTCCGTTGGGTTCATTGACGTTGATGTAACCCAGATATCTGGAGATGTATGATACGAAGTAGATGTTGTTGTGAGTTTGATTCGTTCCCCATAGGATGCCGAAGGCTGCGTCGGAACCGAACTTGACGTAGAAATGGTCCCCTCCGCCCAGGTCGGTCGTTGGCCCGACCTCGGTGGTTATTTTGGAGTTCTGGATCACGGAAATAGGTGAAGCCGTGGCTGATGGGACAGCGAAGGCCGTGAGAAGCATCATTAATATTGTCAATACCGAAGCGGACACTATAGCAATGTTTCTTTTCAAGATGAAATCCCCTTGGCCGATGGACCGGAATTTTACGTATTTGAAATAGCCTAGCAGATTTGCACTAATTGTCCGATGAATGGCTATCGGATTTCGAGCTAAAGGCTAACGTTACTCTTTCGATTGGATGCTCAAGGTGCTGTGCCATCCTCCGAGACCCAAAATATTGACTTGAGAATCGCATAACCATAGTTGAAAAGGGCGTTTTTGGATCGACTGCCCGTAATAGCCTTCCTGTTTTGCCAATCTGATTCCCAAAGTTGTTATTCAGAAATATATTCTTAAATAAAACTTAATCGGTGTTAAGATCTGTGGAAACGGATGAAACGCCGGCCCCTGAGAGCACTGAGCCATCGGACAATGACGCTTCGGCAGGCATCACGGACCTTCCCCTGATCAAGGCCGACCTGGCGGACATAATCGACGTGCCGAGGATTCAGTCCATAATCGACGACCTCTATAGGCTCACCCATATCGGCATGGCGATCACCGACCTGGACGACAACATCCTGGTCGGGGTCGGCTGGCAGGACATCTGCCTCAAGTTTCACCGGGTTAACGAAAAGACCAGGTCGAACTGCCTGGAGAGCGACCGCCTCCTCACGAAGAACGTAGAGGAGGGAGAGTGCAGGTCGTACAAGTGCAAGAACAACATGTGGGAAATCGTCACGCCGATCTTCGTCGGGGGTGAGCACAAGGGCAACCTGTTCATCGGTCAGTTCTTCTACGACGATGAGACCCCGGACTTCGGTCTGTTCATTCAACAGGCCGAGAGATATGGTTTTGATAAGGGCGATTACCTGGCGGCCTTGTCGAAGGTTCCCCGACTGAACCATGAAAGGGTCAGGGACATGATGGAGTTCAATGTCAAGCTGACCTCGCTCATCTCGCAGCTCGGCTACAGCAACCTCAAGCTCATCAAGGAGAACGCGGAACGGATAAAGATAGAGCAGGCCTTCCGGGAGAAAGAGCAGATCATCGACCGCATCCTGTCCGCCGATCCGAATGGCATTCTGATCTTCAACATCGCCGATGGCCAGGTGGTCTATCAGAATTCGAGGGGCATCGAGCTGTTTGGGCTGCCGCCAGAGGAACTGAGATCGCTGAGGGACGCCGTCAGGAGAAGGGGCCACCCCGAGGACATCTGGAAGTTCGAAAAGGCAGTGGCGGAGATGCCCGTTCTCATGGACTACGAGACCAACGAGATCGAGGTGAGGCTCCGGAACCACGTCGACGATTGGATCTGGGCGCATTTGTACCTCGTTCCCTTCCAGAGGGACGAGAACGGCGGTTTGGCCCAAGTATTGATCGTCATGGAGGAGGTGACGGAGCGCATCTCGGCGGAGAAGGAGATGGCCCTCCAGCTCGAAGAGATATTCAGGACCAACGAGTCGCTGACCGAGATCACCAGGGAACTGCGCCGGAGCGAGACGGAGCTGAGGAAGGCAAATGACAAGATGAACATACTCAACACCATCACCCGCCACGACTCCATGAACCAGCTCGCGGTCATCAAGGGCTTCGTGAGCCTCCTGGAAATGACGGAACTCACACCGAAGCAGGCCGAGCACGTCAATAAGATGGGGAAATCGGTCGACGCCATATGGGAGCAGCTCGAGTTCGTCAAGATCTATCAGGACATCGGGGTCAAGACGCCGACGTGGCAGAATCTGAGCGATTGTGTCAAGGACGCCAGGCGGATGCTCACCCTGAACGGCATGAGAATCGTCGAGAACGACCTGGATTCTGGATCCTTGCCGATCCGATGTTCTCCAAAGTGGTGTACAACCTGGTCGAGAACGCCCTCAGGCATTCTGGCGGTGCAGGCCTGATGTCCATCTCAACGGAGGAGCAAGGGGATATCCTGACGATCGCGTTCGAGGACAACGGGTCCGGCATATCCCCGGAGGACAAGGCCCACCTTTTCGAGCAGGGGTTCATAAACACACTGGCCTGGGGCTGTTCTTGATCCGGGAGATCCTGAAGATCACCGACATCCAGATCTCGGAGACCGGCGAGGCGGGAAAAGGGGCGAGGTTCGAACTCTCCGTGCCTACAGGGCATTGGTGCGGCCAATAGGTACTAACTGTAAGCGCCTTTGCCTTCCAATCCCTCCTGCCATGGCGTGCTCTGCAAGTCATGGTCCTCCGCTCGAAATTTGGTCATTTATTTCGCGTTTCGCAATTTAAAGCAAATATTTAAGTCGCATCTTGGTCAATGGATATATTTGTGACCGTTGTGAGGAATACTTTTAGGATCCTGCTTGTGGATGACGAAACGATCGTCCTGGATGTAGCCAAGGAATTCCCGTCGCTCAACCCGGAGTTCGAGATCGTTATCGCTTCATCGGCAGGAGAAGGCTTGCACAAGCTCAAGGACATGAACTGCGACGCTGTCGTCTCCGACTACCAGATGCCTGTGATGGACGGTATCGAGTTCCTGAAGGAGGTGAGGCGGATGGATAAGGTCCCATTCATCCTGTTCACCGGGAGAGGCCGCGAGGAGATCGCCGTCGAGGCGATCAACAACGGGGCCGACTTCTACATCAAGAAGGGCGGGGACCCGAAGACGACATTCACCGAACTGTCCAATGCCATCAAGCAGGCCATCGCCCGACGCCAGGCGGAGCATGCCGCGCAGGCTGAGGCCGAGGAACGCTATCTTTCACTATACGAACACATGGTGACCTTGGTCTTCACCCTTGACCTCCAGGGGAACGTCATTGACGCCAATCCGGCCATCCTGAAAATGATCGGTTACAGTCATGGAGGAAGTGATGGGCATGAACATGATTGATTTCCTCGTACCCGAAGATTACTTGCCTTGCTATGGCGGGCGCGGAGGAGATCCTTCAGACCGGCACCCAGAAGCAATTCGTTGAACTGCGGCTCCGTCGCAAGGACGGCAGTTTTGTAGACGTCGAGGTCGGCGGGTCCCTGCTTTACCGGAACGGCAAGCCGCATGCTATACAGGGAATCGCCGTCGACGTCTCGGAGCGGAAGATGGCGTGGCGCGCGGTTACGGAGGCGAACCGGAAGCTCAATCTCCTGTCGGGGATCACCTTGCACGATGTGCAGAACCAGCTCATTGTGCTGAACGAGCAGATCCAAAGGGTCCGGCATAATCCGGGCCGCCCCGTCTCCATGGAGCATGTGGCATGCATGCAGCATGCCACCGAGAAGATACAATCGTACCTCAACTTCGCGCGCGAGTATCAGAACATGGGGAAGGCCCCTTCAAGCTGGTACCGCCTCGACATAGGCCTCGAGGAACTCAGATCGAGTTTTGACCTAAAATATATCTCCTTCGACCTGGACGTCAACGGCTGGGAGATCTTCTCGGACGCATTGGTCGATCGGGTCTTCTACCAACTGTTCGAAAATACCATTCGTCACGGCCAGAAGACGACCAGGATCCGCATGTCGGCACGTGAGCAGAATGGCGTGCTGATCCTGACGTACGAGGATGACGGCATGGGAGTGCCGGCCGATCTCAAGAAGGCGATCTTCGAAACAGGGCCGAGGGAGGATGTCCCCCACGGCCTGATGATGACGAAGGAGATATTGGCGATCACCGGGATGACGATCGAGGAGAAGGGCGTGCCCGGGCAAGGGGCCCTGTTCGAGATCAAGGTGCCAGCTGCCGCGTTCCGGAGATATTCCCACTAGCATTCGTGCGGGTGGGAATCAAGATCAACCGGCCACGTCCAATAACATAAATATGGGCACAACAGATGTTTTATGGCGCGCCGACCAAACATATTGACGGGATAGTTTGGTGTCGGATCCC
>CAVWKV010000133.1:0-10687 GCA_963755265.1 uncultured Methanomassiliicoccales archaeon | reverse complement strand
TCTCCCTTCAGCCGCTTCAACCATCGTATTGCTGGACATCGGGCTTTGCATGGAGGGAGAGGGCATTAATCTTTTCTGAGCGCAGGAAAATATGTATGAACAACTGTATCTCAGGATTACTCATTTCCTCAGTACCTTGAAGATCGCCTTGCCGACATGCCTTAGCGGGATGTACGCCAATGCCGCCCTTTCCTGAACATCACAACGGAGTCAATCCCGATCCTCTCGCGCCTGCCACTTTATGATCGGTCAGGCTGGTCCTCATGAAGCAGTAACAATATGAAATGAGAGTGATTGGTGTCAGTGATGTGATGTCAGAACCGATTCTTGTACTCCTTTAGGAGTGCTTCTGCATACTCGTTCTCGGCCTTTGAAGGGACATAGTCCCTTTCTTTTAGGCGATTTAACAGCTCTATTCTGATCTCTATGTCGTCGCTCATGTTCAGTGATAACACTTCGTTCATTATGACATCCAGGCACGAGATGCCGACCTCCTTTCCGCCCACACTCAATGTCGCCGTTTCGTTGATCGGGTATTCCAGTTGATCACCGCAGCGATGGCACTCTTTCTTCTCTGGCATACGCTCAACTCCAGTGAATGATTTTGTATGAATTCGTTTAAAATGGTATCGAAAACATCTTCTAGATTCAAAGCAGCGGAACGATTATCACACTGGCGTTGTGGATGTAATTGATCGCTCCACGCATTATGAATTCTACCGCCATCGCCGCGATTAACAGCCCTATGATCTTGGAGAATATCTCGATCGCTTGATTGCCTACCACCCTGATGATAAGACCCGCGTTCCGGAGCAATATCCAGGTGATCAGCAGCGAGAACACTCCAGCGATCAATGTCGTAATGAGATCATACTTGGCCACCAGCAATATCGCGGTGGTGATAACACCCGGTCCGGTCAATATCGGAGTGGCGATGATGACCCAAGCGACATCGGTGTCCTGGTTCTTTGTCAGACTGAGGCCGAAGATAATCTCCAGGGACATGAGGAGCAGGACGATTCCTCCCGCAATTCGGAAGCCATCGATGGTAACGCTGAATACGTTGAGCAGGTTGGTGCCCAGAACGGCAAAGATCAGGAACAATATCCCGGCCACCAGCACGGCGCGATTAGCCGACGACGTTTTCTGCTTATCGTCCAGGTCCTTGGTCATGCAGATGAAAATGGGCAGGCTGGCAAATGGGTCGAAGATGAAGAACAGCAACGTTGCCGCGTAGACCAGCCCATCTAATTGCATCGGTCCGTAGACTCTGAAGGGCAATATAATGTTTTTTAGTCCTCAACTGGCAAACAGTTTGAAAGAGTGATGCCCAAGGTTGAGGCGAGTCGGCTCAACTGACGTCCAGGATCGGCCTTGGATGAATAAAAGTGAGAATTCAGTTGGTCTTGCAGAGATAATAACCTGCGGACTTGTCCCTGGACTTCCGTTTGACGTAGCCCTTCTTTTCCAGCTCTTGCAGAGCGTTCATGCATTGCGCTTTCGGAATCTTCGACATGTTGGTGATCCCCTGGGCGTCCTTCATCTTGTCCTCAGAGACCAGACCTGCATGGAGCATTGCTTTGAATACCTTATCGGCTGGGTCGGTTAGTCCTTCTGGCATAGGGGCAATGGAATAATAGTATATTTATCAAGCTATCGGTGGTACAATACCATCCGGCACCATGACACAATATAGCAAGGATATGGCCTAGTCTTCTTTGATCAGTTCCGAGTCTGATGACCTAAAGGCCGTAGAGTGACATACCTCCGCGCCAGTCCCGGGTCGAAATTAAAATATGCAGACGCGTTCTAAGGACAGAGGGAATGCCATGGAAGAAAAGGGCTCGCTGATAATTACTGTCAATTCCACCGACGGAAAGATCGATCAGAAGAAGAAGGTGCTCCGTTCCAATCTGATCATCGAATCGCTCATAACGGTAGCTTTGTTCGTGGTTCTAGCAGTCATCGCCGACTTACCTATCGAGTACTCAGTGGTCATCACCATAGGATTCATCATTGCGACTATATTCTCTTACTACATGCTGCATGACGGGTTCTGGGCGGACATTGCGGCAGTGAAGGTATACTCCAACGGAGTGGAGAATTTTTCCAGTCCCTTGCTCCAATTGAGGGGCATCAACGGTTTCATCGACAAGTCCAGGATGGAGAGCATCGAGGTGGAGTATTACGCCTTCACCGGGGAGATGACAACCAAGAACCATGACCAGGTCATGTTCTTCAAGAACAACAAAACCGTGAGCCTGAAGCTGAAGAACGGTAAGAAAAAGCCGCTCGGACGCCGCTTCTCTAACATCGTGGACGAGATGGTTGATACGATGTCAAAAACCTGGAACGTGCCGGTAAACCAGAAAGAAATCAAGTTCGGCCGTACCCGATGAACCCTGGTCGAGGATCGACCAGTCAATTCCTTTATATCCAACCGAATGCCTATTTCGCCCTGGTGATCTGATTTGAAGTGGCTCTGGCGGTGCAACGTTTGCGGCGATCTCCATTATGGCATGAAAGCGCCGCAGGTCTGTCCGACATGCGGGGCGAGCATGGCCTTCGTCAAGATCGATGGTGAGGAGGCTTTGAAAACGATCGGCGACCATGGTGGAAGCTTTGCCAAGGTCGACGATATCGTCGCCGCATGGCGGGAATTTGCTGAGAATAATCCCTTGATTAAGCTGAACCCGAACATGGATGAGGTAAGAACCCTGGCCGCGGGCGTACTCGAAAATATGAAGAATCGGGGAATGAAGTATTGCCCATGCAGGATTACCACGGGAGATTTCGAAAAGGACCTGGAACTGGTCTGTCCGTGCAACTTCTATCGCCAGAAGGTATGGAAGGAGAACGGCGAGTGCTGGTGTGGTCTTTATTTTAAGAGGTGATCGGCTTGACGAACGAAGAAAAGAGATTGATTTGGTTCTATGGAAAGGAATGCCCACACTGCCGGGCCTTGATGCCGATGGTTGAGAAATATCAACTGGACTCGAACATTAAGATCGAGCATCTTGAGGTCTGGCACAACGAAGAGAACGCCAAGCTCATGCGTTCCCACGCGGACAAGATCTCTGAGGCTTGCGGTGGAGAGCTGGGCGTCCCAGCTTTCTACAACGAGAAGACGGGCAAGGCCATCTGCGGGGCCAAGATCCCGCTTGAAAAACTGAAGAAGTGGGCTGAGGAGTGATTCTGGCCCGATGCCCGCCCGCAGAGCACAAAGGAAGGTGCCAGGGGGCAAGCTTATCCGCCTGGACGCGGTCTGCGAGGGGCATATTTTATCCAATATCCGAATCAGTGGGGACTTCTTCGTGTATCCGGAGGAGGCCCTGACCAACATCGAACGTAATCTGGAGGCCAATGGATTGAGCGGCCATGAAGAGGACTTGGAACAGAAGGTCGTTGCGACTGTCTCGGCCACAGGGGCCAAGCTTGTGGGTTTTAGTGCGAAGGATATCGCTGACCTGCTCAGGGAGTTGCAATGTTAAACCAACGATGGAGGATATTGCGATACGAAACACATCCCGCGAGCATGAACATGGCCATAGATGAGGCCATTGCGGAAATGATCTCCTTTAACGAGGCCGGCCCGACCATTAGGTTCTACGGGTGGGACCCCAGCGCGGTCTCGATCGGCAACTTCCAGAACCTTGATGATGAGGTCGACGTGGAACGATGCAGGGAGCTGGGCATCGACATCGTCCGTCGGCGGACGGGCGGTGGCGCAGTGTACCACGACAAGGAGGGGGAGATCACATACAGCGTAATATGCCCCGAGCCAATGGTCGACAAGGACATCAACGCTGCTTATCGCCAGATCTGTGGCCGAATCGTCTACGGGCTCAAAATGGTGGGCATAACCGCGGAGTTCCGACCGATCAACGACATCACCGTGAACGGCAAGAAGATCTCCGGTTCCGCCCAGACCCGACGTTCCGGGATATTCACCCAGCACGGGACAGTTCTTTACCAGGTCGATCCCGATATCATGTTCTCGGTGCTGAAGGTGGACCATGAGAGGTCGAGGTCGAAAGGAGCGTCCAGCCCCGCAGACCTGGTAACCTCGGTGTCGAATGAATCGAACGCCACCAAGAACGAAGTGTTGGCCGCCTTGGTCTATGCATTCGCGGAGGGCAAGGACTGGTATCTTGGCAGGATGTCGCAGGACGAACTCTCACGCTCAGATGCAATCATCCGCGAGCGCTACGGCAACGATGAATGGACCCGATCGCGTTAAAGGAGTGACAATGCTTCGGGGTTCTCCAGCCACTTTTTTAGATCGTTCATGAACTTAGCGGCCTCCGCGCCGTCCAATGCACGGTGGTCGAAGGTCAATGATAGCGGCAGCATCTTCCTCGGCTCTATCTTTCCTTCCACTACTATCGGCGTGTCCATGATCTTCCCGGTGCCCAGTATCGCCACCTCCGGATAGTTGATGATCGGCGTTCCATAGGTCGTTCCGAACGCTCCATAGTTGGTTATGGTGAACGTTCCACCTCTTAGGTCCGCCATGTCGATCTTGCGCGAGTTCGCCAGCTCCGCCAGGTTGTGGATCTCTTCGGCCAGGTCGATGATGCTCTTTTGGTCCGCCATCTTGATGACCGGAACAATCAGACCATCCTCGATAGCCACCGCGATCCCGATGTTATAGTACTTCTTTATCAGGATCTCGTTCTCTTCGTCATTGACAGACGAGTTCAGGGATGGGTGGGCCTTTAGCGCCATCACCACGGCTTTTACGATGAAGGGCATGAAGGTGACGTTCACTTTGCGCTGTTCCAGTACGTCCTTCTTCACCTTCTCCCGCAATGCGAACAGCGCTGTCACATCCGCCTGGTCCATGGCGGTCACCTGGGCCGCCTTGGTCTGGGACTCGATCATGTGCTTCGCCGTCGTTCGCCTTATGCCCCGAAGTGGCACCCTGTCGACCCAACCGTACAGGTCAAACTTCGGTGCGGTCTTCATACGCGGCACCTCGACCTTCGGCAGGGGCGCTTCCTTGGCCTTCTTGACGTCCTCGTCGGTGATCCGGCCGTTGGACCCGGTTCCCTTGACGGTCGAAATGTCGACGCCGATGTCCTTGGCCAGCTTGCGCACCGCTGGAGTGGCCTGGACGCCGGTCGACGGTCTTGCCTCCTCAACCTTCCTGGTGGAGGAGACGTTGACCTCCTCGGTGGGCAGTTCTCCCACGACGGAATAGGATGGCTTCCTAGCTCCCTCGGCCTGCTCAGGCTTCCCCGGGACCTCGGCTGCGACAGTGGATGCGGGCAGGTTCTCACCCATATCGCCGATCACGATCAGCACCTCTCCGACCTTAACCAGGTCACCCTCCTTGTGATTCATTTTCAGGACCGTTCCGGCCACCGGCGATGGCATCTCCACAACAGCCTTGTCGGTCTCCACTTCAGCCAGCGCCTGGTCCTTGGATACTGAATCGCCCTCTTTCACCAGCCATTTCTTGATCTCTCCCTCGGTGACGCCTTCACCAAGGTCAGGGAATTTGTAGTCGGTCGCCATTTGAACACCTCAGAATGAAACGGTCCTCTCTATCTCGGTCAATATCCTATCGGATGAGACATAATAGTAATCCTCGCCCTTGGGCAACGGTACGATGATGTCAGGGCCAGCGACCCTGACGACCGGAGCTTGTAGTGAAAGGAGCGCCTTCTCGTTTATCCTTGCGACGATCTCCGCCCCGACCCCACATGTCTTGGGCGCCTCCTGCACCACAACAGCTCGTCCGGTCCGTTTCACCGATTCGACCACCGATGCGGAGTCCATTGGCGAGAGCGTACGCATATCAATGACCTCGCAGGATATCCCCTTCTTTGCCGCCTCATCTACCGCCTTCTGGATTTGGACCATCATGGCACCCCATCCGATGATGGTGATGTCCTTGCCTTCCTGGACAACCCTCGCTTTCCCGATGGGAAGGAGATACTCTCCATCCGGGACTTCTTCCTTTAGCATCCGGTAACTGCGGGTCGGCTCAAGGAAGATGACCGGATCTGGGTCCCTGATCGAAGCTGTAAGCAATCCTTTCGCCTCCAGCGGTGTCGACGGAACGACGACCTTCAGACCGGGGATCTGCACGTAGAGGGACTCTGTGCTCTCGGAATGATGCTCCAGGGCCTTCACACCGGCACCATAGGGCATGCGCATGACCATTGGAACGGTCAGCCGGCCCCTGGTCCGATTCCTCATCCTGGAGGCGTGAGAGATGAGCTGGTTCATGGTCAGGTAGGAGAACCCCATGAATTGGATCTCCGCCACCGGCCTAAGGCCATTGATCGCCATTCCTATGGCCATGCCGATGATGCCCCCTTCCGCCAATGGTGTATCGATCACCCGCCCAGGACCGAACCTCTTCTGCAGACCGTCGGTCACACGGAACACCCCTCCGTCAAGACCGATGTCCTCGCCCAAAGCAACGACGGATGGATCCCTCTCCATCTCCAAGGCCAAGGCCGAGTTGATGGCTTGCACCATGTTCATTGAGGCCAAGTTCACACCTCCTTCCGGGCAGACTGTTCCGCCTTGATCTTCTCCATCTGTTCGATAAGGTCGGGAGACATCTCGCTGTAAGTGTACTGGAATACATCCTCCACGCTTGGTCGCGGATAATTCTCGGCCTCAGACACTGCCTTCTCGACCAGGTCCTGCGCTTCTTTCACAGCCGCGTTCTCCAGATCATCGTTCCAAATGCCCTTGGTCTCGAGATACCGGTTGAACCGGTCCAGCGGGTCCTTCTGCATCCATTCCGCCAGTTCCGACTCGAGCCGATATCTGGTGGCGTCGTCGGACGTGGTGTGGTCGCCCAGGCGGTATGTATAGGCCTCAATGAGTGTTGGGCCCTGACCACTGCGCGCCCTGTCCACCGCCTCCTTCGCCGCGGCATACATGGCCAGGACATCATTCCCATCAACAAGGATCCCGGGAAAACCGTAGGAGATCGCCTTCTGCGCCAATGTGGGGCTCCGTGTCTGGGACTTACGCGGATATGAGATAGCGTACTGGTTGTTCTGGCATACGAACACAACCGGAGATTGGTACACTCCGGCGAAGTTCGCCGCCTCGTGGAAATCACCCTCGGAACTACCCCCATCGCCAAAGAACGCAACAGATACCGTGTCCTCGCCACGAAGCCTCGCTGCATAGGATATCCCGACGGCATGGGAAAGTTGGGAACCGACCGGGACAGACGAGGGTAAAGCTCGTACATCCTCGGGATAATGGCTACCCATCTCGTTTCCCATCCAATAAAGATACTGATTTATGAGCGGGACCTGATGGTATAGAAGGCCGGCAAGCTCGCGGAACGACCACACGAACCAATCATCCTTCCGCATGGCCATTGCCGGTCCGATCTGTGCCGCTTCCTGACCTTTGCATGGCGGGTATGCACCAAACCGGCCCTGCCTCTGGAGCTTGACCGCCTTTTCGTCCGCTACTCGGGTCAGGACCATGATCTTGTATGCCTGAATAAGGACAGTATCGTCGAGCTTCGACTCTAGCTCGCTCACAACGGTTCCGTCGGTCTTCAATATTTGTAACATCTTCCCTTCCAGTGGGTTGAAATCATCGATCAACATTTCATGCGCCTCCAATCTGTCCTAGTATCCTCTGAGCCTTGTAAGATGTGCGGACGAACGGCCCGCTAGCGATGTATCGGAACCCCATGTTATGGGCTTCCGCTTCCAACATCTTGAACTTTTCCGGTGCTATGTATTCGGTGATTGGAAGATTACCCCCAAAGGGTTTCAAGTATTGTCCTATCGCAATTGCCTCCACCCCTGCACCCCGCAGATCGGACATGGTACGTAACACCTCAGGAAGCGTTTCCCCTAACCCTAGCATTATGGAACTCTTTGTTGTCATATTTGGATACGATCTATTAAAATCTGCCAACATAGACAGCGACCTGCCATACGATGACCTATGGTCCCTGACCTGCTTCTGCAGTCGTTCCACAGTCTCGATATTGTGCCCTATCACTTCAGGGGCAGAATCGCCGATCGTTCTGATCGCTTCACTATTCCCAGATAGGTCTGGTATCAACAATTCGACCTTGCATTCCGATTCGGAATGTATCGCTTTGACCGTTTCCGCGAATATAGAAGCGCCGCCATCGTTTAGGTCGTCCCGGGTGACACTTGTGATGACGACATACCTCAGACCGAGCTCCCTGACGGCCTCCGAGACCCTTCCCGGCTCTGTTTGGTCCGTCATTCCCTTGGGGACCCCATGATCAACTGCGCAGAACCTGCAGTTCCTGGTGCAAACGGTCCCCAAGATCATGAATGTAGCGCTCCTTTCCGACCAGCACTCCCGGATGTTAGGACAGTGCGAAGCATCGCACACGGTATGCAGAGAATGCTTTCTGGTCACTTCTCGAACCTTATCGAAATCCCCGTCGATGGCCGCAGTGGTCCTCAACCAATCGGGTTTCTTCAGGGGAAGCGTTTTTATTTCGCTCACGGGACATCATATTGTTGCCAGGGGCTTTTACTAATTTTCCATGACCGGCGTTCTATGCGGATTGCTCAAGAGTTCTATCTACATCACTGCCTTTTCGTTGTGCCAGCGATTCCATTGCGTTTAAATAGCTTGTATGCTTAATTGGGGGCGCTAGGCTAGACCGGGACGCTCGGCGTGTCCTTTTACACCGAAATCGTCGATAAGCGGGGGTGACAACGAGGGGCGTCGTATCCGGGGAGGCATAGGCCCAACCGTTGATGTTGAGGCTCTGTCCTACGGGGTCGGTGGCAGCTTCGTGGCGCAGCTGGAGGGTTGCGCTCCTTGCTCTGATCACGGGGAACGGGTCAGGCCCTGACGGGAACAGCCTAACCGTGGACTACCTACGCTCGAAGGGGAGCGGGGCTGAGTTAGCGGTTGGACCACCTATGCCAAACTGAGCGGCCACCCTTGTGGCCTAGCACCTTTTCCTTACTTGCCAAGATTGATCTCTTCCCAGCCAACGGTCGAGGTGGGCTTGCACCCAGTGATGGACTCGAAGTTCAGGTCGAAAAATGTCTCCGTATCATCGCCGTCTGTTACTTTGAAAACGTTCGTTCCGTCTACGTCCCCAACCACCGCGCCGGTGATGCTGACAGTGTCGAACTGGTCGATGATACGCTCCGAATACTTCGGGTCGCAGGTGATGACGAATCCTGCCCCTTGGTAGGATTTGAGCCATTGCGAGAAATCAACCCCTTTTGGCGTAGGGATCTTGTTGATATTGACCAGCGCACCTTTCCCACTCGTTTCCAAAAGCATGCCGAGCGTCCCTAGCGAACCGGGGTTGCTGATGTCCTTCCCGGATCGCAGCATCTTCTTCTTGGCGATCTTGTTCATTATGAGCATCTGACGCCGGGCGACCGTGGAATCCTTCTTGGAAGTGGTGTCCCACGCATAGTCCAAACCCTCAGGATAGAATCCATCCAGGTCCATGGCCATGATGATATCGTCTCCCACCTGCGCAGTATGGGAATATACGACCTCGTCAAGGTTGGCGGTCCCGATGATCGCCACGTCGATCGCGTTGTAGGTGCAATCTGGATGCGTGTGACCACCCACTATCGGCACGCCGAACTTTTTGACTGCGTTCTCCATTCCGCGCATGACGTTCGTGCATGTCTTCTCTTCTTTTACCGAAAGAACATCCAGCATGGCCAGCGGAACCCCGCCCATGGCGGAGATGTCATTAAGGTTGACAAGGACGGCATAATATCCAGCGAAGAACGGATTTGCCTTCATCAATGGTTGCATTATCCCGTCTGCCGCTAATAACATGGCCTCACCGTTATGCTCCAGCACAGCTGCGTCCTCGCCATATGAGGCCAATACCTTGGAGGATGAGACCTTGGGGAAAAAGTTGATCACGCTGGATATGGCCTTCTTCCTCGTTATGCCTGGGTACCCTTTTAGATCGAATACCAGGTCGTTAAGCGACATAGTATGGGGTATTGTGGCAGTGATTATAACTTTTGTTCCATTCCCAAGTTGATGCAAGCCAGCAATGCAGAAATCATCAACAATTGATAACGATACATCATATCACAACATCATACCAGCTTCGTTTGCTTGGTCTCCCTTACTAGATAAGAAATGTCAAGCTGTGCTGCAATAATTGTCTCGATCAAGGTCTGATAATCAGCCCCGAGGTCGTTTGCCTCTGGTACGTAAGCACGACTGCTGTCTGGAATCTTGAATCCCGAACGGGTCAGAATCTTCTTTGCTTCTTGACGTTCTTCCTGGGTCGCCACTCTTCCCAATGTTTCCCCGGAGATCCCGGCCCTGACTAGCTCTTCCGCAAAAATGGGCCGTTTGAAAAGGCGCCACATTGCATACAGGCTCAACTCTTCTGCCCTTCTTCCTTCGGCCAGGTTATGGGCAGCTTCGTTCACCACATCATAGATGTCCTTTTGGCGTCCCTTTATCGGCACATAGATCTTAGCTGGCGGTACATCCTTTTCCTTTAGTACATGTTGGTCGGCCAAAGCACGCAGATAACCGGTAAGTATCAATCTGTGAATGTCGTAGCCTTCTTTCTCCAGTTCTCGTGACAAAGAGCTGATAGATCGGCCTTCATCTGTCAAGAGTTCGAGGATAACGAACTTTAAATCTCGCTCTGGATGAAACATGTGGTAACAAATATGGTAACAGACCGGGTAACTAATAAAGC
>CAVWKV010000132.1:0-21117 GCA_963755265.1 uncultured Methanomassiliicoccales archaeon | reverse complement strand
GAGAAATGACGTCGAGGTCCGCCCGGAGGATGTAGTAAAGGAATTTGGAGGTCGGTTTTTACCGAGAAGCCTGCCGATATGAGCGGTGCCGGTTGTGCAACCTATCATAAATGTGTTTCGATGCTGCGAGAAATATTTTATTCGATGGTTCGTTGGCGTTGTGAAGCGGCTGTGGATGGCGTTTCGTTCGACGTGAAGGAAAAGGAAATCTTTGGTTTAGTCGGCCTGAGCGGGGCTGGCAAAACCACCATGTCCAACATGATATCCGGACTACACCTGCCACAGGCCTTTCCGTGAGGTCCGCATCGGTGATGACTGGATAGATATGTCGGAAATGGGCGAATCACGGCCGAGGCAGGGCAACGCCATACATCGGGAGCTGCACCAGGAGTACAGCCTTTACCCGTTCAACACTATCCTGCAGAACTTGACCGTTTGCATCGGTATGAAGATGCCAGCTGAACTGGCCAAAATGAAAGCCATCCAAGTCTTGGGCGGTGTGGGATTCCCGCAAAAGGACATAGAACGCATATTATACGCATATCCAGAGACTCTGAGCGTGGGCGAAAAGCAGAGGGTGGCGATGGCCCGGGTCTTAATAACCGAACCGCGTTTCGTCATATTGGACGAGCCGACAGGGACCATGGACCCGATCACCAAGATATCCGTCGCCAAATCCATCCTGAACGCGCGAAAGGAACTGGGGGAGACATTTATGATTGTCAGTCACGATATGGACTTCGTGATAGACTGCTGCGACCGTGTGGCCCTAATGAAAGGCGGAAAGCTCATTGCCCTTGGAGATCCGAAGGATGTGGTGGCGAACCTCACTGAAGCAGACCTTATTGGAGAACCCGAGCAAGTGACGTGCGAGGTCAAACAGTGAAGGAGAGCATAGGTCGGAAGACCCGTTTTGTGGAATGCCGCGAAGCCCGGGGATCGGGCGTGGGCGGTAGCCTGGCCCAGAAGGCCACCATTTCGGAAAGCGGCAGGCAAGTGGTAGCCGTGGCCATGGGCCCAGGGAAACGCCACATCACTAAGCCGGTCTGTGAGATAACATATGAGCTGAGAGAGGAAGGTATCGATACCAGTGTCATCGTCGTCAACGCTGGTTCCGGAGTTCCGGTCGACGCTCCCGATGCATCCACCGGTTCCATCTTCGGTCTGGACGACATCGAGATCAAGAGGATACAGCAGTTCAAGGTCGCCCTGATTCATCTGGGCAACGTCAAGGCTCATATCATCTATAAGGCCCGGCTCATCCTCCGGAACGTGGACTTGCCGGCGGTCGTCGTCTGCCAGGCGCCCGTCGATTTTGAGGACTTCGCACGCATAGGGGTCGAAGACCCGCTATGTCATGCCCAAGATTGAGAACATCGGCACCAAGGGAGAGATCGTCGAGATAATAACTGGTGTGATCCGAGGTTCCACGATCTCACAGTCCAAGCTGGACGAGATAGTTTCCAAGGTGAAGAAGCACCTTTGATCAATCCTCGCGGACATTGAAGCCGATCACATGGGTCCAGTGTTTGGTCTCGGTATAGCCGAGCTCGAACCGGATCCAATCGTCGGCCATGGTGGATATGCTGCCCGAGGTTACATCCTCTACGTTCTTGATCCCATCCAGAAAATGGAACTCCAATTCCGGGAGGACGAAATACGGCTCACCTACTGGCATACGGTCGTTGTAGATAATGAAGTCTGGACCTATGCGGCATACATCATCCCGATCTTTGAACTCCGCTTGACGCTGCGGTGTAAGATACTCGCCGATGACCTGCTTGTTCTGATCCTCGATGTAGACGATGTTGAACTGGTCGCCAATGAGAGTTATCGATGATCCAATGACGATGATCACGACCACCTGTCGGCTCATCGAGGCCCATACACCACGGTTGACGAACGGCATCAGCCCTCCGCAGGCACCGTTCGCCTCGGCCTGTCTTTCTATGGATTCGAGCCGCGATCTATGTTCATAGTCCAGGAACCAGACGTCAATCACGCCAGGGATCGCGCGGAGCGTCTCTTCCACCTGCTTAATGATCGCTTCTCTGTCCATGCGAACGGAAAGGAATCCGAACCGTATAAAACACTTGTAGAGGCGAAAGGCCGTAAATGCAGGTCGAATATACCCGATCATCAGTGTCTGATTGGAATCACTGATGCAGAATGCCACGGTCGCGATGATGGGCTCGGAGAAAAGCATTATTAACGCTCCATAACATCACATGGGAGGACCAGATGAAAATAACGGTTAATGGCAGGCCGGTTGACGCAAGGGAAGGGGCCACCATCGGCGACGTGATCGTGGGAGAGCCTTACACCCCCGGTACCATGGTGGCGGCCGTCCGGCCGATGGACAAGGTCAGAAAGGAGACAGACGAATTCAAGTTTACCACCACAAAAGGGGCATTCGTCCTTAAGCTGAACGGGTCCGACGCCGCCAGAACCTGGAAGGATGCGTACTCGATGATCGCCGATAAATCGGTCCGCTGGGCCACCTCCAAGGTAATCGCCATCGGTTCGTTCCCCACGAAGTTAACGGCCATCCGGGGCACCGCCAAGTATTCCAGGTATGAGGCGTTCCTGTCCCTAGGCGGTTTTGATGCCAACACCACTTACATGATGTTCGCCACTGCTGACCACGAAGGCGAATACGGCCTCGCCGGAGGGACCATCGGTCACATCACCAGGGGCCGACACGTCCTTGCTACGCTCAAGGAGCAGGACAAGGTGCTCAAGGTTGACCCCATCGTCTTCGAGATGAGCTCCAAGGATGCCTACGCAACATCCGACCTGACCACGAAGCTGGAGGACGGGATGAGCATCGAGAGCTACGTCAAGGTCAAGCTCGATCCACGATCATCGGTTAGCTGCGAGCATTTCCTGGTCACGGTAACCGACGGCACGATGAAGCTCACCGAGAGGACCGCTGCCTATACGTCCTGCTCGACCAACATGGACGTATCATTGATACAAGAGGCCAACGACATCAGGCGCCCGGACATGGTCACCGTTAGGCACAACGGCGGCGGGACCGGGCGTCTCTACATCTACAAGCTCCGCCGGCAGGTCAATCCCAACCATAATACGGTTGGGATGGTTGTGGCAGGAGGGCAGCTCATCCATTTGGTACCAGATCATTCGGCGGTCACTATGGTCTCCGATCCCGTCCGGATAATGACCATCGGCATGTCACAGAGCGGGGCCAAGGTCTTCCTGGAATCGAAGGGTCTGAAACAGAAACGGACCGGGGAAGCGGCTGACGACAGCATAGTGGTGGAACAGGAGCCTGAGCTCACCATGGATGCTATCAGTTCCCCTGAGATCGAGACGTTCGGGGCCAGGTCCGATCGGATAAGGGAGATCACCCTGGCGGACGATGTGGCCCCGATAACCTTCCATTACATCCGAAAGATGACCGGTCTTGACCATAAGCCGATTGGGACCATGAAGGTGCACTTCACGTTCGAGGGCATGCCCTTGGTCACCTTCGAAGGGAACGCAGCGATCGCCTCCGGTCTGATCCCTGAGAACATATTCGTCCCGGAAAAAGGTGTGGCTCGGGGAGAGATCGGCGTCACCAACATGGCCAGGCCTAACCGCGGCCTGATCGGAATCAGGCTGGAAACCAGCAACGAGTTCGGCCCAACCGGGGAAGAGGACCACGGGACCAATATGTCCGGTTCCGTCGTCTCCGATCTGAACGCATTGATGTCCGATCTCAAGGACGGGGACATAGTCTATGTCCGCCAGGTTGCCAGACCGGAACCTGCTAAGGTCAAGAAGGTCCGGGCGAAGCCGGCGGCGGACAAAGAAGGGAAGAGGCCATCGGCGAAGAAGAAGGTGAAGAAGAACGTCACAGAACAGTGAGACAAGATATATCGTCATCGCACCCAGCTCTTCCATCACACCCGATCAGATCACCCGCTTCATCCACGCCATGTCCGTTGATATCCAGATCAAGGAAACCTGTTTTGGGGTCATGATCCAGGGAGATCCCAATGTGGTCGCTAAAGTCCTGGCAGATGTCAGGAAACTGGACCCGAACCGGATATTCTCGAAGGTGCGGGGATTCCCCATCGGCGATAGCAGGAGATGCCGCGCCGAGCACGGTTCAAGACCGGGCTTCAACCAATTAGAGAAGGAGTGGAAGGACCTGCCAATGTTCGAGGCAGGCCTGGACTGCGCCGAAAAGGGCGGCAAGGTATGCGAGGTCCCGAAACGGAAGAAGCTCCCGGTCTCGGAACTGAAGAAGATTTGCGACGAGGTGTGTCAACAATGAAGGTTTTCATAGTCCCTCCAAACAGCTTGATACTTTTCGATCTCGTGGAACGTTTCGGCCACCAGCCGCTCAGCATCATGGAGGCGCTGAAGGAGAAAGTCGACTCCAAGGAGATCGAGTCCCCGCCGCTGAACGTTACGGTCGAGGACGTCAAGAAAGGCCTGAAATATGCTGGGATAGAGGTCCCATCAGGAATACGCGGCCGATTGGCCGTCTATGGACCGCTAATCGATGAAGCGGAGGCGGCGATATTCATGGAGGATGCGCCATACTCGTTCGGCTGCGTCGGTTGTGCCCGCACCAACGAGATGGTCAAGCTGCTGGTGCGGAAGAGGAAGATCCCGCTGCTGGAACTGGATTACCCGGCCAACGATGAGGAAGCTAAGGTCGTGGTCAAGAAGGTCAAGGAATTCCTGGAGGGACTAAAGAAATGATCAAGATCGCACAGTTGTCCTGCGGGACCGAATATTCTGGGGTACAATCGGAGATAGAACGCGCAGCTCGAGGCGGTCGGCGGGAAAATGGTCTATCCCGATATTGACCTGGAAGACATTAACTCGGCCGTAGACAAGTTCGGATTCAATCCAGTCTCTCCTCAATTGAAATTGATGATCGCACGAGCGGTCAACGTGGCCGAGGGCCACTATGACGCCGATGCGGTCTTCATCGCATCCTGCTTCCGTTGTGCCGAGGCAGCGCTTGTGCGAACGGAGCTGAGGAAGTATATCCAGGAACACACTCGGCTGCCGGTCGTCACCTACTCGTTCACCGAGAGGACCAAGTCCGCCCAGATGTTCACCAGGATGGAAGCACTGGTCACCATCGTCGAGAGGAAGGAGCTGTTGGCCCGGGAACGCCAGGTCGGCCTCACCGCCGGCCTAGACTCTGGGTCGTCCACCACCAAGGCCATGGTCATGCGCGACAACGAGATCATCGGGCAAGTTCTGGCTGCCCACCAACGATGTCATCATCTCGGCCGAGACTGCCCTGGATAACGCGCTTAAGAGGCAGGCGTCAAGCGCGAACAGTTGGAGGCCATCGGCACCACAGGCTACGGCCGGTTCACCCTGGGCAAGAAGTTCAACGCCAAGCTGGTGCAGGAGGAACTGACGCGAACTCGAAGGGCGCGGTGTGGCTGGCCGACCGGCAGAAGGGAGAGGCGACGATCATCGACATCGGCGGCATGGACAACAAGGCCATTACGGTCCGGGACGGCATACCGGACAATTTCACCATGGGCGGCATCTGCGCTGGCGCCTCCGGCCGTTTCATGGAGATAGTGGCGAAACGTCTGCCATGTAGAGATCACTGAACTGGGAACGATGGCGGACAAGGGCAACTACAAGAAACGTACCGATGAACTCGTACTGCTCGGTGTTCGGCACCCAGGACCTGGTCGACCTCGCTCGCCGGCGGGTCGTCCATGGAGGACGTGGCGCCGCCGCATGCCATTCGGTAGCCGAGCAGATATTCGAGCAGCAGTTGCAGGAGATCGATGTGCGCTATCCGGTGATCCAGGTGGGCGGCACATCACTGATCAGCGGCATGGTAAGGGCCATGGAGGACACGCTTGGGCAGAAGCCCCATCGTGCCCCCAAACTCCCAGTATATCGGGGCCGCCGGGGCGGCCCTGCTGTCGTCAGGATTCGATAGAGGGACATTGAGATGGACATCATCGGTGGAGGGACCGGAAAGCTTCGCGAATGACAGCTATTCGCCCACTGCTGGAGCGGACGCTGGTCGACATGGGCATCACGACCTCCATCGAAAAGGTGAAGATGATCATCCGTCCGGCCGAGCCGCTCTTCATTATCTCCATCCGCACCAGGAAAGCCGGAGGTTCGCGGATGGTCTCGGAGATCGCCACGATCGAGGAGAAGGAGGGCGGGACGTTCCTGGCCATCAATGATGAGAACTTCGCCCCGCGCCTGCTGTCGCTGCTGTGGAGGACGTTCGGCAGGGAGAGCATCGAGCAGGTCACCAGGCTGGAGGTCCTCGCCAAAGGGACCGACCGCCAAGGACATCGTGTCACTGAAGCTGGATCCCGAAGAGGAGCTGAAGAAGAAGTTGCTGGATGCGGTCTGGAGGATACTTGCCAGAGGGTTTCAAGGTCAGGCACGAGGTGGCGTCTGAAACGGCCATGACCATCACCGCCACCGAAAGGACGCTCACACCAGAGCAGATAGCATTGGGAATGGCGACGCAGAAAGAGATGGAGGTGTCCTGATGTACAAGGTACTTCTTTTCGATGGAGGTGTCTACCGCATTAACGAGCTCTATGAGCTTATTGAGGACATCGGCGGTTTCGTCATCCAGAAGACCACGATCCAGGTAATGATCACAGTGACCATGGCCATCCCGGAAGAGGACCAACCCATCATCGAGGCGAAATCACGGGAACTGGGCGCGAAGTTGGTCGACGTCCCGCTGGCCGGCACCGAGATCGCCGTCGTTGGACCGACGCTCGGAAGGCACCACATGCCCCACCCGATATGCGACATCGCGGAACAGCTCCGCCGTTACGGCGCCATCACCGTCGTGATGGGCCTGGCCCGAGGAAAGGGGAGGGCCACCGCGCAAATATCTGCGGACGAGAAGGCCATCATCGACGAGTACGATGCTGCCGTGTTCGTACTGGGTAACTTCAAGGATTGCATCATACATGACAAGGTCAGGCTTTTCCAGGACGTCTCCGTCCCGGTCACCGTGGTCTGCGGTCCGGACATCCCGGAACTGCCGAACTGCGAGGCGCTCGTCTCCGGCGTAGGCCGGAAGGTAGAGAGGATGCGAAGAGCCGAGGAGATAGAGAAGCTGGAGGAGGTCTCGACCGCGGTCGACATGACCATCGGCAAACGCAGGAAGGAGATCGATGAGGACCCGTTGTTCGTCCACCCCTCCGAGATCAAGGAGCGTCTGGAGGAGATCGAGGCGGTCCGGGAATCGCTCCGGCCGGCACCGATTGTCCTGCACCTGGACGGTCTGAGAGTCAAGGTCCCGTTCGAGGAGTATGGCAAAAAGATAGCCAACATAGAGGTCTATGGCCGTAGGCTTGGCGACATCTCGCGCATCACCGGTTCGAGGATGAAGGGTAGCACGCTCATCCGTATCATGACCGAGTGCGAGGTGAAGGCGAGGGACACCCTCAATCATTGATCGTTATGTTCTCAGGCGGATATCGTTAATACTTCGATAACAGAATACTCCCCAGGGTTGATCATGAAGATAATCGGTATCTCGGGGAGTCCCAGGGTCGACGGCAACACGGAGGTCTTGGTCAGGGAGGCGCTGGAAGGCGCCAAGCAGAAGGGCGCTGAGATCGAGTTCGTGGCGCTGTCAGGAAAGCAGATCAAGGGTTGCCTGGCATGCACCGAATGCGGCCGTAATGGAAAATGCATCATCGATGACGATATGCAGGCCATCTATCCCAAGATGATAGCGGCCGACGGCGTGATCATCGGAACGCCCATCTATTTCGGTCAGATGACCTCCCAGACCAAAGCGTTCATCGATCGGACCTATCTGCTCTCCAAACTAGGAAAGAAGCTGGAGGGTAAGGTTGGCGGCGTCATCGCCGTCGGCGGGCGCGCGGGGCACGAGTTCACCACCGCCGCCCTGATGGATTACATGACCATCCAGGGAATGATATTGCCCCCCAAGGCATTCGCCCATTCCTATGCCCGGGAACTTGGGGCAGCCAGATCGGACGAGAAAGGATTGAAGGAGGCCAGGGCATTGGGTGAGCGCATGGTCTCCCTGGCAAAGAGGCTTGAGCCGACCAGGTGAATGGAAATTGCCAGATCAGGGAGCCCCATCCGAGGAACGAGGGACCTACGTGCTCATCGTTTCGCTCGAACAAAATCACCTGATCTCCGTAGGCAAGCTCGGTCAGATCATGTTCCGGTCCGGCACATACGCCTATTGTGGGTCCGCTATGGCTGGCTACCGGAGCCGTGTGGGACGTCACTTCTCCCGGGAAAAGAAGCTGCGTTGGCATATCGACTATTTACTTCAGAAAGGGGAACCGGTCTGCGCCTTCCTGATTCCAGGGGGTCATGAAATGGAATGCTCTCTCGGCAGGTTGTTATCCTCACTCGAAGGTTCTGAACCGATCCCAAGGTTCGGCTCCTCGGATTGTTCCTGCCGTTCCCATCTGTACCGTATCGAGGAGTCGTCCATTCCGACCTTGGCTGGCTTGCTTGAAGGTCTGTGTCGAGGTACTGATGCGCTGGAAAATGATTAATATTCATGATATCCCTATCAATCACAATACTGGTATGGTGAATGATCGTGGCAGACCCAAAGGCGGAAAAATTAGAGCACCGGATCAAAGAACTGAACGCGATCAGGGGGGAGTACCGGACCGAGATCGATGAGGCAGAGGCCCAATTCAAGAGACGCAAGATCACCAAAGAGGAGTTGGACCGTATCAGGTCGAAGTGCGAGGAGAAGATGGAGCAGATCGAACGAAAAGGTCAAAGAATGTCACAGCGAGCTCCATGGACTACGCACCAAGAGTTAGATCGAGCAATCATGATCGTTCCTGAACCATGTAGCAATAGTGGAACCCTTTTCCTACCACGACGATGCATCGATTTATTCCTGTCCATCGCTCGTGCGCTGGATAATGCATTAGTGGGCCGTCTGGATTAATCCTAATATTCTTATACTTACAATCACTAAATAACCAATGCCCGGAGGCGGAATGCGGATCCGGACAGGACAAGTTCAGTTAGGGCGCGGCCCTTCTGCTCGATCCTGATCCCTTTCGTGGCTGGGACCACGGTCCGTCATAGAACAAGGCAAGGATGCGAGTATTACTCGTTTCCAGACGCGTACCTGCTCATGCAGGATGGTCCTGTTCAGGCTGAACAGGGCGACCGGCAGGCAGAAAGGGAACACGGCCGCCTGAGGGGAAGGTCATTTTGTGGAATGACCTCCGCATGTCGTCGAAATCCGGTCCGCCCCGTAATCTCCGGGCATATTCCCTCGGTTTTCGAGATGGCAATAAGATCGTAAAATGACACCGTAGGTAATGCCTATCCTATCGATGGTGAAAAAGAAAGCGACCACGTAACCTCAACTTACGAATGAATCCTGAGCAGCCGAAGATTAATAATAGTCCTCAATGACTAGTAATGTCTAGGCCCGGAGGCGGAATGCATCTAGGGAAAACAGAAAGGTGCCTGCATCGTTTGTGGACGATGCCCATGGAATCTGTCTCTGTTCCGGTGAGAGCCGGGTCTGTGTTATCGGTCGGGGCCTGCAGGTCCTGAATCGGTGCATGGATTCGCTCATGGGAAAAGGACTCATCCTAACGGAAGCTTCCTAACCCTGCGATACAGAGCGTCCAGGAACCAGAATCGAGTTCATCTGCAGATCGACTCATTCTGACCGGCGGGCGAAGTACCCAGCGGCCTCGTAAACCCCGGGTCGCCCTTTTCCTTTTCTTAATAACGAAAATGTAGGGAAGAAAATCTACTTAACAGTCCTATACTTTTTGCCTAGCCATTGCACTAGATAGATTTTTAATATGTTGATATGCTTCGGGGTTACAATCTCGTTTATATTATCTTCGAGGGTTTCGATTATGGAAGCCGCTGAGCACATACCCAAGAACCTCCAGAACGTTGTAGCTAAATTGGAGGATGCCATAGGAAAGGCGAACGTGAACACCAGCAAGATGGAGCGGTTGCTTTACAGCCATGATCTGGCCCCGTTGCCGAACATTGTTCAGTTTGCCTTCAAGAATATACCGGACGTCGTCGTCAGGCCGACCTCTACCGAGGATCTGCAAAAGATCGTTAAGATTGCGATCGAAGAAGAGATCCCGATCACTCCCAGGGGAGGATCTACATGGGGTCTAGCTGGTTCCGTTCCAGTCTTTGCCGGGATACTTATCGATTTCACCGGGGCCATGAACAATATCCTCAAGATCGACGAGACTAACCTGACTGTAACAGCTCAGGCTGGTTGCACCTGGAAGAAGGTGTACGACGCTTGTTTGGAGAAGGGCCTTCTCCTCGGTTCATACCCAAGCAGTGCCCCTAGCGCCACTCTAGGCGGATGGATATCGACCGGCGGCTCAGGATTCGGTTCTTACAAATATGGTGCGGCCGCCGACAACATCAGGAGCATGGAGGTCGTCATGCCCGATGGCACCATCGTCAATACCGGCTTCGAGAAGGTCATCGATAATATGACCGGGTACAATCTGAACCGCTTGATATGCGGGGCCGAGGGAACCTTGGCGCTCATATCGAACGTTACTTTCAAACTCGTACCTGCCGAGGTAATGAGACCGCTCACCTATTTCTTCAAGGACTTGCCATCATTGGGAAAGCCCCTTTTCGAGATCGCGCACAAGCGCGTGGCACCGATGAGCATTTCCTTCGCCAACGAAGAACACTTTGAAATGTTAAAGAAGATCGGAAGGCATGTCACCGAGGTCACCACCGCTCTAAACATAGTCCTCGAAGGGGACAAGGAGACCGTAGCACACGAGGAGGCGATCATCGATGCGATCGCAGCCAAGTATGGCGGCAGAAAGGCCGATGATGCAACGGCCCAGCACGAGTTCGATGAGCGATCATATGAGCACCGTTGCAACATGGTGGGGCTCAGTTCAATCCCCGCCGAGGTAGTGATCCCGGTGAAGGACTTCGAGACGTTTGCGATCAAATGTCACGAGATGATGCACGACATGAAACTTACAGGAGCCATCATCGGCAATATGGCGGACCGCAACACAGTGGTATTCATGCCATACTACGTTTTCGACCCTAGCGACATGCTCCAGATGACGGTCTATGGGTTCAACAAGAAATTAGGCGACTACTCCTTCGAGTTCGGTGGGCGTCCGCTCACTGGTTTCGGGGCATTCTTCGCCTCAAGTCTGGACCAGCTACGCGGGACCGGAGCCAAATATATCCGTGAGATCAAGAAGACCATCGATCCTCAGGACATCATGAACCCTGGTAAGCTCACTGGGACGACACTCCGATATGGCATCACCATTCCTCCTGCATTGTTCGATGTGGGAATGAAGGGAGCGGCCGTCGCAAAGCTCGCGCTGCCCCGGAATATGCAGTTCGATGACAAGGCAGAAGCCTTTGCCAATGAACGCATGATTAAAGAACGGGCCGAGAAAGAGCACCAACACCCGAAGCAATAGCCTTTCTTCAATGATCAAAGCGGGCATTCATCCCGCCCCTTAACTTTTATTCATTCATAAGACAGATCACTGTCTCGTCATCCCAAGGACGAATTACTGCGTTTATCGATAAACCAAGAAAAAGGTAAGATGTTTGGTCTATTTCGTTGCGTACTTTTCCGGGTTCGCTTCAAACTTCTTCTTGCATCCAGGTGCACAGAAGTAGTATGTCTTGCCCTTGTATTCCGACTTCCATTTGGCGGTCTTCTCGTCGACCTGCATCTTGCATATCACATCCTCAGCCATTTTTCTTCACCTCCTCCTGCTTGATCCTTTTTATTTCAGGGGTATATCTCTTCAGCAGTGCGGCATTGGATACGACGGAAACGGATGACATGGCCATCGCCCCTGCCGCAATTATCGGGCTCAGTAAGACCCCAGTCAATGGAAACAATACTCCAGCGGCAATGGGGATGCCGGCGACATTATACCCGAATGCCCAGAACAGGTTCTGTCGTATCTTCTTCATTGTCTGCTTGCTCAGCTGGATCGTAGCCACGACATCCTTTAGGTCATCCTTGATCAGGACGACATCCCCGGTTTCCATGGCCACGTCCGTTCCAGAGCCGATGGCAACGCCGATGTCAGCCTGGGCCAGTGCCGGGGCGTCGTTAACTCCGTCCCCCACCATCATTACGACCTTGCCTTCCGCCTGGAGCTTGGAGACTTCTTTCGCCTTGTCCTCTGGAAGCACTTCCGCCAATACGTTCGTGATGCCTAGCTGCCCACCGATCGCCCTGGCGGTCCGAGTGTTATCCCCGGTGATCATGTAAACCTCGATCCCCATCTTCCCGAGTGCCTCGACCGCTTCCTTTGCCGAACTCTTGGCCACGTCCGCGATGGCGATTACGCCAACGGCTTCACCACGATAGGCCACGATCACCGCAGTCCTTCCCCTAGCTTCGAAATCGAGCACCTTGGTGTCAACTTTCGTCGCGTCGATCTTATGCAATGTCATGAGCCTCCGGCTGCCGACGAGCACTTCTTCGCCATCGACCAGTGCCCGGATGCCCATCCCTGGCACGTTCTCGAAGGATTCGGCGTCAGGTAGCTCTCCTGCCTTCTCCTTCGCCTTGCGGACCAGCGCCTCGGCCAAGGGATGTTCTGAACCTTTTTCCGCTATCCCTGCCAGTCTGACCATCTCATCTTCCGCGATCCCGAACACGGCAGTGTCGGTGACCTGCGGTTCCCCCTCGGTCAGCGTTCCTGTCTTGTCGAAGACCACGGTTGTGGTGCTGCCGGCTGTTTCCAACGATTCGCTGCTCTTGATAAGAATGCCGTTCTCGGCCCCCTTTCCTGTCCCGACCATGATCGCCGTCGGCGTTGCCAGACCCAATGCGCATGGGCAGGCGATAACCATCACCGATATGAACACCGTAAGGGAGAATATGAACTGCGGTTGAGTCACGTTGAACATACTATAACCGATGAAGAACCAGAATAGGAACGCGATCAGGGCGATCGATATTACCGTTGGGACGAAGACCCCTGCGACCCGGTCCGCCAGCCTTTGAATGGGGGCCTTGGACGCCTGGGCATTCTCCACGAGGCGAACAATCTGGGCCAATGCTGTGTCCTTCCCCACCTTGGTGGCCCTGACCTTTAGTAAACCATTCTTGTTTATTGTCCCGCCGATTACCTCCGAGTTCTCTGACTTGGACACGGGCATGCTCTCACCGGTCAGTAACGACTCGTCGACCGATGATTGACCTTCAATGACCGTCCCGTCGGTGGGGATCTTCTCCCCCGGCCTGATCACCATGATGTCGCTGACATCCAGATCATCGGCCTGAATCTGTACTTCGGCGCCGTCACGAATGATGACAGCTGTTTTAGCCTGCAGGTCGACAAGCCTCCGTATGGCTTCTGACGTCCTGCTCTTCGCTTTTGCTTCCAGGTACTTGCCGAACAGTATCAGCGCGATGATCATTGTCGAGGTGTCATAGTAAACGCTGTTGTTGATGAATGATGAGGGGAAGAATGTGACCGCTACGCTGTAGAAATACGCCGCTGAGGTCCCTACAGCAATGAGCGTATCCATGTTCGCCCGCCTGTTGCGCAGTGCCTTGTATGTCCCGGAAAAGAACTGGTATCCGATGACGAACTGGACCGGCGTGGCGACAGCGAACAGGATCAGGTTCCCCCAATCCATCAGGAATTTGACCTGTCCCAACGAAGTGAACTGCATCAAAAGCATCAGGACCATGATCGGTACGGCGAGCCCCAACGCCGAGATAAGCAGGATCTTTTGGCGGTGCAGTTCTTTCGCCCGAACCTCCTTCTCCTGGTCAGAATCCTGTGATTCCAGCACCTCGTATCCCGCGTCTGTGATGGCCTTCTTCATCTGGGGGACGCGCACCCGTTGAGGATCGTAACGGACCGTTAGTTTCTCGGTCGCCAGGTTTACCGAGGCACTGAGCACACCATCTAGTTCCTGAACCGCCTCCTCAACGGTCGAGGAGCAGGTGGCGCAGGTCATGCCCCCGATCGAAAGTGTAACCTCATTAATTATTACATCATATCCAGCGTCGATCACTGCCTTTTTCATCTCGTCGATATTGACCTTGGATGGGTCGTAGGTGACAGTGGCCTTCTCTGTGGCCAAGTTCACGTTAGCTTGCTCGATGCCCTCCAAACCTGAGAGGCTCTCGGAGATCGTCTGGGCGCAGGTTGCGCAGGTCATGCCGGTCAGTCCGAAAGAGGCAGTCCTCTTTCCTTTGGTTTTGGCCGATGGTGAATCTTCTGTCTTTTCCTCATTCATCGTTAACACCATATAGCCCATTGTTCAACTAGATAACGATATACGATTGGTATGTTTGAGAGCGCAGAAACGTATCAAACGTCAAATCGTTAGTTAATAATATCAATTATTCTATTTCGAACGGAAGAGTGTTGCTCAGGTAATCTTATAAATTTAATGACGCAATTCGGGCGTTATGAACTTGGATGCAACCGATATCAAGATTCTTAAGGTTCTTCAATCAAACGGTCGTCTCTCCTTTAGGCAGATTGCCGAGAAAGTCAAGGTCAGCGTGCCGACGGTCAGCAGCAAGATCAACAGCATGGAAAGCATGGGGGTCATTAAGGGGTATCAGGCCGAACTCGATTCTGAGAAGCTCGGCGGCATCAGCGTCGTTCTGGACATAAAGACCAGGCCAGCTGACATTCGAAAGGTATCGGACCGGTTCGCCAGCGATGAGCATGTACGCAAGGCCTATATTCTAAGCAACAGCCGCATCCTAATCGTTGTCACGTTCACCCATCAACATCTCATCAACGAGTTCGTCATGAACTTGTCCGAGATACCGGAGATCGTCGAGTACGAGCTCACAAACATCATTTCCGTCGTCAAGGAGAACCAGAGGGCGGTCATTAACCCCGAGGTCAATGTGGTCCTGACCTGCGCCTATTGCAACAAGGAGATCCGGGACGACGCCTTTAAGGTAAAGGAAGAGGACAAGGAGTATTATGTATGCTGCCCGGTCTGCCAGAAGAACCTGGAGCAGAAGATAGAGGTCTTGAAATCCAAGGCCTGATCAAAGCATAGCTACAACGTCGATCTCGACCGTCGCCCCAAGCGGCAGCCGGGTCACCCCGACAGTGGTCCTGGCCGGAAATGGTTCACTGAAAATGTCGGCATAGATTGTGTTGACCTCCTTAAATCGGTCTAGGTCGGTCATGAATATCGTGACCTTGATCACTTTGTTCATCGACGAACCTGCAGCCTCAAGCACAGAACATATGTTCCTTAGGCTCTGTTTGGCCTCGTCAGCGGTGCTTGTGGTGACCAGCTTTCCCGATGACGGGTCGATTCCCAATTGCCCGGAGCAGAAGACCATTTTATCGCTTATGATTGCTTGAGAATATGGACCAACCGGGACTGGTGCCTTTTCTGTTTTAACGTTTTTCATGAGGCATCGAAGGACAGCTATGCAAATCAATATTCCTATTCCACAACAATTGTTAATGGTCTAGAAGGTCCGGCAGGTACGTTATGTCTGGTATGATCATGATATTACCCAATTTCTTCCAGGTCGTTCGGTCTGTGGCACCTGAAAGCACACCGATGAAACCAGTTCCTGCCGCCCGTGCACATTCGAGGTCCATCGCATGGTCACCTACCAGAAGGCAATTTTCCTTCGTAACACCCAATTTAGATGCGGTCCTGGTCATGGAGATCGGGTTCGGTTTTGCTTCATCATCAGGATGGTCATCCCTGCAAACGGAATATTGAAAATACTTCGCCAGGCCAGAGGCTAACAAGGCTGCTTCGGTATATCGTCTCGAACCTCTTGTCAGGACAGCCACAGAATAGCCTTTGCCGATTAAGTGGTGAATCGTTTTGTCCGCCCCCATTACCGCCTGTGTCTGGGAGACCTTGAGCATCTCGATCTCGCTCATGATCTTGCTGACATCGGAACACAACGATCTAGCGGCTTCAGCTGATTTCACTTCGGACAGATAACGAAAGGAGGCACTCAAATTGTACGCAATACTTTCGGTGTCTTCGAGAACTCTATTTGGGACGCCGGCCTCTTTCATTCTCTCGAACGTACGATTCCTCATCAGCAAGAAATCGATTGTGCTGTGGATCAGCGTACCATCGAGATCGAATACGAGTCCTTCGATGTGGTTCAATTCCGTGTTCGGCACAGTCATGTCCGTCCTAGAACATCAATTCCCGAATATGAATTCGACTGTATTGCTTTTCAGCATTATCGTCACAGGATATATTTCTGACTGAGGGACCTTTTTATGCTATCTGGATAGTTATTTTTAGGCTTCATAATATAAAATATTAACTGTAGCATGCTCAAAGACTCTTTTAATATTCACAAAACCACGCTGTACTATAGTAAGTCCTTGGGTGTTAAAATGAAGGTTAGATCCACAAGAAACTATCATAATGAAAGAAGCCACGGAAAGAACATGACCCTCCCAGGCGTTGGACCGTGGGAAGCCAGCAACATGACCCTCCCAGGCGTTGGACCGTGGGAAGCCAGCAACATGACCCTCCCAGGCGTTGGACCGTGGTGATCTTAAAATCCCCAAACCCCTTCCGTTCCTCCCATTTTCATATGATAATGATTTGTATAAAAAAATGAATTGAACAAAATACCCCGTTCTGCTATGAAACCGCGCACAACCGTTCGATGTTGCTCAAGGTTTCCTTCATTAGCCTTTCGTTACCGACGCTCTCGGCCACTTTGTAAGCTTCCTGAAGCAACTTGAGCGTCTCTTCGGCCTCGTCGTTCTCCATATATGCCTGAGCGACCTGGAACAGCCATTCGCTCAGCCGCACCGGCATATCGATGGACCGGATGATGTCGAGGCTCGCCTTGAACTCGACCTTAGCCCACTCCCACTCCTTCTTCTTGTCATAGATGTAGCCACGGTAGAGGTGCAGCGTGGACAGCATGAGAAGGTCGTTGAGCTTCTTGAATATCACCGTCGCGGCGTCAACCATTTCCTCCCCACGAAGGAGATTGCCCTCCTCGATGCAGATTGCGGCTGAGTTGGCCAACGCAAAACCGAGCGTATTGAGGTCGCCGACCTGACGGGCCAGTTTGACCGCCTTTTCCTGGTATTCGTTAGCTTCCTCAAACTTGTTCTTCTGCCTCAAGTCGTTCCCTAAGCTAGTGCACACCTTCGAGATAACGGCCAGGTCGCCGAAGCGCTCTAGGATGCGGAGAACTTCTTTCTTCATCACGATCGATTCGTCGAAACGGTGCTGGCTATCGAGGACCTGGGCGAGCCCGTACATTGATTTCGCCATTCCGGTGTCATCCCCGGTCATCTTCGAGAGCTCGATCGAGTGACTCAAGCTCTCTGACGCTTCCTCCCAGCGTCCCCGTCTCTCCTTCACTCCAGCTTGACCATAGTATACATCAGCCAGCGTTTGCTTCTCGTCCGCCCTACGGGCCAGGTCCAGCGCCAATTCAAGGTAGTGTTCAGCCTGGTCCAGCTTGGATCGGCCCAGGTTGATCATGCCGATCCTTCGGTTCATCTCCGCCATTAAACGAGCATCAATCTCGAACGAGGCCATGCTAATGATCTCGGAGAACCGCGAGATCGCTGCATCCCATTCCCCCTGGATCTCCATGATCTCACCCTGGAGGCTCAGCATCTCCATTCGGTCCCTCTCTTCGATTTTCGGGGCGTTGAACAGGAGTGTCTTCAATAAAGGACTGAACTGCACCGAGTAGCCACGGTTGATGATGTCCCTCCCATTGCCCGCTGCGATGTTGATCGCGATTGTGTACTCCTTGGCCATAAGGCAATGGTAGAGCGCCTCCACCGACGACGGGGCCGAATTGTCCTTAAGATAGAACCTGGCCGCAGCCTTATGGTAGATGTTGCGCTGGCGAGGCGTGAGTCGTGCATAGACGAACTCACGCATTAGATCATGCATGCCAATCATGCGTCCGACCGACTCATGAAGGATTGACTTGCCGATCAGCGAGTCAACGGTCTCATAGGAGATGGTGTAGTCGGACGGTTCAAGGATGACATTCATTCCTCGGCTCTCGTTCTGGATCTCCTCCTCCATGCTGAAGAAGGCATCGATCATCACTGGATACCGGAAGATGGCAGCGATGCCCACGATCCTCCGTTCGGAGATGTCCAGACGCGAGAAGACCTCCTGTTCGATAAACATGCGGATGTTCTTGCCCAGGGCCAGTTTCGGATCGTCGATGAGTTCGAGGAACAGGGGATGTCCATTGGTGATGTTGAAGAGAGATTCCAGGTTCCCTTCGGGTAGTGCACGGGTCCGCATCATGAGGTAGCTGCTGTCCCGGTCAAGTCCTTCGAGCTGCATTTCCAGGACCAACCCACGGAAAACTGCGCTCCGCCCGTAGAAGGATTGCATCTCCCTAGCCGACCCGATCATCCAGATCCCTGGGAGGCCCTCGATCGAGCTGAGCATCGCCCCGAACAGCTCTTTGACCCCTTTGTCGCCTTTGTTCATATCATCGAATATCAGCAGCGTGTTCGAGCCCCGCAGGTCCGTCTCTAGGATGTGGCACACCTCACCTAGCACCGGGCTCTCTGTCTGAGTGAGGTAGTTCTCCAGGTTTTTGCGGCCGATCTGGGAAAGGAACTCTGACAAGGGCTTCAGCATACCCTTGAAGTCAACCCACTCATGGACCTTGAACCAGAAGACGTTGATTCTGTCACGAATGTCCTGGGTGAACTTCGCCAATAATGTGGTCTTCCCGATTCCGGGAATGCCGTATATCATGACCGCTTTGACCGTCTGCGAGCTGAAAAGCCCGTTCAGCTTTTCCAATTCTTGTTCCCTTCCAAAGAAAGTGCGGATGGCCGGCTTCTTGTCCGAATAGTCGACGAACCTGCGCTCCTCCTTCACCTTCCCTTCATGGAACGATGCACAATCGAACTTGCCCCGGGAAACACCCATGGCTTGCTCCAGGAGCGAGTAACGGTTCGGAAGATAGACCCCAATCCTACCGACCTCGTCCTGATGGCTTTCGCCTTTAAGGTCAATGACATCGACGACGGTGGATTCGATCGCGGTCTTGAGCTTCTTTCCTTCCTCGAACCCCTTTGGGGTAAGAAAGTAGATCAATCGTACTGAGGGCAATCCCTTGACGTGCTTGCTCTGGATGTCCACGATACCCTCTTCTGCCATGACCGTCACGATCTTGGCTACGTTGTTCCGACCCACTTCAATGGTGGAGGCGATCCCGTCCTGGGTTACGACCTTGGGAGCATCGGCGTCCTGACTGTATTTGTGTTGGGCAAGTAGGTGTAGGATCACCCTTTCCCTAACAGTAAGGAAGGACTTCCGGGAACCGCGATTCACAATCATCAAATGCGATATGACAATAATAGTTTGTCCTGACAAAATCGTTATATGAGATGAAAAAGAGCGTCATGGGAAAAAGAGCATGCTCAAATCGGATTTATATATGGTCTAAGCGGAAAGGGTACTATCAAGAATAGTAGGAGAATGTAAAAAATGGCAGTCAATCACGACACTTCACGGATCTCACTCTTTGTTGAAGGATATCCGCGGTCAGGGTTCAAGGTATTCTCTAGCCTGTCTAAGGTAAATGAGAACAGCATATGCATCACCCGCCTTCACCCCGAATATGTGGCAGAGAAGTTCAATGTCAGGGGACGGAAGTGCTATTGGCTCAGCGGCTGTAAGGGGAAGGACATTATTTCACCTAAATCCTTAAGCCAGATGGTCAAGGTTGTAAAGGCTGATGCAAAGATTGGCCATCCCGTAGTCTTCCTGGACGGTCTCGAGTACCTATTACTTTGGAATGAGATGAACAAGGTCATTGCCGCTCTGGACGAGATCAACGGCATTCTCGTTGCCGCCAATGGCACGATGGTCATCTGCTTCGATCCGCTGACACTCGAGCAGAACGACCTCAAGAAACTATGGACGCTGTATCCGAAGATGGAGTCTATCCCAGAGGCCGAACAGGTTGAAGCGGAGGCTACATTGAATATCAAGGAACCTTCAAATGGGACAGGGGCAATCGCCTGAATAATCAAACCCTTTTCCCCGAGTTCAGATTCACATGATCTCGGCAAACCTTTTTAGCCGAGCTATGTCCGAGCCCTCGATCAGACGTTCATCTATGGGCATAAGGAGAACCGTCCTGGTGTCCATGACGATATCGTTCAGTTCTTCATAGAACACATTCAGCCGGCGGAAATCATTGAAAAGAGCCAGATATTCCAGGCCATCGATGACCACAACCCCGTTCTTGTGCTCGCGGACCGCGCAGAATAGCGCTCCGTACCAGCACCGTGTCGTGGGTGCTCAGCGCGCTGCATCGGGGTGTGTGAGAATCTGAAGAAGGATGGACCGACGACGAGGGAGTAGCCGGATTGCCTAGTAATCCCGTGACGCTTGAGGACGCGATCGCGCTCGTTGCGTCACAGGCAGCGGCGCGAGGTGTCTCGCTGACACGAACGAAGCTCGTGAAGCTCCTCTACTTCGTCGACTTAAGAGCGTGGGAACAGCTGGGGCACACAGTCACCGGGGTCGAGTGGATCTGGCACCAGTATGGACCGTACTCCTCCTCGATCATTGAAGCCTGCGATCGAATGTCGGCTTCTGGAGAGCTAGGGGTTGTAGCCACGGCCAACTACTACGGGTCGCCCGAGTGGCGGATCAGCTCGGTCGAGCCGCTCTACTTCAATCCTCCGGGTCACGATCTCGTCAGCGTTGTCCGCGCTGTCGTGCACGAGTTCGGTCCGCTCACGCCGGCGCGGATTGGTGATCTCTCAGTACGAGACACTGCCGATGCGAAGGTTGGTTAGTTCGGGTCAGCGCGGCGATCCGATTGAGTTCGAGGCTGACGTTCCGACAAGGCGCGACGTGAAGCAGGTGGCCGCCCGCTACGCGGAACGGGCGCGTAGGAACGTGGGCCGGGACGAGGGCGACATTGCAGAGGGCCTGAGCGCCGACACCAGAGCCTTGGAGCACCCTCGGCGTCTCGCGTCCGGACGGATGCTTCAGGACAGCTAAGGCCAGCTGTGGTCGAGGCACATCGCTACCTTGCCGGAGCCGTGTACTACGTCGACGATGACGAGGTCGAGCTTCCTGGCGAGAGCACTCGCCGACTGCGCCAATGCGTTC
>CAVWKV010000131.1:0-82094 GCA_963755265.1 uncultured Methanomassiliicoccales archaeon | reverse complement strand
TTTAGCTCGATCATCCGGATGCATGGAGCATATTATTGGTTGATGGCTCTATATCCCAAAGACATTTCAATTAGGGTCAAAAACAGCATTCATTACTTAGATATGTCAGCCCCCCAAGGAGACGTGGAGTGGTTTGTCGCCAAGAGAAAGGAGCTGCAAGGAGGAATTAGGGAGATAAAAGACTAGGCTCGTCCTGGCCACTGTGCCTCTCGTACTGGTTATAGATGGTGCTTATTGTGGATAGGGAACCATGGAGCCATATCCGGTGGAACTGACCCTTCGTCCCAAGAACAGACTGGTTAACAGGACCTTGTTGCTGTGATATCTAGCTCTCTACTTTATTGGTTTTATCTCCCGGCTCCAGGGATGAGACTTTAAACTCCTTGGTCCCACATGGATTATATGGTGCTAAAAATGCCCTAACAAAAGGAAGTACACGAAGAAGCAAGGACCAGCCGAATACTCACGATCTTACAAGGAAGGAAGGAGAACTCTACTGTAGCCAGGAAAACTGAGGCTTTGTTCGATAACATTCAACAGCTTGATGCTATATGCTAGGTCAACCACCTTGAGGAATGCAGGTATGTGGATAGAATACTGCAGATGTGAACTGCTGCTCATGGGGTTTGCTTATTTGATGAACTAGGTAACGGGCAGAGCCAGACACCCAGAGCTGGCTGCCCACGGTGGGTGTGCAAGGCTGCGAGGAGAACTATGCAGGGAAAACAGGAAGTTGACTATGAATGATATCACTATGTTTTGTTTGGCCATCCTACTGCTGCCTCACCTTAAGCGCTTCACCCAAAACCATAATGACAGGAGAATGACATCACAGTGAGACGTGAAAGAGAGTGAGGAAAAGTATCGTGGTCTTTTCTATATATTCAGGGGGAAAGGGGTAAGCTCTGCGCCACCGCCCCCCATTATATGATACAAGGAAGGCAGATCGTTTGAGGGCAACAAATTGAGGTGAACTCCTGCCTCCTGAGAACTGTGCTCAGTCGATAGAAGCTGAGAGAGAGAAATACGGAGGAAGAGCCAGCTTGGACAGAGTCTTGCCAGAGATTTTTCGTGAAGAATCTCTTTACAGCCATAGGGTGCCACGAACAGATGCGATTTCTTGATACAATGGTTGAGATTATGGTGACCATTGTCCACTCTGGAAACATTCTACCACCTAGCGTTGACAATACCGATGAAATGGATACTGTGAAAGAGACAGTTTATACTATATTTTTATTTCCTCATCCTATGCATTTAAACAACTACAATACTAAAGGTGCATGGACCTTCCCAGAATTAGTCTTGAGAATGGGGATATGAAGCTCATTAGTTCGCTCAGGAAGAATGCCTGAGCTGAACGTGGTGGCATAGGAGAAGTTGGAGACAAGGAAGCTAAGTATTGAGCTTGTGGACAATATCTGCAATCATCTTAGCATTAAGATACCAGAACCCATGAGCGATGTAACCATAGCCTCTCTAGGAGAGCAAAACCGAATGCCTGGGCTGGACTGGATAAGCTTGGTGCTCGAGACATTTATAGAATGCCACATGGTGGTTCCACCACCTTTAGAGTCTGAATCCAATGAGGCAATTATCTCTTCTGGGTGAACAGCCCACCAAGATGAAGGAGAGACATCATGTTTGCTGCAAGGCGGACCTGGAGGACTAGGACATGGCCTTGGTTATCCTTGTAAAAAGCATGTTGAATACCACGGGGTGCAAGGTGTGGGCGGAGGACTGATCTGGGTGGTCACCAGGAGGCTTTGATTTCTGCTACACAGACAGATATTGTGTATGCCAATTCTATAGACCTACAAGGTGTTAGATGTTTCTTCTCCATATGCATACAAGTTTCTACGCTATGCTTCATGAATATGTGCAGAGACCCAAGTGTCTGTGTCTGGTTTTGTACTGAACAATTCCTCTATGATGAATGACCTAGATGCATATCCTCCTTGGGGCCTCACCCCATGCTCTGCAAAATGTGTGCTGCTGCAGGATATCTTGCTAGCCAGCTTTGCAGGAGACCTCTGCTCAATCCTCCTTGTGGGCTCATGGAATACTGGGTTATTCTTGATTAACAAATGTGACGGTTTGCAATATCTAGATCTACCACCTGGGAGAACCAACCTCATGATAAGATATCATTAGCAATGACAGAGGTGGATCTTGCTCAATAAGTCAGGCATGGGTTTCTTTGCACACGTACTACTGCCTGTGAATCACCTGGCCAATGACTGCCCACTGATGCCCTATGTGATATATCAGGTCAAGAGCCAGCCCTAATTATATTATACATGGTGAAACTGCTGATGTTGGAACACGGGGAACTGATGGCTGTTATCCATATGCTGAGGTAGTCAATCGAGCAAGATCATGCACACAAAAAGATAGTTATGACTGTGTCCACACGAAGGTGGAGCACAGAAAAAGCCCAAGCCTACTAATGTACTGAGTAACCAGCTGACCTATCAATATATCCACAAAAGGCGTTATTGACAAAAAATATTAGATGATGAGATATGGATGAAAAGTGGACACTGTGAAGATTCTACTTTGCACCCATGTGAAAGGTCCACCTTCTAGTTGAATTGACACGCTGCTCATTTTTTTATTGGTCTCATCATTGCTTGAGTAAGACTACCATTTTGTCTCAATAAAGCATCCAAGGCCTTTCAATGTCACCACCCATCTGAGGTTTATTAATATATATTTTTTCCTGCTTGCTAATGACAGGCCCAGCTTTTGAGGACACATCATATTCTTTATAGATTGTTGTAATCTGTGTTCCAGACCCACATCCATACTCAGAAAATGTTTTTAGTCATCCTTGGACTGGAATGTTTGTTGAGGACTCTCCGTTTAAAGATGCCATGCAGTGTCTGTTTCTGGTACTAGTGCCTCTTCTACTGTATGCTTAAATCTGCAAGCTAATTAGTGTATTGTTAGGATTTATTATGCTCTGACAATCACAGGTGACTTCTATCTTCAGTATCTCTATTCCATAATACAAACTGCCTGATCTGTATATACGGTGTACATGAACTTCAGCACCAACTCTTTGCCAGCATCTGCACTATCTTTAGAAGTTGGCACCATGCAATCATTTTTGACCATGATCATGAGAGTATATGCTTACCAATGATAGGGTTAAATGTTTAGCTACCCCTCGTCCCTCAACTAGCGCTTCTGCTTGGCATAAATGAATGTTCTTTTCTACATACCTGTTCTTTCATGAAAACTTCTTTTTGATGCCCATTCTTTCAGCATAACCAGTGCATATGGCCTCCCACAGATCTGGCACTGCTATTTCTGCTGTTCTTGTAATGCAATGTTTTCATTTGTAAGGAGGTTCCTGGAGTTTCTTCCTCTTACACTCAGAGATTCTTGTTTTGTTTATTATGAATGCAATCACAGAATTAGAGAAGTACAACTCACTCGAACAGGGATGTGCAATTAGCTAGCTGTGTTTGTGCATGCATAAAGATGTAAAGCTGTCCTTTGTCATCTTGGTAATTCTCATCTTCCTGGTATGTTTACCACAGTCCTCTTATGAATTCGCCGTCCATTAGAATACAAACCTCACACATGCTACAGTAGGAAGAAAATGTTACCTGATGCATAGACCTTACCGATGGAACCCACAGCTAATTACCCCACAGGAGGTACCTGTTCCTGACTCATTATAACAAGGGAATATGTTGACATTGGGAACCCCCATTGTTCCCCAAATATTGCTTCACACACGGACAGAGTTTGAGTTCATTCTGATGATAATTAAGTATGATTATTACAATATCTGTTGATGAGGATGCCTACTCCTCCAACCTAACTTTGGTGGAAGCTTGTTCTACCACATTCTCTGTGCCCATGACCAGTGTAGAATTATGACCAGATGATGATGAACAAATAGGTTGAGATATTTTAGCCAGGATTACTTGTTTCTGGTACCCAACACTACTCGTAACACCTAAATGTCCCCTTATATGTTATATCCTTCCCTGCATGTTGCCAACTTGGCCATACCTCTGAGATAGTTATATTAGAATTGAGTATTGTCACTCAGCAGGCTGTTCTGGGTGATGATGTTGATAGGGCTCTTTTAACTGGGTACCTCTGTTGCTATGCTATTGCTACTACTGTAGTGCTCTCTGGGCCTGTTGTTATTCATCATACTGACCATATTATGCTTCTTAGCCCAAGAGAATAGGACCTAGCTTTGGTGGTCTTTCAGATATTGACAGCAGGAAGCACATTAGCCAAGTTGTACTGATGCTTTGCCACATTCTTCCATGTGCATGTTGCTGTCTTGACTTCTTACCCATTGATGGAGTCGCCTATGTCCAAAATCTCCTAGAAAGGCCAAATGGGACCATTATCCCCACTAACTTGAATTGTGTGGTTATCCTTGTCTCACTCACTTCATCTTGTCATATAATCTGTGTTGAAGATCTATGTGTGGGTCATACCCATCAAGCACCTCCTTATACCCTGTTTGCCTTTAGCTCTATCTATTAATAGGATGGATTTATTGCCTGATATCAGAACGGTGAGGTTTCTGCAGGTGCACCACACCTGAACCTCCCACTGCACCTAGCATTAAATTGTGTGAGTCACACAGGGCTCATGGACGAGGACAGGGGGAGGTGGAACCTTAGACAAAGGCACACTTTGTGGGGTGTGTCCAAACGATCAGTATCATTAAGCCATTCCTCTCTTCAACTTCTGCTGCCAAAAGTCCTTTGATCATGGGGAGGGAAGACGTTACCAAATAAGTGTGCTATAACAGTTCAGAACACGGTGTAGTAGATACTGCATAGACAAAATGCCCAGGAAATCTTCAATATAGTTACAGCTATTGAGACCCAAGGATATGCATATCCCATGACATGTGCTCAACTTAAGCACTGTCATGTAGTCAAGAAGACTTTTCTACGTCCCTCAGAGCAAGGACCCTACACTTCTCAGGGATCCCATGTCTGTGTACTGGTCAGCCTGCAAAATGCTCAGCATGGATGATTGTATCTTGTTATCCTAGTCTAATAAAAAAGTCCATCTTCCAATCAATGGATTCTTTGAGTAGACTGGCGCACTGAGCTGCTACGGCTTACAACTATCAAGGCCAGGTCCTTGAGCACTGTTCAACCACTTTGTATTCTGGTGAAGGGCTGTGGGAAAGTCCATCCTCCCTCTGCCTGTGGTACATTGAGTGCCTTTGCAAGGAACTGAGGGTCCAAAAGTCTTCATTCTTCATGCTTGGCACCTTGCTCAATCTCTGAGAATGAATAATCCTTGTTCCTCGGCAAGGTCCATATTAACTGTGAACTGCCTTAAAAATGGTCAAGGGTGGTCCTTAGAACCTAGAAAGTCTTTTCCTCCCCGCCAGTGCATTGCCACTACTGCCAACCTGCATGATAATTTTACTCCACTTGCACCCTCGTGCCCACAGTGTGCAGGACTGTGAAAGGCAGATGTGTATGATGCTGCTTTTCACTTACTCATCTTCTAGATGTGATTGAGAATGACAGAGATGACCCTTGCCCCTGTTCCAGTGTAATTATGTTTGGCCATAGGGCCATCCTTTTTGCAGGAACGCTTGCGAGGATGTGCTCTGTTTGGAAAGATAATTGGGCAGAGTTGGGCCCCACATAGGAACACAAGCCCAGATCCACCATAACATGTACCTGGAGCTTTCTCAGTCGGGAAGTTCAAATTAGAATGTCAATTGCACACAGATGTCCCTTCCTCCATGTTGTGACTCATACTTGTTTCTGTCCTCTAACCACCCCCACTGTGGTAGAGGTTGATGGTGAAATATGGTTCCACTGCCTTTGACATGTTGTACTAACATCTATGTAGGTTATTAATCTTTATGGTGGTTATCTCTTGCCCAACCATTGTCATGAGGTTGTGTTATAGCCATCTCGATCTTTCCTTTTATTAAGAATATCTCAGTGGCTCCTCAAATATTGCTCTTCAGAGCTCTCAGGAGCTATGACCCCTCTTTGCCAACGCCATGAGCATTGGTGACATGGTGCTCCAGAAAGTGTGACAGAGCACTAAAACTTTTCTTACTTTTCTTCTTATAGGTACGTGGAACTGGTCTGAACTCTACCACTTTATCTATGAAGGTGATCTTATGACTATCAGGTTGTCCTTAGAGGTGGATTACCTTGGGAAGTGCTGCTTACTCAGCCTTATTGAAGAAAAGATGGTTTGCTAATTATGCAAAGAAAAGTTAGTTCCTTTTACTATGTTCCAAACCCTCTTTTGTATATGAGATATGGCATATATTGAAATGCACACAAATCCTGATGTGATGGCTTGCAGATGAAGGACGATGACTAGATGGTCATCTCACTTTTCCTCACCTTTCAATAGCCGGCCCCTACTTCCCACATGCAGGCGAGCAGATTTTCCCACAGGCTTTTGTCCTCAAAAATCTTCAGTTCCTCATTGTTTGTTAATTATAAGCTTGCTGTAGATACTGGAATGCTATGACTCTTGATATCAGACCAGTGATGACTTCTACTTGTTATGCGTTTACTGAGCTTTTTTTCTCTTCCAGCTTATGAATCATTCAATCATGGTGGCTTTGATCAGGATATCCAAGACGGGTGCCACCCTCCTCCTGTGCAGTGTGTGTTTCTGAAATCCTCTATTAGTGTCCCCCCTTGGGGATATATATGTGGACGTGCACAGAACCAGAAGTATCAGGATTTCCCCAAATATTCACTTTTGTCTTACAGCTTCCTGAGTTACTATCTTGCTATCTCTTGAGGAATGTTCACAGGGCCAAGCTTCCCTGAAACTATTTCTATTTATTTTCTACCCTCCTTGTACTGCCTTTCCTCTGTGTAGATTTTGTGAAATGCTATTGCTGAAAACTGGAGATCTTTGTATCTTGTTAAAGTGACTTCTGGTGCTCATCTGGTCCTCAACCATGCTGCCTTATACTTTTCTCACCCCTATGTGCCAGACCTAGGAACAAGACTGGATGACATGGTCCGTTACACTGAGGCCATCCCTGCAGCTGGCAGAGCCTGCCACCGTGAACCCAGAAGTTCCCTTTGGTGTAGACTTTGTACACTTTTACTCAGTGCATTTTCTACATACAGCTCCCCTCAAACTGTACAGTTGGGCAGGGTACAGCTTGCTTGCTAAGCCCGTATGTCAGTGAGTATCTGGCTTCTGGGGAATCCTATATATCTCTGGAGGAGCATGGATGGATAGCTGCTAAGTGTTACGAATACGTGATGTTGGTAAAGGGGGCACATCAACGGCGTTGTGCTCTCTTTCCCCATCGTCTAGGCTCCACACGGCCACCTCATGCTGCTGACCTGCTGTCATGTTCATCATTCCAGAATTCTGCTAGTTCTAACGAGGCATATGGTCATGGACGAATATATGCACTAATTGGTCCTATGATTTCTGCCTACCTTTATGTTGTGGTTGTGTGTGATAAAGTTATGGCCATTCTGTTGTGATGCAGATGCCGAAGCAATTATGACCAAAATACCTGTTATAGGCAGGCCAACCTATCTGCCAGGACATTGCTTTGCTGTCCTGATGACATCTTGGAAGTTTGGAAGCGCTAGATGTGCTTGAGAATCACTAAATGGTTGGTATACTTAGTGCTATATTGTTGAAAGTTGTTTCAGGAAGACATGTCTCTCCGAGTGCCATTGATCGGACCAGCCTCTTGTCCACTATTGGGCCCAAGGGATAGTGTTCCTGATGCTATGCTGCCCTGTTTGGGCCTCAGGCTGCTGGTTGATAAGAGCAGTGGTTGGTATGTTAAGGAGAATGATATGTACTTCGCATATCTCTCTTCCTCAATCATATCACACATGATTATTGTCTCTAAAACAACTGGTCCATGTATCTTTGAGCGATATTGTGAGAATTGTGAACTATTCTGACTACCTGAGGCAGAGGAGATGCTAGTGGTTGAGGCTCTTTTGCTGCATGCTGACAGCTGCTGAGTATCTTTGTAAGAGTTAGTAATTCTACTACTGTAGTTTGTTTTCCACCTTCCTAGGCTTTTATGTGCTGCTTGTTAATTTTATCAGCTGAGCCATTATTGAAATGAAGTTTCAACATGGCCTCTTTGAGTGCCAGACAACGTCCTACCTTAGGGCTGTACCTTTTCCCTTGGTAAGCATTGCATCTATTGCTAAGAGCATCTCAGTCTTGTTGTCTTGGAATGAGCTGACCTCCTTGTTAAGCACTGCTTTACAGTTAGTCCTTGCGTTCTTTTCTGTACTTCCTCTATATCCTTTTGAATTGCTTATCTTCATTTTTTTTTTCTTGCTGTTCTGTCATTTTATTAGCTCACTGGGGAAAAGTTATCAGACACTTCATCCTTCTTAGGTTTTTGCTAATAATGGTAGAAGCCACCAGGCCCACCCTGGACCAGCTGTGTCTGTGGTCTTGAGGTCTACTGTTATGCTTCCATTGTGAATCTTGTAGTTTCTATGTATCTATTGAATGCTATCTCAGTGTTTCATCAACTTTAGCTGTTGTGTGGAATTTATCCCAAATTCCTTTAGAAAACCACAACCTAGTTGTTCCACGTAAAGCTCTACACAGGTAGCTGATATGTCTTACTAATCAGTGGCACCAACTGATCTCTCACTGAATTCGTATATTCTGTTCTTCTAAGTTCCCCTTGAAGACTATTCTTGTTTGATCTGATATAATTGATATCAGCATTTAACTAAGAGTCAATGTATAAAACATAAGTGAGTCATGACCATTTTTGAGGGTTGACTATAAGACCAATGTTATCAGCAGGTCCTTAAAGTCTTTTCAACATCCTCATTCGGTTAGCATAGAGACTCTTGATATTCTTTAGAAAGTTTTTAGATGGAGAGGTGTGTCCATGACCTTTGTCCTGAGTGGCAGATGTCTTCATTACATCGATAGTACCATTGGAATTATCAAGGGGATGAATAGTTATACTTATTAGTATATGTATCCATGACTGAGATCACTATCTGTCCTTTATAGAACAGAGTGACATCAGTTCACTTTTCTGGATTGTGGCTACATCTTCGGAAGTTATTCTTATCCATCTTGCTTGCTGGATATCAGGAAATTAGTAGATTTTGACTTTGTCTCTATTCAGCTCATGCAGAGGTTGTATCTCTTGATCAGCATCAAAATTCTTTCTCCTATGTGCTTTATATCACCCAGCCAGGTTCTCCTCATCAGAATCGACAACGGAGCTGCAGATGTCGGTCCACATGCCATTTTAGTTGATCAAGGCTGTTCGCGGTCTCGCCATACAACCACCCCACCAATTAGTATAATTATATCAAAGCGCTGTCACCTTTCTGATGCTAGTGCATAGAATAATGCGGGGAAGAGGGATGGCGATGACATCATACTGTGTATTTTTAAGGCCCGTCCAGTGCTATGGTTGCGTTGTTCAGGCTCTGGCTGTAAGTAATATGTGCTGTGGAATTGGACAACCCATGACCTACGGATTATATTTGTCGCTCCGCCAGACTACTGCATTTTCCACCTGTATCCTCTTCTTCCTCTGATGTGGAAGTTTCCCTACCAGCACCATCTTCCTCGTCTTGGGGCTGATTAAGACTCCTGTATCGGCTGCAATGACCCGCTCCACACAATGGCTCAGCAGCAACCTTCGCAGAATCACGGCCTGCTTGTCTGGAACCTCGACAATCGGGTCCCTGCGGATGCCTGAGCACCTCGGTCTTCCTTATCAAATGCCGCTAAAGTGATCATACCGATCAAGCGCATTGAGATAAGGAAGACCGAGGTGCTCCAGGCAGGTACACCGTCCGCAGAGGAACCCTCCATACAGGAGAGGTTCGGACAAGAGCAGGCCGCGGCTGAAGCTGCTGCGAAGGTTGCTGTTCAGCCGTCTGCTGAACAGGTCACTGCAGAAGCAACTACGGGATCTTCATCGGATGTGCCCGAGACCTCTAACGAGGAAGATGGTGCTGATCCGAGCGAGTCGGTAGATGAGGAAACTTCCACTGAATCAGAGGAAGAAGAGAAACAATAAGGATGAAAATGCCGGGGTGGCTCAGCCTGGCGGAGCGACGGACTCATAATCCGTAGGTCATGGGTTCAAATCCCATTCCCGGCACCATCCTTACTTTTACAGCCAAGCGCCTGAACGGGCGATGCCCGTTAGGCGCGCTCAAACCGCACCTTGAAAATTGCACCATCTGATGTCATCGCCATCCCTCTTTTCCCCGCATTATTCAAGTATATCGACCGCTGTAGCATCAGAAAGGTGACGGCTTGAGGATATTGATCTATACTGGGAAAGGTGGGGTGGGTAAGACCTCTGTAGCGACCGCGACAGCTTTGAGATCAGCTAGAAAGGGTTATCGGACGCTGTTGATGTCGACCGACGCTGCCCACTCCGTTGCCGATTCTCTAGAGATAGATCTGGCTGGTGGGGATATAAAGCACGTCGAGAAGAATTTTGATGTCATCGAGATAGATATCCTACATGAGCTGGAGACAAGATGGAGCGAAGTTCAGAAATATATCTCTGATTTCCTAATGTCACAAGGCATGGATGGGATCACTTCCAAAGAGATGGCCGTGATGCCCGGAATGGAACTGATGTCAGCTCTGTTCTATGTAGAGGAGTTCCACAGGGGCGGTAACTACGATGTCGTCGTCATGGATACGGCGCCTACTGGTGAGACGCTTAGGCTGCTCTCGTTCCCTGATAATTCCGAATGGTACTCGGATCGGCTTTATGGTGTAATGAAGAACATGCTAAGGCTGGCAAGAATGACCGTTGGAAGGGTCATGAACACGCCTCTCCCATCTAATGAACTTCTAAAAGATATAGAGGGTCTTGCTAACCGAATGAGGGATGTTCAAAAGATCTTAACGGACCCTGAGATAACATCGGTCCGTCTTGTCGTCAACCCTGAGAAAATGGTCATAAACGAGACCAAGAGAGCTTTCACTTACTTATGTTTATACGGGTTGACCGTTGAATGTCTGGTCGTTAATAGATTATATCCAGATACGAACGATGATTACTTCAAGGGGAAGCTAGAAGAGCAGAAAAAATATATGGAGTTCATCGAGGAGTCGTTCAGTCCGCTAACGATCCTGAGAGCATATCAGCTACCTGTAGAGCTTGTCGGTATCAGGTCATTGGAACAACTAGGTGAGATGGTTTTCAAGGATATAGATCCAGCAACACATTTTGCTGTTGAGAGACCGATGAAGATCTACGAAGAGGATGGCGTCGATATGATCTCGATCAAACTACCATTCACAATGAAGAGTAACGTAGAGCTCTACAAGACCGCGGACACGCTCTTGGTCCAGGTAGGTGCATATAGGCGCTCCATCACCTTGCCATTTACCCTTATTAGCAAAGAACCTAAGAAAGCAGAGTTCAAGGATGGGCGATTGTTGATAAGTTTCCAGTGAGCTGATGAAAATGACAGAGGAACCACAAGAAAACAAAAATGAAGATAGCGATTGCGACCAAAAGGATATAGAGGAAGATGCCGCAGAAAGGACAAGGCGCATCCGACGGGAGGCCCAGCTCATGTCGGAGGCAGTGCTTAACAAGGAAGTGCGCGATCACTTGAATCCGAGCGAGCTCCGAGATGCTCTTAGCGATGGATGCAATGTTACCAAGGGAAAAGATCCCTCCTGAGGTAAGGGAGCATTATGGCGCTGCAAAGAAAGAGGCCATGTTAATGGTCCGTTCGATAATAGACGCTCAGCTAAGTGCTTCTGATGAATTAAAAAAGCAGGCGCCTGAAAGGCTAAGGAAGATCGAGCTACAGTGATCAGTCCCGTGGCTCCTTTACAAAGATGTCGCGGCACTCAGGGCATAGCAGAGAGCCTCGACCGCTGACATCTCCTACCTGCCTCAGGTCATCAGAATAGTTCTCACAATTCTCACAATATCCGCTCAAAGATACATCGATAGGCTCTTTTTCAGACGAAGATCTCATCATCTGCCATTCACGTGTGATATCGATCAGGGAAGGAGATATGCGAAGTACTGTCATTTTCTGTTAACATACCGACCAGCTGCTCTTTATCGACGACCGGCAGCCGTCTAAGGCCCAAACGGGCCATCTTTCGTGCAGCATCAGCAACGCTATCCCTTGGGCCGATAGTGACAAGAGGCTCAGTCATGATCATCGATGCGCACACATCGGAGGGGCGTATATCTTGTGAAACAAGCTTTTCAACAATATCACGCTCGGTAACTATACCAACCGGTTGATCATTCTCGACAAGTATCACGCTTCCAACTTTCCAAGATGTCATCAGGACGGCGATGTCCTTGGCAGATAGGTTCGTGCTGCCTATGACGGGTACTTTGGTCATTATCTCTTCGACGTAGATATCGCGAACGGAATCGGCCATAGTGTTTATCACAGACCGCAACATAGAAAAGGTTGGCGGAAAATAGTAGGACCGATCAGTAGAATATTGGTCCATGACCATATGCCTCGTTGGAACTTGGCCAGAAAGATCGGGAAGATGATGAACATGAACGACATCGAGGGTGAGCAGGCAGTAAGGTTAGCCAGAGTGGCCGTAGAGGCTGAGACGATGGGGAAAGAGAGCAACACCGCTGATGTGCCCCCAAGCTTTAGGGAGGAACTGTGGCGTATTCGTAACACTTAGCAGCTATCCATCGATGCTCCTCCGAGGATGTATCGGATTCCCAGAGCCAATATTCTCGCTCGCTAGCGCTTTGATACAAGCAGCTCAGTACGCCTGTCACGATCCCAGGTTCGAGGACCTTAGAGAAGATGAGCTGAATAGCATAGTTGTCGAAGTGTCCATTCTTACACCTCCAAAGGAAGTTCTAGTTAGCGATCCTAAGCTTCTGCCAAAGACCATAAAGGTTGGGAGGGATGGCCTCATAGCTTCTAACGGACCATATCATGGTCTTCTTCTTCCTCAGGTACCAGTTGAATATGGGTGGGATGAGGAAGAGTTCCTAAGGCAGACATGCGTCAAGGCAGGAATGACACCGGACATGTGGCTTGACAAAGATACAAAGATCTCCAGTTTTCAGGCCGATGTATTCACCGAAGAGGCCCCACGAGGAAAGGCGGTCAGAAAGGAGCTGAGCTGATTGGATAAGATAATCGGAGGTCGGGCCTTTTTCAGGGGGAAGCTTGGCCATATCGACATCGGTATCGAGGATGGCAAGATAGTAAAGCTCGGGAGCTCGCTGAGCGGAGGGGACCGGATAGATCTTGGGGAGATGTTGATACTTCCTGGTTCTGTGGATCCACATGTTCATCTGAGAGATCCGGGATTTACAGATAAAGAGGACTTTGGGACAGGTACGCTCGCTGCCGCATGCGGAGGGGTGACATGCGTATTGGATATGCCTAATACAAAGCCGCCATCGATAAACAGATCATCGCTGGAAGAGAAAAAAGCTCGATCGCCCGTAAGGCGCTCATCGATTATGGTCTGTTCGGAGGATGCATAGCTGGTTCTGATATCGAGAGCATGGCAGAAAGTGCGGTGGCGTTCAAGGTGTTCATGGGGTCCTCTACAGGCAAGCTTATCGTCACGGACGATGGAGAACTGAAGAACATCGCTTTAAGGACGAAAGCTACTGGGAAAGTGCTCAGCGTGCATGCGGAGGATGAGGGCCGGCTATTGAAAGGTGAGGAACTGGACCTAGATGACCATCTTCGTCATCGTCCTTCATCTGCAGAGGTATCAGCCATACAGAGGCTTTCTAGAATGGATGGTCATTTCAATATATGCCATATCTCGTCAAAAGAGGGTTTGGAAGCAGTAAAAGGAACTAACTTTTCTTGCGAGGTAACAGCGAACCATCTTTTCTTGGATAAGGGCTGCGGTAAGGGCGCCTTTGCCAAGGTAAATCCGCCTCTAAGGACGACCAATGATAAGAACGCCCTATTCCAGGCCTTCATCGATGGCAAGATAGACATGATCGGTTCGGACCATGCTCCACATACTATAGAAGAAAAGTCAGAGAGTTTTGATGTCGCGCTTTCTGGAGCACCAGGTGTAGAGACAACATTCCCAATGCTCATGGCGTTGGCAAAGAGGGGATCACTGCCCCTAGAAAGGCTTGTAAAAGCGACCTCTGAGAGGCCAGCTGAGATATTCTCTCTTAATAAAGGAAAGATCGAGATAGGCTATGACGCAGACCTGATCGCGATAGATCCAAGCAAGATGACCGCCATAAAGATTAATAACCTACATAGCAAGTGTGGCTGGACATTGTTCGAAGGCCATGAAGCCATATTTCCACATGCGACCTTCTCCCGCGGTGAGATGGTCGTTGAGGACGGTTCGATGGTCGGCGAACGGGCTGGAAGGGACGTCTGTGCAATTAGACATTGATCTGGACTTTTCCGAGCTGGAGGGCCGGGGTTTTACTGTGTTATGATAAATGTGGGCTTTGTTGCCTATGTCAGCCCGAGCTTCTGCCCGAAGAGGCCGATCTTTCAAAACAGGAGCATCCTTCAAGCGTTGTTCAAAAGGATGAGCCATATCGGCATTTTGCCATAGCTTTGAAACAGGGCGAGGGTCCATGTACATTCTTGGATCCGCGTCGAAGATGCCAGATCTATCAAAAGCGGCCACATTATTGTCGTCAGTTCCCTTTTCATATGCACATGTGGGCACGAGGGTGCAAGTCGAGCTGAATTTATCATGCAGGGGCGTTTGGGGCGATAGTGGCGATGCGCTGGCGGAGGGAAAGAAGCTTGTCTCAGATAATCTTCAGGTTCTAAGGACCACCCTTGACCATTCTAAGGCGGTTTACCAGCAGTTCATATCGAATTGCAAAGAAGCGGGGACGTTTCATTCTCCAGAGATCATAAGACGAGAGGTCCAAGTGAAGATCGAAGAGCTTTTGGACCCTCAGTACCTTGCAAAGGCACTGGACATGTCAGCGGAGGAGGAAGAGATGCGACTTCCAGCACATTTATCCTCACCAGAATACAAAGTGGATGAACTTGAACGGTCCGCTCAAGAGACCGGCCTTGAATCATTGTCAGCCGATAACGTTTTCAGTGCGCCAGTCTACTGCGATCAGATCGGAAGATGGAACATTTTCCTGACTAGGGATAACAAGATAGAATGGTCCGTACTGAACGACGATGGCGGTGTAACATACGTGAAGGACATAGACCCCTCAAAGGTAAGATTGCTGGTGCCTGAGGGGGAAGGTCGAAAAGTCTTCTTTGACTACATGAGCATGCTTAACGCCAGAGACAGTGTCATGGGATATGCCTATTATTTAGTGGATGAGTATAATTATGAAGATTTCCTGGCGAACACATACTATGGGGTCATTACTACAGCCGCTCTGGACCTGTTATGGCGCGCTTCCTTGATCGCTTCCCTCCATGATGGAAAGCTGGACCGCAAGGGCATGATCGAGGGAATAATCGCTTATGATATGGATCGTTTGGACGCACCCACGATAGGTGCCTTTGTCTGATCTTTCCATGGTCTGATCCCCCTGTCCTTTCGTAGGCAGCTGACCGTCCATTCCAGCCATATGTCAGGGTCTTTTTCCGCACAAAGTTAAAATACTCCACGGTTAATGGGGAAGTTCAGTGGCTGTGAATATGCAGAAACCTCTCACCGTTCTGAATCAGGCGATAAATCATCCTGTGATCGTCGAGCTAAAGGCGAACAGGGAGTATAGAGGAGTGCTTGATGGGTATGACCCACACATGAATCTTGTACTAAAGAACGCCGAGGAGCTTATCAACAATGAAGTGGTGAGGAAGCTCGATCTCACGATCGTACGTGGGGATAATGTAATTTACATTTCACCTTAGGAGATTTTGGACATGAGCAAAGGCACTCCATCAATGGGTAAGAAGTCAAGCGGCAAAGCGCACGTGCCATGCCGAAGATGTGGCAAAGCCTCGTTCAACTTGGCTAAGGGCATATGTGCTTCCTGTGGATACGGAAAGACCACGAAGCTTAGGTCATATTCTTGGGCTAAGAAGCACTAATAATATGGTCGGTATGATGAATAACGACAGGCCCAAGCACTTCTGCGGGGTCGTCGCGATGGCGTTGACGACAAATGTTGCCCCAGAGCTAAAAAGGGCCTTGCGCGTTATACAACATCGTGGCCAGGAAGCTGCTGGAGTAGCAATATTCGATTCTAATATAAGCTATCTCAGAGGTATGGGCCTAGTCCACGAGGTGCTCCAGGGGAAGGAGTATGACGCCCTGAGGGGAACGTTGGGATCGGTCATGTTAGGTACTCTACCACAGGATCATCCTGCGCTCAGAATTGTCAACCGATCGTTGTTACATCATCATCTGGTGACGTTGCACTTGGTCATAACGGGGATATTGTCAATTCGACCAAGCTCCGCCAAAAATTGCAGACCGAAGGATGGGCATTCCTAACTACAACGGATTCTGAGATAATCATACGGATCCTCGTGAATGAACTCAAACAGAACTCGGATGTTGTAAAGGCGATCCGGGGAACAATGAAGGTTCTGGATGGAGCATATTCCCTTGTTATAATGGTCGGGAACAGGGTCTTTGGTGTCAGGGATCCGCTTGGGTTCCATCCGCTATGCGTCGGTAAGCTTTCTTCAGGCTATTGTGTGGCATCTGAATCATCTGTGTTCGATATAATGCAAGGCGAATTCATAAGAGATATCGTACCAGGAGAGATAGTTGAGATAACAAAGGACGGCTTCACATCTTATCGTGCGCAAACACAGCTAGCTCATTGTGCGCATTGCATGTTCGAGTGGGTCTACTTCTCTCGTCCTGATTCGGTCATAGACGGAAAAGAAGTCTATGATGTAAGGAAGAAACTAGGAATGATCCTTGCGGATGAACAACCCGTTGATGCAGACGTCGTTATAGCAGTGCCAGATTCTGGGAGGGCCCATGCGCTTGGTTATGCTGAAAGAATGGGCATACCATACGAAGAGGGGTTCATGAAGAACAGGTATGTAGAAAGAACATTCATTATGCCAGAGCAGACGTTGAGGGACGAAGGGGTAGGTCTAAAACTTAACCCTATCAAGTCAACAGTTGCTGGTAAGCGTGTTGTCGTGGTCGATGATTCGATCGTTCGTGGTACAACGCTAAGAAAGATAGTGCAGATGCTCAGAAGAGCTGGTGCTGCTGAAGTTCATGTACGGATAGGCTGTCCGCCGATAAGGGCACCTTGTTATTATGGAATAGATATGAAATCAAGGGATCAGTTCGCGGCCACTGGTCGGACCGTTGATCAGATAGCGGAGATGCTTACCGCTGATTCACTTGGGTACACAAGCATACAGGGTCTGGAAAGAGCACTAGGGATCCGGAAACAGATCTTTGCATGGCATGCTTGAACGGAGAGTATCCAACAAACATTCCCGGTGAAAGGATGCGTTTCCAAAAACGTTTAGATCAGATATGAATAGTATGGAACACAGAAGTTATCTCAACGAGATATTCTAGGAATATGATGTGTCCTGCGAAAGCTGGTATGTCATTAGCAAGCAGAAATCTATATTAATAAGACCTGAGATGGGTGATAAGATCGAAAGGCCTTGGATGCCTTTATTAGACGAATGATTCATCTTTGCTCAGAGCAATGATGAGACCAAAATAAAAAAATGGGCACGTAGATCAGCTGGAAGATCGCTACCTTGGCATGGTAGAGGCCGCGAGTTCAAATCTCGCCGTGTCCACTTTCATCCATATCTAGTCATCTAATATTTTTTGTCAATAACGCCCCTTTGTGGATATATTGGATGCGTCAGGGCTGCGTTCTCCGTACATTAGCTAGCTTCTTACAGGCTACGCTCTGTCCCACCTTTGCATAGAACTGTTCGGGTCATAACTATTGTTTCTGGCATGATTGCTCGATCACTTACCTACCTAGGTAAATGGATCGGCCAAGATGGGCCATTTCATGTATCGACCATCAAACGGGTCAGGCTCACCATGTACTAATATGATCCTCAGCTCTTGAGCTGAATATCGCATAGGGTGCCATTGGGCGGTCGTTGGCGGGGTAATTCACCATGATACGGTGTGCCAAACCCATCCTGACTTTGATACCTCTGTCAACGAGCCTTTCACTGTATCATCTAAGATCATATCTTATCATGACCATTGGTCCAGCCTGGCATGGGGGGATGAATATCAAACGATCACATTGTTAATGAGATCTAGTATCATGAGCGCAGAGAGAAGAGTGAGCGTAGAGGAAGTGCTCCTGAAGCTACTGAGAGATCCCGTGGCGGCAGGCATTCCATACATCAGGTGGCCCGAGGATGTGGTCCAGGTCATTCATATAGAGGAATTGTTAGAGATCCCGGACGAACAGCTTGATCTCGCACAAGTATTGATGAAGCGGTCGCGTCTGAAGCTTATCGATATCGAGAAGAATTGACGACCTTGTAGGGTCCTTATCAATTCAGTATAGCACAATATTGTCATATCATTGGCAGTAGGACGACGAACCTCGCTCCCTGCGTATGATCGCCCGGGATACGGTCCTCCGCCCACACCTTGCCGCCGTGGTCCTCGACTATCCTTTTTACAAGGTAAAGCCCGAGGCCATGTCCTGTCCTCCGGGTCAGGCCTTGCAGCGAACGTGCGAATATATTCTCCTTCATCTCATCAGGTATACCGGGGCCGTTGTCCTCGATGCTCACCCGGACATAGTCCCTTCCCTCATTCGATTCAGAGCTCAAGGTCATGAGTATCTCTACCGCCCCGGTGGTATGCTTTACTGCGTTGCTTACGATGTTCGAGAACACCGACCTTATCAGGTCCGAGGCCCTGGCGGAACAATGGTCATTCTCCTTGAGGGCTATCGTTACATCTCGGCCCAATGGGTTCTGGTACTCCTTCTTGATCTCTCTGAGCATGGTACAGATGTCCACAAGCTCGATACTTTCGCTCCCTTCCTCCAACTTCTGGATATCCCGCACGTTGGCTATTAGCTCGGTACTTTTGCCTAGGTCTTCCAATGGCTTGATAATGAGCTTCATATCCCCATTGTCGAGCTTGAGCCTCGTTTCTGCGAGCTGAAGGTAGCCCATGGCCGCCGTGTTGTAGTTGTTTATATCATGAGATAGGAGATCAACATATAGCTGTGCCCTAGACCTTGCTTCCTCTAGCTCTTTCGCTGTCCGTTTGATATCAGTTATGTCAACGCTCGTAGTGATGATGAAATCCTTCCAGATCGGAGCAATGGTCACCATGTAATCTCGACCGTTAGTATCGAGATGCATCTGTTCGGTGGCAGGTCCCCCTATGGCCCTGAGATTCTTCACGAAATCTCTGGCAAGAGCCTTTATCTGCGAGCTGGCTTTTATCCCGTATTTCTCTCTTCTCAGCTCCTCTATCGAGCTGACGCCATAGGTCTTCAGGACGGCAGGATTGGCCTCGATCAATTCGGCGTCAACGGTTTCTCACCTTCCTTGTCGTAGATGAGACGGCGCAGACTTACCCCTTCCTGGATATTCTCGAAAAGACCACGATACTTTGCCTCACTCTCTTTCAGCGATTCCTCCGCCTTTCTGCGTGCAGTGATGTCAGTACCTGTGGTTATGATGTGATCCTCCCCGAGGGGGGCATAGGTCGTCAGATAAGCTCGACCGTTGAGGTCATATGGTTGATCCTCGACTATTGGCTTTCCCGTGGCTTTCACTCTCCTCGCAGCCTCCACACCCATGGCAGCCAGCTCTGGGGTCGGTATCTCGCTATCCCGCTTACCCCTGAGCTCATCGAATGAGCGAACCCCCCATGCCCTGAGCGCGGCAGGATTGGCATCTATCAGTATTCTCATCCACATTTATTCTCGCCTTCCTCGTCGTAAACGTACCGATGCAGGGTGACCGACTGTTGAATGTTATCGAACAAACCTCGGAACTTTGCCTCGCTCTCGGTCAAGTTCCTTGTTCCTTCTTCTACTTTATATTCCAATTCCATATTGGCTCGTCCCATTGCTTCTTCCGTGTACTTCCTTTGGATGACCAGGGCGGTCAGCACCCATATGATGATCAGACCGACGGAGCGGTTGAATATCTCATAATATGCTGGAGCCCCGGGAGGGGAGATGAAGTAGCCAATGGGATCTAGGAAGCTAGATATCACGGCGACAAGGTATGTTAGCCGTCTGTTCTTGGACCAGAGGGTCAGACCCACCGGGATTATGTATAGTACCCCGGTGGCCACCCCTACTGGCGTGAGCGCATCTATGACCATGATCACTACGAATGAAACCAGGCATGCAGCCAGGACGAGCCTAGTCCTTCCTTTATCTCCCTGATCCTTACTTTGCGGCTCATCGTTTTTCTCTTGCGGCGACATGAACTTGTTCCGGCAACCGTCCCTTCTAGGGGGGCTGACACATATCTCAGTGATCGATGCTATTTGACCCCTCAATTGAAATATCTTATCGAAATAGAGCCATCGATCATCATATGCTCGTTGCATCCGGATGATCAACTAATGTACTTTCGGACCATGGCAAAAAATACCTGGGACCCGATACGGTGTATGTCGACCCATCAGGAACTTATGAGCAAAGCGACCGTCCAGTATTCTCATTAACCGATGATCTAATGATCAGTCATCTGTACACTTCCATTTTTCCTCTCTAACTATCTTAGCTTATTCGATGGCAAGGTCGAGAGTCAAAAATAATGAACCAGAAATAACTCCAAAATTTGAGGCGAACAAAGCATAGAATGCTGCAAGGGACTAATGAGGCCAATTAGGGAGTGGATCCGAGCGTTAACAATGCATATGTAATAACTAGATGGACCGAGATCCAAGGGACTTGAAAAGTGTAAATACGACCCCTATCTCGGCCCCTGCTGCGCAATGATCATATTTATTCCGTAGAAATCAGAAATACAAGTTATCTATGAGCTAAGAGATGGCCTATATCGTTCCAATGATGGATGAAAGAATCTTATAAAAAGGAGCTCAGAGAGCGGGCTAAGCAGCGTCTTCAGAATAAAGGGCCAGCTAAGGCCTTATCTGAGAAGGGGACCTCAGAAATTATTGAGGAACTTAGCATTCATCAAGAAGAGCTTAACATCCAGAACGAGGAACTTCAGAGGACCCAGGCAGAACTTGAGGATGCCAGGTCAAAATATTTTGAGTTATATGATCTCGCCCCTGTCGGATATGTCACCCTTACGCCTGAACTGATCATTAAAGAATCCAATCTAACGGCATCAAATATGCTTGGCCTAGATAGGAAGGAATCCCTAGATAAAGGGCTGTTCTCTTTTGTTTCGCCTAGTTCACAGGATACACTATATCTCCATTACAGGCGAGCTGCAAAGAGGAATGAGAACCGAGTGGATACTGTCCTAGTTCGAAGAAAGGATGGAAGCGAGCTCCTGGTCCAATTAGAGAGCAATCTGGTCAAGGGAGATCCGAAGACTCGGGGTTCAGATCAATATTAACCGATGTCACCGACCGCAAGAAAGCAGAGGAAGAATTGCACAGCACTCTGGAACGGTTCTATCAGATCCTTTCGAGCATGAATTATGGGATTCTGCTGGTCACTGACAACAACCGAGTAGAATTCGCCAACCAGGCGTTCTGCGACATTTTCGGTATAGAACGACCTCCAGCGGGCCTAGTGAACATATCCGCGAACGAAATGATCAAGATGATCGGTCCAGCTTATGCGGACCCCGATGCGGCCGTGGCCCATTTCAAGGAAATAGTAAGACTGGGGCGGCCGGTAATGAACGAAGAGGTCAGCATGTCCAACGGACGGACCCTCCTTCGGGACCACATCCCCATACGCATTGGCGAAAAGCGATATGGTCGTCTCTGGGTGCACAAGGATATCACGGACCGGAAGCATGCAGAGGAAGCGCTGAAAGAGAGCGAGGCCAGGTACCGTGGTCTTTTCGATAATGTGCAGGAGGCCGTCGCCATCTTTCGATTGGTCCACGACGAGGAGGGGAACGCGATCGACCGAGTGTACGTCGATGTCAATCCGCTGACCCTTAAGCTTATGGGGGACATGCGGCAAGAGGATGTTGTAGGAAAGAGATTCTCAGAGATAGTATACAGGCAGTTCCCGAATGATCGGGCCAGTATAGATAGGCACCTGAGTTCGTTGGCCCATGTGGCGGCAACGGGGGTCGGGGATACCCACGAGAACCGATATGGGGACAGGTATTACATCACGATGCAGTATCCGATCGGCAACGGTCTCGTTGGGAGTACTAGCATGGACATCACCGAGCGGAAGCGTGCGGAGGAATCGCTGAGGACAAGCGAACAGCTCTTCCGCACATCGGTCGAGAGCTTTAGCGATGCTTTTGGCATCTACTCTGCTGTCAGGGACGAGAACAATAAGATCGTGGACTTCAGGGTCGACTATGTCAACGATGAGGCATGCAAGCTCAACTTTATGACCCGAGAACAGCAGGTCGGTCATAACCTCATCGAACTATTCCCAGGTTTCGGTAAGCTGAGCCTCTTCCAGGACTACGTTTCGAACGGTGGAGACGGGCGAACCATTGGTGGCGGAGTCTTATGATATCGACGAAATCTATGGAGGAGGTCGACGTATCAAGCGCGCTTATGACTTTCGGGGGAACAAGTTCGGCGACGGCTTTGTCGTAGTCTGGCGTGATATAACCGATCGCAGGAGGACGGAGGAAGCGCTAAGAGAGAGCGAGGAGAAGTACCGCGGCCTGTTCGAGAACATCAATGAACTAGTGTCATATCATAGCTTTCTTTACGATGAGAATGGAAAGGTCACCGACTGGACCCTTGACAACGCCAATCCATTGGCCCTGTCGGCCCTTGGGGCGAACTCTCTCGATGATATAAAAGGAAAGACCGAGCGTGAATGGGAAGGCGACGCGGCCGTCCAAGGAATGCTTACTCACCTTCAACGGATGAAGGACACTGTCCGGCCGGTCATCCTTGAGGTCCATATCGATAGGAACGATTCCTACTATCGCGTCTCCTTCATTCCGGATGGGACTGATAGTTTCTTCGCTGTGAGCATCGACATCACCGACATAAAGCAGGCGCAACATCAGGCTGAGGGGGAGCGCGCCCGCCTCCAGACAATTCTCGACAACCTGCCGGTTGGGGTGTCGGTGGTCGATGCCAATGGAAAGAACATCATCAGGAACAGATTCATGCACAAATATCTGGGGAACGATGCTCGATCAAGGGAGCTATCGGACATGGCGCGCTTCCGCATTTACCGCCCAGGTACGAACGTCCGTCTCAAAGCGGAGGAAATGCCGGTGGCCAGAGCCTTCCTCAAAGGTGAGGTCGTTATTGAGGAGGAGCTTGAGATACTGAAAGCCGACGGGTCGCGGGCCATAGTGCTCGGCTCCGCCATGCCTTTGAGGATCCGGACGACAGGCTGGTAGGGGCCCTCGCCGTTTTCACCGATATTACAAGGATGAAGGATCTAGAGGACGAACTTAGACGTTCCAACACCGAGCTTCAGCAGTTCGCTTATGTTGCAAGTCACGATCTTCAAGAACCGCTTCGCATGGTGACCTCATATCTCGGTCTGTTGGAAAAGAAGTACGCCGACCAGCTGGACGGGAAGGCGAAACAGTACATGGACTTCGCGATAGATGGAGGTCTACGAGCTAAGGACCTTATCAACGACCTGCTCGATTTCACAAGGGTCGATTCACAGGCAAGAGAGTTCCAGCCGATAGACATGGAGAAAGCATTGGAAAAAGTATTGACCGGCCTCTCGATCAGGATACAAGAAGAGCATGCCACCATAACTCACGATGAACTGCCGATGATCTACGCCGATGACGTTCAGATAATGCAAGTGTTGCAGAACCTCATCAGCAACGCGATCAAGTTCCATGGGGACGAAGCGCCGATCATACATATCGGATGTGAGGACGTGGGCGGTCGGTTCCTTTTCTCCGTTCGCGACAACGGTATCGGGATCGACCCAGCTTACAAGGATAGGGTGTTCGTTCTGTTCCAGAGGTTAAATTCTAGAGAGCAGTATGAAGGAACAGGTATCGGACTAGCGATAACTAAGAAGATCGTCGAACGTCATGGCGGCAAGATATGGTTCGAGTCCGAGGTCGGCAAGGGAACTATTTTTTACTTCACAATCCCTCAGGGGCTTAGGAGTGGGATCGAACGAGAGATAACACGTTGAGGGTGCTCATAGTCGAGGACAATGCCGGGGACGCATTCATGATCGAGGAGATGCTCAACGAGCTAAAGATGGAACTGAGGATCATGGTCGTCGAGGATGGCGTCGAAGCGATGACCCTTCTGCAGAACAAAGAGAACATCGTTCCGGACCTTGTCATCCTGGACCTCAACCTACCAGGGATGGACGGCTTCGAAATCCTGGAGCTCATGAAAGGCTCTGACGAAATGCGAAAGATACCGGTCATCGTTCAGACCGGCTCACTTAGAAGCGAGGATGAGATCAGGGCAAGGAGCATGGGCGCGATCGACTATTATATCAAACCTAGCACATTCGAGGAGATACAAAGGATCGCAGATCGCCTGAAAGGTCATTTGATCCTGACACAGAGCAGAAGGAAGGACGATGGGAAGGGGCAGCAGACCCATGCGAACATGTACGCTTGGATGGTTTATGCTGGATCAAGGCCGACCCCATCGCTGACCAATGGACCATTCGTCCTTGACGTCCCTAAGGACCGATACTTGGAATCGATGGAAGTAGTCCGTTAAGGGACGATCGCTCTCACAAGAGGGGGTCTGCTGTTCCTGGTCAGGAGCGATCGACGCTATCGATCGTATCGACAAAAGAACCGACGTCCCGTGGCTTGCTGACGAAGCGGTTGGCGTTCAGAAATTGGGGATCTATAACAATTTATACCGCTAGTGCTCAAGTTCTAGATATTGTTCGATCAACAAGACCTTAATGGTTATCTGTAAATCCCACCAGCCGTGGCCACAGGTAAAAGAACGATAAATCTTGCCCCCTGGGAATCATCTCCCGTCAGCCGATCCTCTGCCCAGACGCGGCCGTGATAGTCCTCGACCAGGCGTCTCACCAAATATAGACCGAGGCCAGCACCGCTAGCTTTCGTACCACCTCTTTGAAGTCTTGAGAACACTCGGTCCTTCATATCATCAGGTATACCAGGACCGTTGTCCTCTATGATAGTACGATAGTACTCGCGTCCGTCCTCGAACACCTTCGATACCATGACATCGATGGTCACTGCCTTGTCCGAGTGATTTATAGCGTTTCCTATTATGTTCGTGAACACGTCCTTGAGCAGCTCACTAGCGTTCACCATCAGCTTGAGGCGAGGACGATAATTTATCGTGACCTCTTTCTCAGGCTGTGTTCTTAGTTCATCGACGACGTCCTCTAGCATCCATCCCAGGTCCGTGATGCCGTACGCGTCGTTCCCTGACTCGATCCGCTGTATCTTCTTGACGTTCTCTATCAGATGCGAACTGCTCTCAAGAAGGTCCATCGACTTTTTTACCTGTGCCTTGGTCTTATCGTCGAGCTTGCCTCGCTCAGATACTAGCTGCAGGTACCCTGCTATCCCGGCGTTCAGGTTGTTGATATCGTGAGTCAGCAGGTCAACGTAAAGCTCAGCTCGCTCCTTCGCCTCGATAGCATCATGCTCGAGCTCTCTTTGTGCCGTAATGTCCTGCTGCACCAGCACCCCGCCGACGACATTCTTGTGCTCGTCGCGTATCGGGGCAGCTGAGGTCATTATCGTCATTCTCTTACCATCTAGCTGTTCGACGTCGATGACATCACTTATCGTGGTCGTGCCAGCAGTAATAGCTTTAATGAGCGGACGATCATGCCGCTGTACCGGCAGCCCGGTGTTCGCCCACCACTTTCTGGCTCTCTTGCGTTCGCCGGTCGCATGAACGCTCATGTCATTGAGCGACGTGTACTTCTCAGCGATAGCATTATGTTCGATGAGCCTGCCGCTAGCATCGAATATCGAAACTGCCACCGGCATTGTCTCGAGTATCGTTCTCAGGCGGTTCTTCTCCGACTCAGCGCGAGCTGCCATCTCCTCGATCTGCTTACGAGCGTTGACCTGCTCAGTGATATCCATGATCATCGCAACTCGAGCCGATTGCCCATCGTAATCGATAATTCGGACCCGGACCTGCACGATACGGACCTCTCCGTTCTTTGTCAATATAGAAGCTTGATACGGTCTGACAGCAGGAAGTCTCATCGCCTCTTTAACCGCATCAGCAGATTCAGGGAGGAAGAAATCCAGGATCGATCTTCCAAGAAAATCATCTCTTGAAAACCCCGTCTGCTCTATGGCCGCTCGATTGACATCAACTATGCGGCCTTCAACATGCACCGCAATGCCTTCGAAAGATGCTTCCGAGAGCAGGCGAAATCTTTCTTCGCTACTACGGAGCTCGTCCTCTATCCTCTTCCGTTGAATGGCAAAGAGAATGGCATGGCTAAGGTTCCTTGATGTGAGCTCATCTTTGAACAGATAGTCCTGAGCACCCTCTTTCACCGCCTTTGTGGCCAACTCTTCATCCACACTGCCCGTCAAGACGATGATAGGGACCTTGGGAAATCTGCAATGGATCGATGAAAATGTATCAAAGCCATGACTGTCTGGAAGATTAAGGTCCAGCAAGACAGCATCGAAAGCTTCCTTTTCTAATAATTCGATCGCCAAAGTCACTCTTTTGGCGCTTTGTAATCGATATTGTCCGATCTTGGCATCGCTGAGAAGTTCCTCGACCAGCAAAAGATCTCCAGGGTTGTCCTCTACAGCAAGAACATAGCATCGGTGCTCTGCTTTATCTGAGCTGTCGAATTTGCTGGTCATTAGGTTTTCTGAGAATCGAATAATGATAGAAATAGCTTTCCGATGTATTATCCGGTCAGCCCTTGGTAAGAGTGGTTCCTCCCTTTAACATTTTGAGGCCAGAAGATGCAGTGATTGATCTTGATCTCGAGCTTTTGATATCTACCACTAAAAAGAATATTGGGTTAATATGTTCATTTAATAAAAAAGTTCGAAGGCATTGAAGTAAGTGACATCTTTTTGAAAGGTCTAGTGTAAAAATAGATGGATGAATGGTCAACAAGGAAGACCAAAGGGCTTAGATGCTTGGTCATCGCTTAGGGGGTACTCAAAACCCAGATGTGAATGAGCTATGTTTCATCGAACGGGACAGAACCAATTCGGATTAATCGGTTTCATTCCTATCATCGCTCTCGTAGTGTTATTCGGTACTGAGCTGGTCCTGGGCGTCACTGGTTCGCTCTATAACCAACCTGATATAGCATTCTTACTACAGTTCGTGCTCGTTCTCTGTGTCGGCATTGCGGTGGCCCTCGTTTCGGCGAGAGCGTACATTTTCTCTGGCTCGACGAACATCCTGTTCCTAGGTCTAGCCTCCTTCATCTTCGGGACCATGTTGATGATCTCTCAATGGGCATTGACCCCATCGTTCGGACTGCCCCTAACGACGAACCAAGCGATCACCATCGGCAACGTGGGGGTACTGCTCTCATCGCTCTCATTGTTATTGAGCGTAGTTCTGGCGTCCCTGCCACTAGAAAGACATTGGCCATATGCATCACGTAAGGGCTCGGTGCTCATATCTTATTTCGTCACCTTAGCAGTAGTTGTCGTGATCGTCGTCGCCATTTCGAACGGTGTGTTCCCCACTTTCTTCATCAGCGGGGTAGGTTCGACCCTGATCAGAGAGGTGGTCTTAGCGTCGTCCGTGCTTTTCCTCGCTATGACCGGTGTTGTCTATGGTTGGAGGTACATCAAGGTCAGGTCCCCGGTCCTTTACTGGTACACGCTCGCCATTGTTCTGTTCATGTTCGGCATATTAGGCAGTTATTACACACTGAAGGTCGGAGATGCCATCAACTGGGGTGCGAGGATCAGCTTTTACTTAATGGGAGCTTATCTTCTGCTAGCAGTCAGTAGTCGCGACCCAACTGCGGACAAGAGCGTTAATGTTACAGAGCGATGGGCCGAGGCGTTCGGGGGCGACCGCAAGCAGGTCAACATACTCTTCTCAAAGATGTTGAACGGGTTCGCCTACTGTAAAGTGATAACAGATCGGGACGGAAAACCGATCGACTATGTGTATCTAGATGTCAACCAGGCGTTCGAACGAAATCATGGGCTAATAAAGGAGAACATAATAGGAAGAAAGGCGACCGAAGTGCAACCCGGCATCGAGAACGATCCGATCGACACGATCGGTAAATTTGGCGATATCGCTCTAAATGGGGGTTCCACCGAATTTGAGGCGTACTCACAAATGGAGAAGAAGTGGTTCCATTTCTCGGCCTACAGACCCAGCAAAGGATACTTTGTCCTGACATCCAACGACATCACGGACCGGAAGAGGGCGGAGATTGAGCGGGAGACATCCATTGAATTCCTACATCTTGTGAATGAGATCCATGATACTAAGGAAATGATCCATAGGGCGACCGCGTTCTTCCAGGAACGATCGGGATGCGAGGCCGTAGGAATACGATTGAAGAACGGAGAAGATTATCCCTACTATGAGGCGAATGGCTTCCCGCAGAAGTTCATTCTGCTGGAGACCCATCTTTGCTTTCGCGACGATATCGGGCAGGTCGTCCACGACAGCGGTGGCTATCCCCTCATGGAGTGCATGTGCGGGAACGTGATACAAGGACGGACCGATCCGTCCAAGCCTTTCTTCACCAGGAATGGATGCTTCTGGACGAACAGCACGACTGAACTGTTGGCTACCACTACCAACGAGGACCGTCAAGCAAGGACGAGAAATCGTTGCAACGGAGAGGGATATGAATCGGTGGCCCTCATTCCATTACGGGCAGGTGGAGAGACACTTGGACTGCTCCAGTTGAACGACCGTCGAAAAGGGATGTTCACGATCGAACTGATCGAGCAATACGAGAGGCTAGCCGGTTACTTGGCAGTATCGCTTGCCAAGTTAATGACCGAAGATACTCTCAAAGAGAGCGAGGCGAAATACCGTGATCTGTTCGAGACGGTGCAGGAGGTCTTTTACATAGATCATCTCATTTACGACGAGCATGGCAATGTCATCGATTGGATCTTCGAGGACATGAACCCAGCGGGATTCGCCCTTCTCGGCTTGAGATCGATGGACGAGGCCAAAGGAAGAAAAGGTTCGGAAGTGCTCGGTGCTGCACACTCATTCTATCTGCCGATGATCGAAGAAGCGAAGAGATCGAGAAAAGCGGTAACTTTCCAGTATCATAGTCCTTATGTGAACAAGGAGTTCCTTACTTCTTACGTCATCCATGGGGATCGTCTTATTTCGGCACAGACAGACATAACCGCGATAAAGGAGTCGCAGAGAGCGGCAGAAGCGTATTCAAAGAAACTTGAACGAAGCAATGCAGAGCTACAGCAGTTCGCTTATGTGGCTAGTCACGACCTTCAAGAACCGCTTCGCATGGTGACCGCTTATCTGGGCTTATTGGAGAGGAAGTACCCCGACCAGCTCGATGGGAAAGCAAAACAATATATGGACTACGCCATCGAGGGTGGGCTTAGGGCAAAGGACCTCATCAATGATCTACTGGAGTTCTCCAGGGTGGACACTCAGGATAAAGAGTTCCAGAGGACGGACATGGAGGAAGTTCTCAACATCGTTCTGGAGAATCTCTCCCTGCGGATCAAAGAAGAGAAGGCCTCGATCGTTCGCGATCGTTTGCCTACCATCCTGGCCGACGAGGTCCAGATGATGCAACTGCTCCAGAATCTGGTAGGCAATGCCCTAAAGTTCCACCGGAACGAGCCACCCATAGTGCATATCGCCTACCGGGACCATGGAAACGAGCATCTGTTCTCGGTCAAGGACAACGGCATAGGCATCGACCCAGCTTACAAGGATAAGGTGTTCATTCTGTTCCAGAGATTGCACCCTAGAGAGAAGTACGAAGGGACAGGCATCGGACTGGCGATAGCCAAAAAGATCGTCGAGCGCCATGGAGGAAAGATCTGGTTCGAGTCCGAGGCAGGAAATGGGACCACGTTCTTTTACTATTCCTAAGAAGGGAAGAAGTGAATGACTGTTACTAGACCGTTGAAGCTCCTGATAGTGGAGGTTCCTGAGCGGAACGCTTACGAGGTCCTAGAGTTTGTTCGCCGATATGATGATATGATCGAGGTGATCTGTACGGCGGTTCGAGATCCCCAGAGGACATGAAGAAGGCAAACGAGAATAAAGTTGATAGTTGTCTGGTCAAGCCGAGACCGTTGATGAGATCGATGTGATCGTGGACGAACCTAGGAAAGTTTTGGTTGCGTTAGATGTTACATCTTAATGGAATCGATGGATTTGTATTCAACTACAGGAGTTCAGGGTCGAAAGAAGATCTTAACTTTGTTAGGTAACATTTTTCGGCATTGTATATATCCCCGGCTCGATCGTGCCGGGGAATAATGCATCTCTTTCATTTTTCGCAGTCTTAGTATAGCATGGTCATTTATTGATCAGTTCATTTTATTTTATTTACGATACCTTTTTTATCTAGATTCTCGGTTCTATTGCCTGCGATTGAGCTCCCTATGGTCTCGCTAAGGCTGTTATTGAATGGTTGACTAAGTTCGTTGTTGTATAATATGATACAACCGTGGCCATACCCGACCAACAGGTCGTCAAACCCATAACCCCTAAGGCTTTTGGCGAAAAGAGATTGAGGATTTGATACTGGCAGGGTTATGTTCTCGAAGGGTTGGATGTTTGTTGAAGGCTGAGTTACATGATAAAGACTGATTTTGCGCGAACTCGAATCTAGTACGGCAAGATCGTTATCGTTTGTCGAGGTGAATTTCCCGAATACGGCCACTGTCGGATTGATTTGGGTTGAAATCGTCCATGAATAACTGCCGTTCTTCTCATACAAGAGAACTTTATTCGACCCGGTTAGCGTTGCGGCCACAATCACGTTGCCATTCGCCAACCTGCCTGTTGCTAGGGTCGTTGGCGAATCGCTCCCAGTAAAGAGATTAACGTTAGCATTTCCTGTTAGACCTCGGCTGGCATTAATCCAAAGTAGGGTTCCATTGTCACCGGAGGTGCCCTTGCAAAGGATGAACAATCCTTCGTGACCAACGGTCGAATTGTCAATTATTGCTTTCAACGGCGATACATCGACCGGAAAATTTAGATTCGGGTATTGCCCGAAAACATCCGTGTTGTTTTGTGTATATACACTTGCATTGGCGTATCCATTAGATAAGGCCAATAAGCTGACAGGAGATCCTTTGACAAATTCACCTATGGCCACAGTCCCGAGGCCAAGGGGAGTTCTTAGGGACCTCAAAGGGGTCAGGTTGAAGCCTGTACCATTATTTGGATATATTATGACAGTCGAATATCCTCCAGGGTTATCTTGATTATTGGCATAGATAAGATCGCTCCGACCATCGCCAGTTACATCGGCAAGTTGCACATCGGAGGCTGAGCCTGTAATATTTTGGAAAGATGTCGTCCATAAATTTCCCCACTTTGCTGGTTGAAGGGCGATGAAAACATCATTTCCACCTGCATTTCCCACAACCAGATCCGTCAGGTTATCACCGTTAATGTCACCGGCGGCCAAGAATTTGGCATTGGTAAACGATTCTTTCGAATCATAAATCGGGATTGATTGGAAATCGTTCCTTGGCGAATTAAAGGGATAACGCCAAATGTCAATATCGCTATGTTGTAGGTTTCCTTCGCATACCGTTGCTATGCTTTCATTAGTAGTGCCGTCAAACCTTCCAATAACCACCTGGTATGGCTCAAAGTCTACATTTAACTTGACGACGTTTGCTGGATTGAAGAAGGGCGTCTTCAATGATTGATAAAAAATCGCAATATGTCCATTACCCAACGAATCATTATAACTCACTACGATATCATTACGACCAGTATTGTTTAGGTCTCCGATAGCAATGCTACGCATATCTACAATACCTGGCATGGAGAGCCTCCAAGGAATGCTGGAAAGAGCACCGCTCACCGTCCTATTATAGATGCAAATGTCGTTAGTCTTATTGCTAATGACCGCAACGTCGCTAAGGCCATCATGGTTCAGGTCGCCAATAGCGAAATCCGTGGCCGAGGGATCTACGCTCGTGATGAGTGATTGGTTATCAAATACTGTTCCAGCTTGAAACTGTCTTGATTGGCTGTAGTTCTCAATTAGCGAGCTGGAAAGGGGTGATTGAGCTGATTGGGAGATCGATTTGGGATTTACGGTACTGAGAGTATTCGTGCCTGAATCGGCATTGAGGCCCGTGGCTAGCAACAATGCGACTACAAGCACAGCTAGTGCCGCAACGCTCAACGATTTCCTCACGCCATCCCCCTTGTGCAGGAAAAATGAATGTAATTGTGGATATATAATTGCTCTTAAATTCTACTGATGCAGATCCGGGCTTATCCACCGAACTTCCGCCCTTGGAACGGAGTCATCGACGCCCTAGCGTGTCATTTTTGATATGTGCTACATCTGGACAGACTGTTAATGATACTATTCTCACTATCAGTCGGGAGAATCTTGAGAATACCGCTATATAGAGTCCGGCCCGTTCATTTGTTTTGATGGAATCGAAGGCCGTGGGGTTTGACCTTGCGGAATTAGCGCTTGACGCCGATGCCGCGAAGATACTTGCTCTGACATACTCAGACCCGAGAGGGGTGAGAGAGCTGTGCGAGGTACTTAAAATACCGCAGGTCAAATGCTATAGGCGCATTAAGGACCTGGAGAAACTGGGGTTACTGAAAGGAATAGGATCGAACAAACGCAATAGGACCTACTCGTCCAACATGGAACGTATGTCGCTGGTCATAAATGACAGCCGGATGATACTGACAACGGAATTCAAAGATGGGGGAAAGAGCAGCTTCGACCTGAAGCTGAACCCGGATAGCGGGTCCGCCACAACCAACCATCAGACCAGTCAATGATTTTTCATGCGGGCATCAGCCTTCGTGGACCAGATAAGAGTAAAAGACTTCTGCCAGCCCCCGAACCGCTTCCTTATCTGTCGCCGGAGTAACCAATAATCGGCCGTTAGTATACAGCGTGACCTCCACGTTGTCCTTCTTGGCGATGACCATCACTGGATTCTCCTGGACCTCGTATCCGTTCATCCGAAGAGAGATAGAGGATCTCTCAAGGTCGAATCGAATCGGCGTCTGAGGGACGGCGGACATCGCCTCAGACTTGCATACACGGATGATCCTGAACTTCATCTAGACAGTCTATTGACTACCGTCTATTGAAAACATCGTCTTTTACTCAGAACGCGCCAGAAGTCCATACAGTGCGTCCGCCAGCTCCCAAGCCTTCTCCTTCTCCGCTGGATGGATGACCATTCGTCCGGTTCGGTAGACCGATACCTCAACGCCGTCCTTCGTCGCCAGTAGCATGACGTCCCGGTCGGTGACGGAATAACCCAGATCCTCAAGGATGAGCACTGAGCGCGTAAGGTCGAAAACGATTCGTTCCTCGGGAAGTACCGTGTTCGCCACGGAGCCGCAGATACGTACCACCTTGAACTTCATTGGATCGAATCAAGCACTCTCTCGCAGCTTGACTTGAAATCTTCTAAAGATCCTTCGTTGACGATCATCATGTCCGCCAGCGCGATCAACGAGCCTAGTCCCCAGGAAAGCTCCCGTTCGTCCCGCGTGTTGAACTCTGATATATTCTTCGGGGCATCCTCCCGTCCACGTCGGACCAACCGCGGATACCGAGTGGGGGGCGATGAGTGGATCGCTAACAGCTTTATGTTCTTGCCGAACCGTTCCTGGTATACCTTCAGCTCCAAGACCCCGCGTGAGCCGTCGATGATCGTCCGTTCCGAAACCACCCGGTCTACGCATCTTTTCGCCCAGATATCGTATCCATGCCTTTGCCGTTCATCGTTGGCGAACCCGCCCACTCCCTTGTCGCCCGCGCCGACGGCGGCCTTGGACGCGAACTCCCTCACCACGTCTCCCATCCTAACCACTTGGTATCCCTTCTTCGTGGCCACCGAGACGAACTCCTCTTTCCCTGCTCCTGGCATTCCCGCTATTACGATCAAGACCATATTGTCAACCCTCGGATTAGGGCTGGAGATAATAATGGTTCTCCAGTATCTCAGATTCTATAAACGGACAGTAATGACGGAAACATATTAAATGGAAACAGGATATGGTATCCGGCAGAGAACCGAGTCTAGTGGATAGATTTTCGGAGGTATCACGAGTGCAGGGAACGAAATCAGTCGAGAACGTCCTTGACGAGATAATCAACGTTGAGTTTGGCAAGGATCAGAAGATCGAGAGCGTCTCGGTCGTATCCAAGAGTGGCCTCATCATCACGGGAGACCCGTCCAGGTTGCCCGCTAAGCCAGAGATGTTCTCGGCCATGATTTCGGTCATATTCAGTTCCGCCGAATCCTCCAGAGTGGAACCAAAGAAGGACAAGCTAGAGTATGTCATCGGTGTGTACAAGACCAAGAAGATATTCGTCTGGGAACTCTCCCAAAGCCTCATGATCGCGTTGACCTGTGACCGGGACATCACTGATGAGAGCATGCTGACCCGGATACAGAACGTGGCCAATAAGACCAAAGAAGAATTGGTCTGGCTACGATAAACTTTCCTTTAACTATTATCTATTCTCTGTGTTGAAGCCGCCAAAGAAATGGAGCCTCAGGCCAGATTCCGCAATAGATCACGAACTAGCGTTATTGCATTCTGCAACAACGATGTCTAGTATGGGAACTATGAACGGACCTCACAACAGGTTCTCTCCAATGTCCTCGACGATCCGGTCACAGTAGATGCATCGTAAAACAGGCGGGTTCTTCGATTCTACGACGAACTCTGGCTCGACCGGCTCGTTTAGGTTTGTGATGCAGTTCGGATTGCCACACTTGGCCTTCCCGCGAACAACATCCGGGAGCCTGACATGGTGCTTCTCGGCCACATTGAAGTCGCGGATGATGTTTATGGTCGCCCTTGGCGAAATGAGCGCGATCTTGTCCACATCCCTGGAGTCCAGCTCACGGTCCTCGACCTTGACAACGTCCTTCCATCCAGCCTTCTTCGAGGGTACATGCATGAGCACGGAAACGGGGGATTGCACCTTACCTTCCTTCAATCCTATTATCCTTAACACCTTCAGCGCCATGCCGCAATCGATATGGTCGATCACCGTCCCGTTCCTTATCGGCGTAACCTTAAACTCTTTCATTCCAGCTCACCTCCGAGGAGCAGGCTTAGCAACGCCATTCGCACCGGCACACCGTTGAAGGCCTGTTCGAAATATTTGGCGTGCGGTGTTGAATCGACCTCCGGTGCGATCTCATCCACCCGGGGCAGCGGATGCATTACGATAAGGTCGCTCTTTGCCTCGCGCAGCAACGAGTTGTCTACACGGTACGTGCCTGCCACCTTCTGGTATTCGGCCACATCCGGGAACCGTTCGCGCTGGATCCTGGTGATGTACAGGACGTCGGCATCAGCGATGACCTCGGACAGCTTGGACTTGAGCTTCGGCTTCCCACCGTACTTCTCAACTTGCTTCAATGTCTCCTTAGGCATCTGCAATGTCGATGGGGCCACGAACGTGAGATCCGCCCCGAAGATCGTCAGTGCCTCGGCCAGTGAATGAACGGTCCGACCATATTTTAGGTCACCTACCATGGCCACCTTAATGCCATCTATGGATTTCTTCGACCGGCGTATCGTGAACAGGTCGAGCAGTGTCTGGGTCGGGTGTTGGCCTGCTCCATCCCCTGCATTGATGACCGGTTTGGAAGAGAACCTGGCCGCCAATCTTGCCGCCCCTTCATGAGGGTGCCTCAGAACAATGACGTCAGAATATGATTCGACCATGCGAATGGTGTCTGCCAATGTCTCGCCCTTGACCATGGATGTCATTGACGGAACGCCCATGTCGATGGATCTCCCGTGAAGCCTGGCGATCGCCGACTCGAAAGACATCCGGGTTCGGGTAGAGGGCTCAAAGAACAGGTTCGCCAATATTCGCCCGTCCAGGGCCTTGGTGAACTTCTCTCCCTTGGCGTAAGGGATCATCTTCTCGGAAAGGTCCAGGACTGTGTCGATCTGCTCCTTGCTGAGGTCTCTGATAGAAACGATGTCCAAACCCTTGAAGCTCATGGTCTCGGAAACGGTATGCCCACGGGGCATATATTACCCTTGGCAGACGTGCTGGCACGTTTACGGCCTCGGGGTCGGCCGATCCTGTGTCACTTTACTGGTCCGTTCGGTGAGTACTCCCCAAATTTAGCTAGGACTTGCTGCATCCGTTCATGCCAGTCGTCGACGCACTGCTCCAATTTGTGTTTCAGCTCGTTCCGGCTGATGGCCCGGTACATGTGATAGTAGCCGCCGCGTTCGATGCTCTTGGTCTCACGGAAGACTATGCCACAGGCCATAAGCTTCTGCAGGGCGCGGTATACCGTTGACCTGTCCTTCCCTATCAGGTCAGCGAGGTCGTCCGCCCTTTTCGCTCCGGAATCGGTCAAACGATTAAATACTTCGACCTCGAACTCATTCAATGAGAACGCGCACTGGACCAGATCCTTGCAGGTTGAAACGCTGTGAATCATCTTTTCCGGGAGCATGTTCCTCCTTCCGAGTAACAGCAAGTCTTATTAACTTGCAGTTATATAAGATTGTTGCACAACCGTGCATAACCGAGGGGACCAAGAATGCAGAAGGATGAAACATTGGACTGCAAGGGCCTCATGTGCCCGATGCCGATAGTAAAACTGGCTAAGAAGATGAAAGAACTCCCGGTGGGAAAGGTCCTGGAGATGATCTCGGATGACATAGGCTCCAAGGAGGATGTACCGGCCTGGTGCAAGAGGACTAACAACCAGCTCCTTGAATCAAGGGAGGAAAATGGCGTATTCTACTATTACATCAAGAGGCTGGTATGAAGGATAGGTCCCTGATCGTGTCAATGATAAGGTGATTCAAATGGCTGAGAAAGCGAAGAGACTGGTGATCGTTGTGTCGGAGGATAAGTTCGACAAAGCGATGATGTCGATGATGATGGCGAACACGGCGGCAAGCATGGGTATGGAAGTGCACGTGTTTCACACGTTCTTCGGGTTGAACCTGCTAAAGAAGGGAAAGGTACCGAAGTTGGGGGGCATGATGCGCCTATTTACCGGAGTGTTCGTCAAGAGGATGAAGGCGGTCGGGATCGACAACTACTCGGCACAGCTGGCGATGGCCCTCGATCTGGGCGTGAACATCTATGCGTGCAGCACTACCATGGCCCTGATGCGGATCAAGAAGGAGGACATGGTCGAGGGTGTCAAAATATTGGGCGCAGCCGGTTTCATGGACATAGCGGCGGACGGCGACATATCGTTGTTCATCGGCTAAGGTGCGACCATGCCATCAATACTCTTCCTCCTGTTCAAGTCACCCCATGAGTTCGGAATGTCGTTGGAGATGATCGACAAGATCGCAGGCGACTCTAAGCGGGCCGCTATATTGTTCGAGGACGCCGCCTATTATGCAGTTGACCAGCAACAAGGCCAGAGGTTGCTCAGGTCGGCTAAGGAGGTCTTCGTGATGAGCGATGACCTGCAGGCCAAGGGGTTCGGCGGGAAGGCCATGACCGGGTTCAAGGAGATCGAATATCCAGAGGCGGTCGAATTGATCATGGAGCAGTTCGACCAGACCATCACTCTGTAGGTGAAATAATGAAGACTTTGACAATACAGATCAGGAGCGGCACCATGATGAACATGGACACAAACGTCGCTATGAAGCTGGCCTCCGCGGCCCTGACAAAAGGTTATGGGGTAAGGATGTTCGGCTACGGAGAGGGCGTGTGGCTGATCAAGAACGGTCAGGAACCGAAACGGTTCCCAAACGTCGGGAACGAGGCCAAGGAACTGGCCGAGAAGGGACTGGAGATTGCGGTTTGCAATACTTGTTGCGCGGCGCGTGGTTTTAACCGGGGCGAGGAGATCCCGGGTGGGAAGCAGGGAAGCCTCGCTAACGACCTTACCAGGTTCGTGGCAGAGAGCGACCGGATGATCACCATTGCGAGGTGAGCAAGATGGCACAAAGTGTCCTGGTGTTGATAACCAAGGCCCCTTATGGTTATGAAGAAGGGTTTGCCGGGGCGCGATTGGCGCTTTCCCAATTGGCTGGCGGCATGATATCCAAATGCAACATCCTTCTGGTCGGCGACGGTACGCTGAACGCCGTCGCTGGTCAAAAGCCGGAGTCATTAATGATGCCATCCAATGCGGACTCACTCAATGACTTGCTGGACTTCGAGGCCAAGGTCTACTGCGTGAAGGATGACCTGCGGGAGCGGGTCGGGGACGTCGCGGTTCTTGAGAGCGTCACCGCAATCGACTGGAAAGAGGCTAGGAGGATCATTGCCGATCACGATTTGGTCACGACCTTCTGAAATCTCTTTCCTTCTTTCCCCGTTTCCTATCATAGCAAGCGTTTTATCCGGGAGCCGCATCAGAGCGGTATGCTCGAGGTGCTGGGCCGTTCCGGTGTCGGACGAAGCGCAAGGTGGACCGAGTCGTCCTTCAGGACGCTCACTCCCAATGTCATCCTCACCGAGGACTCGGCCAAGCTCTATGGTTATGATCTCGTTCTTACGGACAATGGCGACACGCACAGTCTCCATGCAGCCGAAGGGCAGGACAATGGGGACATCTTAGTCCCCGACGGATTCTATCCACCGCTCTCCCAGATGCGCGGCGGTCACACCGATTTCGGCAGCATCGAAGGAACCGGCGTTGTCGTCGTCAGGGGGGACCCGAGCGCCATTGCCGAGCAGGTGAAGGCAACCAATTCCGAGATCATCGTCCTGGGCAACGCTTTCGAGTATAGACGGGACGCCAGGCATTTCGCGGCGGCCATGGTCTCGATACGGGGGGCTGCGGGGCACAAACGCTTGGTCTACACGCCGGGCATGATGGACGTCAGCAACCTAGCGCTCTTGACTTACATGGGCGTGGACCTTATGGACACGTCGCTGCTGCAATACCGCTCTTCCCGGATGGAAGTAAGCATGGCCGAAGGGACGATATCCTCCAAGGACTCGAAATGGGTCGGGGCGACGACGCCCGAGGAATCTTTCGCTCTCAGCTTGGACCACGCAGTCAAAGAACTGCAGTTGGTCCGCCACATGATCGGACAGCAACGACTTCGGGAGTTGGTCGAGATGCGCAGCCACGCATCTCCCTGGTTAGTGGCCGCCCTTCGTGTATTTGACGAAAGTTATCACGACTTCCAAGAGAAATTTTTCCCCGTAATCGGTCCCCGATTCTATTGCAACGCCAAGCAGTCGCTGACCCGGCCGGACATCGTAAGATACCGGAATAGGATCATGCAACGATATGTCCGACCGGCCGATAAGAAGGTCTTGCTCCTTATCCCGTGTTCGGCAAAAAAACCGTATTCCTCGTCGAAGAGCCATCAGGCGTTCAAGCGCGTGCTGACCTCCCTGAGCAACTTCGATGTCGTGCACGAGGTCATCATAACCTCACCGTTAGGCACGGTGCCTAGGGAGTTAGAGCTATACTATCCCGCCGCCCAGTACGACATCCCTGTGACAGGTCACTGGGACCGCGAGGAAGTGGCCATGGTTCAGGAGATGGTGAAGCACATCGTCTCGTTCGGTTACGATCACATAATCTGCCATCTGGGGGATGAGAGCGAGTTCGTGATGCCGGCATTGGACGAGTTCGTTGATACGACAAGATCGGCTAGCTGCACTTCCAAGGACTCGCTGGACCGTCTGTTCGATATACTAAAGAAATACTGTTCTGAGTATCCCCGTGTCGGTCGTGGAGTGGATCGGGCAAGTTCGATGAGATCGTCGGCCATTTTTCAGTTCGGCGAGGTGGGTGCGGCGCTTACAGAGGGATGTGAAGTGTCTGGCAGCTATCCCTACTCGCGCATATTGTCCGGTCGGACACAGATGGGCATGCTAACACCAGATCGAGGCATGATATCGCTCACGTTGGACGGAGCGGAAAGAATAGCTCCATCTGGCAAATTCATCGTGAACATGAAGGATTTCGAGATGACCGGTAACCTGTTCGCGGTAGGCGTGGAAAGCGCGACCCCAGACATTCGCATCGGCGATGAGGCCATAATCATGCGCAAGGGAAAGGTGGAGGCGGTCGGCGTGGCGATGATGTCCGGTGCAGAGATGGCTGACAGCGCCAAGGGCGAGGCTGTCCGTATCCGGCATAAAAGGAAATCGGCCTAGTCACTTTCGGCGTAATTTTCTTTGGCCATCAAATCTCAGGGCACAACTACTTTCGCTCACCTCCGGCGCTTCGGTATTTAAAGGTCGGACGCTTACTATGATTCAAGAAGGCGTGCGCAGAAGGCGCATGGGGTCCGAAGCTCTATAACCAAACCAGGGGAGGATGCATCGGCCCATCCCTTACTATGAACAACCATCCCAAGGCGGGGGTTCTGCCCCGTTCTCCCCGCCTTACCCATCATTTCTATGATAACATCACTTGCATCGGCCTGATCGTTACGGCCTTGCCGATGCGGAATGATTCTCTCGCCGCCTGGGCGACCTGCAATGCCATGATGGCATTTCGAGGGCCGAGGAAAGCGGGATCGGCCTTCTTTTCCACGCAGGAGACGAAGTAGGAGCATTCCTCCTTGAATGCGCTAATGTCGCCGACGACCAGCTCCTGCGCTGAACCAGTGTTAGAATAGGATGTCAATGAGATCACCGGTTCCGGGTCGCACATGCATGAATCTGATTCAAGCACACCTTCTTCGTATTGGATACGCAATCGCGATGTGTATGGATAGCTCGCCGGCATATCGACGTTCAACTCCATAGCCCCGTGAACACCGTCAGCGGTCCAAAGGTGAACAAACGCCCTCTCGACCTTACCGCTTCCGCCTTCGGAGCCAAGGCATTGCACGATGACTGGTTGGCCCACGATCCAGTTGAAGAAATCGAAATCGTGGATCATCTTTTCTAGTAACGGCTCCCCGAAAGTGGCAAAATCCCTGTTTTCCCAGTATGGTTTCGTAAGGACCGAAGCATATATCTCCAGCGGTCTCCCGAACATCTCTTCCTCAGTCAAATTCTCTATCCTGACCCTCTCCGGAACGAACCTACCGCTTTCGGCCACCATGAGTATCCGTTTCGATTGTTCCGCCGTTTCGGCCATCGATTCCGCTTCGGAGACATCCATTGCCATAGGGGATTCGACCAACACATGTTTGCCGTTCCGCAAGGCAGCCTCTACGCACTTCCTATGCAACGCTGTCGGCGTTGTGACATCGATAGCATCTATCCCATCATCCGAGATGAATTTCATCGGGTCGGTCGAGCTCTCGATGTCAAACTCATTTGCCAATGCCCTGGCTGAAGAGCTTGTCCTTGACGCAACCCCGACGATTTCCACCCGATCATCTCTCGCATATGCCGATAAATGGCCCCTACCCATTTCGCCTGCTCCTAGGACTGCGATCTTCATGTTTAAAAATAGGCGAGCTGTGAGCGTTAATAACTTTCCATAGATGGAATAATCAATTTTCAGATAAATCTGTGTGAATCTATTTCACTCTCCACCTTTCGATGATTAGATATTACCGCTGTTGACAATTGTCCAAAGTAAAATCCCTGAGTTGAGGCTTAGTCTGATTTCTTTCCAGGCAGTTCTAGATAATGATTATTGATGCTTTTCAGTCGGTGACATAACAAATATATTATATCCATTAGAAATTAATGCTCAAGTCGACCATGCAATACCAGATCAAATTTTCAGGGGATCCGGAAGAGAAGTTGAAACAGGCGAAAGCAATTGCGGCCAAGCAAGGAGTTACATTCATCGGCGACGGATCCAAGGGCAAGTTCTCAGGCAGGATCATGGGTGGAAGACTGATCGGTACTTACAGCGTGGATAAGGGCATCCTTTTCGTCACGATCACTGAAAAACCATTACTCCTCACCTGGAACATGATTGAGAGCCAGCTTAGAGATTTCTTGAGATCTTGAATGCTTCTTATTCGACCATCCTAAATTAATTAATTATTGATTCTTTTTATCGATTCCCCCTGATTTATAAAGAATGGATGTATGGATATCCATAAGAGCGCAGATGTCGAGGTAGCCGTCTGACTGGCTGTAAAAACAATATGGACATAAAGCGTTGATTTGGATGACTTATTAGATTGATTGCCACAACGCCGGTGGCAGCCACAATAATTCCTTTCCACAATTCTCGTAAAAACTTTGGATCCTCCGGATTTTTAAGTCCGCAATTGTTACATTTTACCGTTTCAATCACCATCCTTATCCTTACTTTCTACCGCAATTCCCGCAGAACATCGAGCCATCATTGATCCGTCCACATGTGGGACAGATAGGAGCAATCTGGCCGGTCCATTCTATGAACTTGGTCTGGGCCGTTGACTCAGACGGTGCTAAAGATCTCCGACCCGCGAAAAGGACAGCGACTACGATCACAACGGCCGCAACAACGACTAACGCAATTATTATCCATGTCATGGAATTGATACTGGATGATAAGGCCCGGCACTCCATTTCCCACCCATCCGATGTTCGTAGGTAGAGCTTGCCTTTTGCAATGGCCGGGTCGGGCATGATAAAAGACGGCCTAAGGCAGGTAATAGCTGTAGCCCCGACAGGTGGGTAAAGTGCGTCGTTGATAATCAGGGCGGAAATATGCTTTTCAGACGAAATGGTCCAGCTCGTCATTGAACTTTTTCAACCGTAATTCGTACATCATCATTCGAAAACCCGTTGAAGATAACAATCAAATATGGAGCAATCTAGTCTAGCTCATCGATACTTCGGAAGAAGTTCGGTTATTGAAGGAACATGATCAAACAAACGGATCGGCCTTCCCCTGAATCGGTGATCGAGGCTATCTGTCCTATGTCACGAAAGGGTAAGAATGAGCCGATGACCGCGTCAAGGTCAGGTCAAAAGATGCAAGTTGTAGCGCCTGGTACGGACACTTTCGTAACCTCAGACGTGGACATTACAGCCCTAAAACTAACGCAAAATGAGCACAGAAATGAGCGCAAAAGGGTCGAGACCTACTTGGACCTGGTCGGCTTAATGATCCTCGGGTTGGATCCCGAAGGGAAAATTGAGTTTCTCAATAAGAAGGGGTGTCAGGTCCTCGGTTACGCCATTCCTCCGGTTGGAAAAAACTGGTTTGATTTCATTCCAGAGAGATGCCAAACGGAGATGCGGGAGTTCTTCGGTTTACTTACCTCCGGTGAAGGGCTGATCGGTGATTACGTGAACCCGATTGTTGACGTCAACGGCCGGGAACGGGTCATCGCCTGGCACAACACCGTCCTGAAGGATGATTCCGGTAAAGTTACTGGCACGCTAAGTTCCGGGGAGGACATCACCGAACGAAAGATGGCGGAAGAAACATTACTAGAGACCAAGGATACTTTGGAATCCTTGATCAATTATGCCAATGCCCCCATTATCGTTTGGGATCCGGAATTGAGGATCACTCGGTTCAATCACGCTTTCGAACACCTCACTGGGTATAAATCGTCAGATGTGATAAACAGGCCCTTAGAGTTCTTATTTCCCGATGAGACCAAAGAAAAATCACTAGTAATGATCGCTCGAACAAGCAGAGGAGAGCATTGGGATTCTGTTGATATACCGATCCGGCGAACGGACGGATCTGTTCGTATGGTCCTTTGGAATTCCGCAACGTTGTACTCGCCGGGCACCTCCAAGGTTCTAATGACGATCGCCCAGGGCCAGGACATAACAGCGAGAAAGATGGCCGAGGAGGCGCTCAGGGAGAATGAAGCGAAGTACCGCGGAATCTTCGAGAACACTCCGGGGACAGTCACACTGCGCCGGTTAGTATTTGACGAACAAGGGGTCCCGATCGACCAGATCCTGTTAGACGCAAATCCGGCCAGCCTCAAGGCTTGGAAGGCGAGTTCCATCGAAGAGGTGAGAGGAAGGAGGTATAGCGAGTTCCTGGGACCAGACATCTCCGCCTCATCGCTCGATGATGTCAAGACCATGATAAGCTTGAGCAAGACCATATCCGTTGAAAGGCGCTATAATATTGATGACCACGACTATCTAATAACCCTGATCCCCCTCGGGCACGATCAGGTCATCGTCACAAGCGCGGATATCACGGAACGGAAGCAAACTGAGGAAAGGATCCGAACCACTTTGGAGCGGTTCTATCGCATCCTTTCGAGCATGAGCTCTGGAATACTTCTGGTCACGGACGAAGAAAGAACGGAATTCGTCAATCAGGCATTCTGCGACCTTTTTGGTCTCAATGATGCTCCAACCGATCTGGAGGATATGACCGCAGAAAATATCATTGAGAAGATCAAGCCATCTTACGCGAAACCAGCAGAAGCAATCGCCCGAATAGGCGAGATCGTCGGACTGAAGCAGCCAGTGATCGGCGAGGAGGTTGAGATGCGAGGAGAGCGGACCTTTCTCAGGGATTTCATTCCGATAAGTGTTGGGGAAAAATCGGTTGGCCGGCTGTGGATTCACGTGGATATAACGGAGCAGAAGCGGGCACTGAAGGCGAACGAAGAATATTCCCAGGAACTGAAACGATCGAACGCCGAACTTCAGCAGTTCGCCTATGTCGCGTCACACGACCTTCAGGAGCCTCTCCGGATGGTCATCAGTTATCTGAGTCTCTTAGAGCGGAGATACAAGGATAAGCTCGATCCCGAGGCATCGGAGTTCATCGATTACGCCGTGAGTGGGGGAAAGAAGATGAAGTATCTGATCGATGACCTGCTAGCATATTCAAGAGTGGATTCCGCAGGCAACCCATTCGTATCGGTGGAAATGAATGAACTGGTTGAAAGGACGATGTTATTGCTAAAGGTCCAGATCGAAGAGAGCAAAGCGATCATTATCGTCGACCCGCTGCCATCCATAGAGGCTGACGAGTTGCAGATCTTGCAGGTGATGCAGAACCTGATCGGCAACGCCACCAAATTTCATGGCCAACAACGTCCTGAGGTTCACATATCTGCATCCGTGGGGCCGAGGGAATGGACCTTTGCCGTGAGAGATAACGGCATCGGTTTGGACATGAAGTACGCGGATAAGATCTTCCAGATGTTCCAAAGACTTCATACCAGGGCCGACTTTCCTGGCACGGGGATCGGTCTGGCCATCGCCAAGAAGATCGTCGAACGGCACGGGGCAGAATATGGGTTGAGTCCGAGGAAGGTAAAGGTTCAACCTTCTTCTTCACCATCCCAAGAGCCGTAGACGATAAGAAGGACGACGATATCGGCCAGGGGACTTGATTATAATCTGTTTTATCGCTTGCTCTCGGCAGACGACGGACTGTGACCGAAGCATTATGCTCCGCTCGCCGATATTCTTGGCAGCGTCTTTACTCAGCTTACAATAGCCAGGCACACCCCGGCCTCATAATCGTTAAACACAAGTGGTATGAGCTCGTTGATGGTGTCATTCATTTCATTATTCTAATGACAATAGACTTATAATTGCGATGGCGGGTGTCGGGAAGAGAATGATTGCAGCATCGAGGAGCAGGATACGAAATGTTGTTCGATAGGATTGCCAATGGCCTTACCAAGCATTACAAGAAGGTGTTGATTGCATGGATTATAGTCCTGCTGATATCCGTGCCCGCGATCTTGCAGGTCAATAACGTGATTAATTATCAGCAAACGCAAGGTGCCACTGGAAATTATGAGTCGGTTCAGGCGCAAAACATCATTTCTGCCGATTTTCAGAAATCGGTTGCTAACGGCACATTATTGATCGTGCTACAGGCCAACAATATTTCAGACGCAAATTCAAGAAACTTCGTCCTCGAACTGCAACAACGGATACAAAACTCTTCAGATATCAAGGACCTGCAGAGCGTAACCTCCGTCTATACCTCCGCTGAGCTGGTAATGGAACAATACATCATGCAGCTCGGTCCGAGTTTGAGGCCTGCCGAGGCACAGATCAACGAGAGCGCCTTCCTGTTGTGGGGCATTCCTGCGTTGCAGGTGGCAAATTGGAATCAGACCCATTCAGACTCGGACGCCTACAACGCGACGGAAACAAATCTCATAGCGTACCTTAACCAGCAAGATGCTGGACAGAACACTACGACGATCGCTATGAGCTATTATAATGCCTTCGCGGGAGAATGGAACAGCACTTCTGATAATAGCACGCTCGTGAACGACCCTGTGGTCCGGGCCGATTACTGCGTCAAAGCAGTAGCTCCTAGCTTCATCGATGGATTGTCCGTGCCATCATCTCAGAAACAGATAATGCTGGCAACATTGTCCGAATTCAATATAACCAACTTCAATGATGAATCTAGGATCCACACATTTGCCATGAATATGGTCGGCAGTGAGGCTTCAATAAACAATGCGACCTTCCTGCAGAAGGTCTACGACCTCGGCCCCACCTATCAATTGGGGGTAGTCTCCTCATTTGTCGATTCGGTGGTAGCCAATGATACTCTGGCTACCTATCCGATCAAGATACCTGAGCTGCTCACGACCAATTTTGTATCATCTAACAACCGGACCATGCTGGTCATAGTCTCCTTCACGGTTACATCGACCTACACCGAATCTGACGGCGATAAGCCGATGATCGACAACGTTGGAGTCCTGAGGGGTATAATTAGTGATTTGAAGTCAGAGAGCGGCTCGTCCATAACCACCTACGTCACCGGGGATGCCGCCATGACCGCGGATATGCAAACCTCTTCGACCAACGACATGACGCTCATCATGCCGATCACCATAACCATCATCATCGTCCTGATGGGGCTTCTTTTCCGCTCGGTATTGGGGGAGTTCCTACCTTTGGGCGCCGTGGGAGTGGCATTGGGCATCAGCGAAGCACTTGTGTTCGTGATCGGCTCGACGGTGGCGCAGATTAACTCTTCCACTCTGACAATGCTGTTCTCGATACTGATAGGCGTAGGGACGGATTACTCGGTCTTCATCATCATGCGTTATCGGGAGGAAAGGATCAAAGGATCCACGAGGGAGCAGGCGGTGCATACCTCGGTCACTTGGGCCGGCGAGTCCATTGTCACCAGCGGTGCGACGGTTGTCATTGCATTCTTTGCCATGGCCACTTCTTCGTTCGCTATGGTGCAGACCATGGGCCTCGTTCTCGGCCTGGCGATCGTCGTGGCGTTGCTAGTGGCCCTGACTTTAATACCATCCATACTGATGCTCTTCGGTAATCGGATTTTCTGGCCTACCACAGGGCAAAGGTGGAAGAGGTTTGCCGATAAGGTCATGGAGAGAAAGAGGGTCGGAAACCACGGTTATTTCCACAAGGCCGCATCGTTTGCAGTTCATCACGCCAAGGTGATCGTGGTGGCAGCGATTCTGATTTCGATACCAACGACCTATCTCTTCGTCACAACTGAGACCAATTTCGACTTCATCGACAGCATGGGCACTCCGCAAAGCATCCAAGGTATGAACGCCATGACCTCCGACTTCGGTGCCGGCCGAATAATGCCGACACAGATCGTGATCACCGGTGACACTCTGGTCTATGATGGATCGAGCTTCAACGATACTTATCTGAATGCTATCGATAACATAACGGCAACCATAGCGGCCGATCCGATGGTCCAACAGGTGACAGGGATCACCAGGCCGTACGGAGAATGGGTCGACTACAACAATATGAGTTCCATTTCGGCAGAAGAACGGCAACAGATGTTGCAGAGCTTGGGAAGTGATAATAAAACTGTCCTTCTGACTGTAGTGCTCAAACAGCAGCCGGAGAGCGCCGCCGCAGTGAACTTCATCCCGACGCTGAGGGATGAGCTGGCCAAAGCCCAGGGACTCCAACCGACCCTGGCCGGATCGACCATTTTGGTAGGTGGCACAAGTGCTTCGCTCTATGACCTGAGCCTTACCATTACCAATCAGTTCAGCAATATCGAGATGCTCGTGATTATCGGCATATTCGTGGTACTCATGATAGTACTCGGATCGTTGTTATTGCCCGTATTTGCTATTGTGTCCATAGCGATGAGCATCTCCTGGTCGTTCGCTATGACGGTTCTGGTGTTTGGCAATTGGCTGGGAAAACCCGTCCTTTTCATAATCCCCCTAATACTGTTCGTGATGCTGATGGGGCTTGGAATGGATTACAATGTGTTTATCCTAACCCGAATACGGGAAGAGGTGCACAAGGGCAAAGATACCAAGCAGGCGGTGGTCGACGCTGTGGATTGGACCGGCGGAATAATCTCCGCGCTGGCCCTGATCATGGCCGGTGCCTTCGGATCGATGATGCTATCGAGCAACACCATGCTCCAGGAATTTGGCTTCGCCTTGACCCTAGCCATCCTGCTCGATGCCATGGTTGTCAGAACTTACATCGTTCCTGCAGCTATGACGCTCATGGGAAAGAAGGCTTGGTGGGCGCCAGGCATATTGCAACGCGAAGGTCGGAAGAAGAAATTGCCTCTGGATGGAAGTGATAATACCATCAAGAAAGAATGAGCATGAAGAATAACCTAAACTCCTTACCTTTCCTTTTTCATCTTCCGTAACTCGATTTAAGATAACTTTGTTCTGTGCTAGTTCGGCTATGCTCCACCTTGCCGCCCGGTTTATCAAATGCTCCGAAGGCGAAAAGAAGCAAAGAGATTTTTGAGGATGCAAGGCCTCATGGCACCGAAACCCCAAGAGGTAGCCAGATGCGAAAAGGTCAAAAACCCCTTGATTGACGAAAAAAATTGGAATGCTGGATATGCATAAGAGTGCAGGTGTCGGGATTCGAACCCGAGTGTTTAGCTAGCCTCTTCCCCATTTCTGGGGATTGGAAGGCTAAAATCCTAACCGCTAGATTACACCTGCGAGTTGGGCGACCTAATGGTTCATTGATATAAAAAACTTCTATCGCCGTTAGAATGGCCAGCCCTTCCTTATTCATCCTTGGGGGAAGACACTCAGCTGATCACGAAGGCATTGCCGCAGACTTCCGAATTCCTCTGTAGCCGAAGCAAGAGGACAAAGGTGAGACCGCCCGTCATTCCCCATTGGATCTCGAATAAATGGTATTTATTGTCCCGGCCACGGACGAAATGGTGCATTGGTTTAGAACATTAGAAATTTGGGGTGAGGGCGAAGGTCCCATCCTCCTTCGTCCTCTGAGTCGTTACCGGAAAAGGCATTGTTGTCAGATCAACGCCCTAATTGTCTTCCATGACGCGTAGGTCGTTGATGAGGCACCAAAGCTCTTTGAGGTCTATCCCTTTCGTATCCATGCCTTCAGCGATATGCTTGAGGTCATCGATGGTGTGGGTTTTCATCCACTCCAGCACGTCCAGGCTGATCCCATATTCTGCCGATAGCTGCTCTAGTCCCATTGCATCCCATCCTAGAGTTTCTGTCCGACTTACGTCAGACAATTAGGATATGAGATATTGACGTATATAATGGTTTTTATTCATCGTCATATTTTGATACCAGCGAAAAAAACAATAAGACTCTACCAAGAAGAAGTAGAACATCTGTGTACTATTATTTTCGTCCGACACATTATCAAATTTCGACCGACAATATAAAATCACAAGAATCCAGAGAAAAGGTTTTAGTGCAACAACGCCGTTTGTCGCCTCAGTGGTGATGGGATGGGACTCCTGACTCCTGGTAAAGAGACCGACATCAGGGCGGTCCGAAAGGCGCAGAAATCAATGGATACTGCGGAGCGTTACATTCTCGCGAAGAATCTCGACGCAGCTATTTCCGAACTGACCAAGTCACGCGATGCGTTGCTTGGTGTTGTTGTTGAGCCGGCCCAGCAGACGCTTCTGGTCGAGACGATGGTCAGGCTCTCCAAGGACTATCTCGAATGCGGGATGTCACTCGACGCCGCTAATGCGGCGGACCTGGCTTTGAAAACCTCCCCTAACGACCTGGTGGCCCTGACCGCCTTCGCAAAGGCTCTGGTCAAGAAGGGCGAGGGCCCTCAGGCCATCTCGGTCCTGGACAGGGCTACTCTCCTTCCTGCTGCTGATAAATCTACCTGGCTTTTCAAAGCGGATCTGCAGGATTCAATGCACAGACAGGATCTTGTTATCCTGTGCCTGAAGAAGGCCATGGACCTCGATCCGTCAGACATCTCAATACTTGACAGGCTGATCCAAAGGACCGAGGACAAAGCACCGCTGTTCCGAAAAAAAGCTGACCTACTCGTCTCCCAGGGTAAGAACGAAGAGGCTCTCGTGGCGATCGATCAGGCGGTCTCCCTGATGCCTAGGACAGTGGAGCTGATGCTGAGGAAGGGAGAGATATTGACCCTGCTTAAGCGGACCGATCAAGCCCTGCTCATCTATGACGACGTCCTGGCCCGCGATTCGTCCAACGCCCTCGCTCACCTTTACAAGGCCCGTGGCTTCAAGGACAAAGTAGACAACGCTGCCGCGCTGGCCCAATATAAAGAATCGCTCCGCAGCGATGGCCAGAACAAGCTCACCTGGACAGAGGTCGCCGCCTTGCTTTTTGAATTGGGAAGACTGGAGGAGTCCTCCACAGCATATGACCGAGCCTTAGCCATTGATCCCGAGCTCATCGTGGCGATCAACGGCAAGCTGCAGGTTGCGAAGAAGAATAGCGCAGATGAGGACATATCCGTTTACGCTGGCAAGCTCATAGACAGGAAGATAGAGGATAGATCGGTCTTCTTAGAACGCATCGACGCGCTATTCCGGTTGGGCAGGTTCGACGAGGCTTCCGAGGCGGTAGAGTCCGCGCTCAAGCGATTCCAATTGGACGACGAACTGTTGGCAAGAAAGCGCAAGATCATGCTCCAATCTGGTAATATGGAAGCGGTCATTGCCCTGGCGGAGGCCAAGCTCGCCAAGGAAAAGGAGGATTTCCAGGCACTCATGGACCTGGGATCGGCCTATATGAAAGCCACTCGGTTCCGCGACGCTCTGAAGCCGCTGGAGAAGGCTGCCAAGGTGCAGCCCTCGAACGAGGCACCGCTTATCTGCATCAAAGAATCCTACAAGCACATTGGCAAGGACAAGGACGTGCTTGACTCATGTGACCGGATCCTCAGGGTCAACCCCGTGAACGAAGGTGCGCTTTTCGACAAGGCTGTGGCCCTGGACCGGATGAACCGCAAGGACGACGCGGTCGAGCTATACGAGCAGGTCATGGCATTGGACCCAGACGACAAGGATAACCTCAAGGACCTATCCTTGGCGCTGTTCTCCATGGGCCGGTTCGAGGAGTCGCTAGCCCGCTCCACACTGGGCACCCAGATGTACCCCAACCAGGTGGCTTTCTGGAGGGTTCAGGGAGACAGCAACTTCGCCCTGAAGAATTATACAGAGGCGGTCACATCGTTCAGTAATGCGGTGAAGCTCTCGCCAGGGGAGAAGCGACTCATATACTCCCGCGGCTTGGCTCTGGAGAACGCCAAACGTTACGAGGAAGCCGTCGCCGCCTATGATGAGGCGCTGGCGATAAGATCCCAAGGACAAGAACGTTTGGCTGAGCAAGGGAGTGGCACTGGAATGGCTCCAGCGTTATCCTCAGGCGCTTGAGTGCTATGAGGAGGCCCTGCGTTTGGACGATAGCAACAAGTTCGTCCACATTCGCACCGGTCAAGTGCTGGCCAAGATGAACGACCATGAGTCCGCGATCAAATCCTTCGATAAGGCATTGGAACTGGCACCTAAAGACATCGAGCTCCTGGAGATGAAGAAGGTTTCGCTGAAGCACACCGACCGCCTGGAGGAGCTGGTCAAGGTCTGCCAGAGGATAATCAAGCTGGACGGCAAGAACCGAAATGCCTTCGTCGACCTGGGGGTGGCGTCACATCGGCTGAACCATTTCGAGGATGCAATCGAGGCATTCGATGCGGCGTTGGGGATCGAACCAGGGAACTTGGCGATCCTTCACTATAAGAAGACGTCGGTTGTGGCCAAAGGAGTGGCGGAGGAGATCATCGGGGTTTGTGATTCGATCCTGAAGGTCGCGCCGAGCGACAAGCCGGCCTTGATGGACAAGGCCTTCGCGCTCGAGCGACTGGGGAGGTTGGCCGAGGCCAACGACACATATTCCATGGCGCTTGCAGTGGATGACCGGGACAAGGAACTACACAACCGCAAGGGTCTCGTCCTAGTCGGTCTGGGCCGTTATGCCGACGCTGTGGTCGAGTTCGACCGGACGTTCGCGTTGGACGGTTCCGACCTGTTGCCACTCGACAACAAGGGAAGGGCCTATCTATTGATGAGGGAGTACAACAGGGCATTGGAGGTCTTCGACCAATGCGTGACCGGGCAACCGGGAAATTCGCGCTTCCAGAGCGATCGGGGAAGGGCCCTGGCCTCATTGGGCAACCTGGCCGAGGCGGTGGAAGCGTTCGACGCTGCGCTGGCCGTGGACAAGAACGATCCTCAGACTTGGAAGTACAAGGGCAACGTCATGTTCAAGCTGGGCCAGTTCCAGGATTGCGTGATATGTCTGAACCGTGCCTTGGAACTGGGAGCGGAGGAGCAGGGAATATACAAAGCGAAAGGCCGCGCCCTGGAGGAATTGAAGCACTACAACGATGCGCTGGAAGCCTTCATGAAGGCGGTGGCGATGGACGCCTCCGATGCAAGCGCATGGGAGCGCATTGCGGTCATCCGTTTGCAGATAGACGACGCACCAAACGCGTACGAGGCAATTAAGAAGGCACTTGCATGCGACCCGAAGAACCGGCGCATGCTGATGGAGCGAGGCGATATTTGCCAGAGGCTTCAGCGCCATGAAGAGGCGATCAAGAACTACGAAGGAGCCATCGCGCTGGACCCATCGGACCCACTCGCTTTCTACGGTCGTGGGGTTTCATATCTGACCCTGCAGCGGTTCGCCGAAGCCCAGGATTCTCTAAAGAAAGCGCTGGAGCTCAACCCCAACTTCGAACAGGCCAGGGAGTCGCTTAAAGTGGCGGATCAAAAGCTGCACGAGATCGAGGTGGTCAACCAGGCGACGAGTGTGCTGGAGTGCGAATACCGGCAGAACCGGCGCATGTCCAAGGAGGAGATGTTCAAGGAGTGCGGCATACCGTACAACAGCCTGGAAGAGGTCTCGACGTTCTTGGATCAGCGCGAACCGGTCAACGTTGAACTGCTGAACGATGCTGACCTCGATCAATTCGAGGAAGATTCAAGGTTCGTTCTATTGGCGGCGTCACGAAACCCGCGGGTCAAGGAGAGTGGATTGGGGCTGTCCGACGTAATGATGGCATTGCCGGGCAAGGACATAGTCCGTGCCAAGAAGGTTCTCAGTTATGTGGAGAAGGTCAACAAGATGGACCTCAACCACACCATCATGGATGCCAGGACGGAGAAGCTCCTGCGTACGGCTATGAACCTGCCAGAGGAAAAGCGGAATGTGATGGGCATCATCGAGACGCTCGGCGTCGGCATATTCACTGCCCGTCGCCTCATGGTCGTCATCAAGACGCTCAGGGCGAACGAGCCAAAGCCATCACCGGAAGAGGCGGAAGAGGAACTCAAGCCTAAACGCAAGCCGCAGAACCCGAAGGAATGGGTGGAATCGGAAGAACCGATCACGCTTCCAGAGCAGAGGCCCAAACGTGTTCGCCCAGAGCCGAGGCAGTCACCAGGGGTGGAATATCAGGTCGAGTCTGGCGTCCCACCGATGGAGAAGAGGCCCACGCGGGAACCGATCATGTTCGGGGACGAGCAGAAGGACCTATACCAGACCTTCTATAACCAAGAGAAGCGGCCGAGGAAGGTGGACTCCTCCGAGGTCCAGGGAAGGAGATGCCTGTTCCATGGCGAGGCGGCGGTCACGGCCTGCACAAAGTGCTCTTCGCTTCTATGCGATGAGTGCGTCAGAGGAGGTCTGTGCCCGCGCTGTCATGCCCCGATCGAGGGAGCGGCCGCGATGAAGAAATCGGCGCCGAAGAAGGACCCAAGGGCGATACTCGAGGAAAGCGAGGCTCAGGATGCTGAAGCTGAACCGGGAACCGATGTAGATAAACAGTCAAAGGACTGGTCCAGGCTGTAAACCCTTTCAGAATTACCCGGGCATCTCAGTAATCGAGCAGGTCAGACTTCATGAACTCGCGCAGCATGACCGTGGCGTAGCACCCCTTACCGAGGGTGAACGCCATGTCCACGCTGTCCTCGGCGCAATCCAGCTTGAGGTCCCTGAACGGGGCAAGAAGCTCCCTGCGTGAGCCTCGGGAATTGCACTCGGAGATCTGGGGAACGATGAAGTCCTTGAGCTCCACACCTTCCGCGGTCACGACCTTCCGCTCGATCTCTCCCATCTCGCCTTCGGCGAACTTCGACTCTGAGCCAAAGAGCACTGCGGAGACGAACGCTTTGTGCTCGCTCACGCTCTTTTCCACCAGGTCTAGGTTGAACTTGGTCACGGGAACTGGTTTATCGTGGTCTGCGTAACCGCTCCGGTCCGCGGGCAACACGACGTCTCCCACTATCGGCCGGTCCAGCGGAATGCCTCTCCTTATCCTCTCACTAAGGATGAGGTTGAACAGGTATGATTGGTAAGCATGGACGAACATCATCTGCAGGTTCGGAGGCAGTGTCCTGATCGCCCCCGACCAGTCACCCGGGTTCCTAAGCACCCAGCCGATGAGCATCCTTTCGAACGTCAATGTCCGGGGGAACTCCTGCATCGCCGTCTCAAGGTCCATAGTCTCCTGAAGGTGCTGGCGAGGCAAACGTGAACATTCGTCCTCCTCCTCGTTTGGGTTGCCGATGTACACCATGACCGCCTTCTCGAAATCCCCGTGCACGATATGCTTGCCCACCAGATGTGTGACCGGTCGGATCGAACCAAAACGCTGTACCCCGAAGAAATTAGGGAACCCCCCGATCGCTTCAAGCTCGCTCCTGGTCTGGGACATTGATGCAGCCATTTCCTCTCCCTTCAGCACCGTGTCGCGAAGTCTGATCTGGAACGAGTTGCCGATCAGATCGCCGATAGTGATGTGCTTCTTCGAGGCGTAGACATTCTCTACGACCACTTGGTGCATGCTCAACGCCTGGACTGCCTCCACCGGGGCCTCGATGGAGAAAAGTTGTGATGTGATCGCCCGCTTGTCCTTCGTTCCAGCGAACGTAATTTTATTGCGCGTGATGCCCAGGTTCTTGGATATCATGCGCACAAGTCGGTTCGTCTCCCAGTTGGTGGAAGTGATCTTGGTGATGGCGTACTTACCATTTTCCGTCCTCTCTGGATAAACTGAGATCTCGTTGACGATGAAGTCCGTGACATCGGCCTTGAGGCGCCCTCCTGTCCCTTTGGTAGAAGTGTAAAAGACCTCGATGCCGATCTCCCGTTCACGGTTCGGGTTCTCGGAATATACCATGACTACTTCAGGTCCTTTTCGAGCTTCTCTCGAGCTTCCTTGAACTCATTGGAAAGCACCTTGGCCGCTCTCTTCAGGGCCGTCTGGGGCTTGCCGCTCTTGACCTTGACGTAAAGTGTTGGGATCTCCAGGTCTGGGTGTCCAGCGGTATATTTCACCTCTGTGACCATTTCGTCCTCGAGAAGCTCCTTGACCAGAGGAGAGATCAAGGTCATGTCGGCCTCTTTGATCTGGATAAGGATGGAATCCTTGTCCTTCTCTATCAATATAATCTCCATGAGGGGCACCTATACTTGAGGTTGGTATAAATGTTTTTATTCACGACCATCCAACTGGGGCTTATCTTGATATTTATACTATCGATTGGATTTCCTTGGGGTATAAGGGTAGCTCTATACATTATTGTGACATGAACATTCGGCAAGACATTTAATCTTCGGCAGGTTCATGGCCATTTATGTCTATTTCATCGAAAGGGGAATATTTGGAGGAGACATAAAATGGCCAATAATTTCATGAAACGTGAAGTAATAGTTCTGGACCAGGCGAAACGGTGCAATGCGGATACACAGCCCACGAGCAAATGCCCCAATTGCGTGCGGAGACGGTGGATGCACCATTCTGCGGCGATTGCGGCCAGAAGATGAAGTGAGTCGGCGATCAGAGGGCGGGATAAAACCCGCCCCCTTAAGAACAATCCATATGACGGAGGTCAAGAAGTATCTTCTTGCCTATTTGGTTGCTGTTTCGCCAGTCCTTATCTTGATCGATTTCTCCACATTACTGACGAATATCTTGCCATCCCCGATGTCCCCCGTCCGGGCGGATTTGACGATCGCATCCACGATCTTGTCCACATCTGTGTCGCCGGCCACTATCTCGATCTTCGTCTTGGGGAGGAGGTCGACCCGATAGGTCCCTGCTCGGTGCGTGAACTCCAGCCCCTTCTGTTCTCCCCTCCCGTGGACATCATAGACCGTCATTCCGACAATTCCGATCTCTTCCAGGGCGTTTTTAACCGGGTTCAACTTCTCCGTCCTTATCACTGCTTCTATCCGCTTCATCAGCAATCACCTCACGAGTATGCGGTCTCCCCATGCTGGATGATGTCTGCGCCAACACGTTCCTCTTCCTTTGTCATCCTGATGGGCATTAACCGGCTCAGCAATTTGAGCATCACATATGTGATACTGAATGCGAATATCCATACGACTACCACGGCTATCAATTGTGCGGTCAGTAATGTGAACCCGCCCCCGTAGAACAAACCGTTGTTGATCACAGCGGTGTTGATCGTATTGGTGGCGAACAATCCTACCGCGATCATGCCCATGGTGCCGGCGATGCCGTGCACACCCCACACATCGAGCGCATCGTCGAACTTGTACCTCTTTCTCACCAATATCCCGCAATAGCAGAGAATACCAGCGGCCAGGCCGATGATTATCGCGCCCCTGGTATCGACATAGCCAGCGGCCGGAGTGACCGCCGCGAGACCGGCCACGCCTCCCGATATGAGGCCAAGGACCGACGGACGACCGAGGTGCAGCCAGCTGACCAGTCCCCAGGTGATGGCTGCCATAGCCCCAGCGATTTGGGTGTTTGCGAATGCCTGTGACGCCAATGCTCCGGAGCCTAAAGCGCTGCCACCGTTGAAACCGAACCAACCCATCCAAAGCAAAGCTCCGCCAAGGACGACCATGGGGATATTATGTGGGTGGTCGCCGTTGCCGTTTATCACTGACAGCCTCTTCCCAAGGACTATGCTTGCGGCGAGGACGGAGACTCCAGCGGTGATGTGCACCACCGCTCCACCGGCAAAGTCCAACACCCCTAACTTAGCCAACCATCCCCCACCCGAGATCCAATGGGCCACAGGCAGGTAAACGACACAGGTCCAAACGCCAAGGAAGATGACCACGGCCTTCAGTTTCATCCTCTCGGCGATACCTCCGATGATTAAAGCAACAGTGATGATGGCGAACATTAGCTGGTACATGGCGAAAAGGATGGACGGAACTGTCCGGGCATAATCCACGTCGGGGAGACCCCCGACTTTGTCCAGCAGAACAAAGTTAAAGTTACCGATCAAGTCGCTATGGTACCCGCCGAACGCGAGAGAATAACCGAAAAGGACCCAGATCAAAGTGACCATGCCGATTATAATGATGCTCTGACCCAGCATAGATAGGAACGACTCCTTCCTAAGCATGCCTCCGTAGAAGAATGCCACTGCCGGGGTCATCATGAAAACCAATGCGGTGGAAATCAGGAGCCAGGCAGTATCCCCCGTGTTGATCATGTCCGCTGTCCCATCGGTCGCCGAGACCGACCTGGAAAGCAAAGGGACCAATATCATTCCAAGCGCTACCATCAATCCGATTCTTGTTATTCTGGCATTGCCCATTTGACCACCCATGCGATTCTTACGTGTCCGGTATCCGGACGATTCATTGGAGACTCACTATTTTCGATTAGTTTATTTGTCTCGCAAATCTGTCCATGGTTATCTAAAATTGCAATAAAAGCTTTGCTAGCGAGACATTTATGCAATGACTATTGGAATTATAGATAATTGTACAATAGGAATCAGGAGATACGTACAAATCGGGAACTATTTTCCGAACTTACGGACACCTGGATGACCATGGTCCAAGGTAAAGTTGATTGCAGGGGCGACCAAATCAGATTTCAATAAGAATATTTATGGCCGTATGGAATTATCATTATCCTCTGGATGTAGGATAAGGTAGAACATAAATGCTTCAGAGTCAGAACTCAATCACTAACGATCCAAACTGTTATGTTCGGTCTCTTACTCTTATGTTGGTTCACATTTCATGGACAAAATAATAATAGGCCACCACAATCAATAAGAGGACGAATACAAAGGCATTCCCATCATGACTTTGGAGGTCAGCGATCCTGATATCTGGCGGAAGAAGATCGTTGTCCTGAGCATTCCCCTCGGTAATCTGATGTTTGTCGTAGTGATGTCGTATATGGCCGTCTTCTTTTTCAAAGACAAGCGGTACCAACCCAATCATACCGATACGAGCAGTCGCAGAGATATCATGCTCCGCCTTATCGGAACCCATACGACGATGGATACACCAGTTCTCAGGAATCCAACGCAGGCTACGGCTCTGACCACCATCAACCATCACGGAATCCCTATACTAAGGACCCTCGGATAGCGAAGATCCTTGCCGCTGCCCTTGGACTTCTGGGGATCATGGGTATTGGTCATATCTACATGAGAAAAGTCGTCAAAGGCATCGCATTGATGATCATTGGGGGTTTCTTAGCCTTGCTGCTTCTGGCATCGATCATCCTGATCTTCGCACCAGACGATTTCCCAATTGAGGTCAAAGTGGTCACCGCCATGATGTTGTCGGCTCCGCTCCTGCTCCTTTATCTGTGGCAAGTGCTTGACGCTCCAAAGGCGATCGGATCAAAGAGCGTCCAGGGCCAAAGCGGAAATAATAGACCGCCAGACGGGCCCTGATGATCCCTGGAAAAGTATCAGCTCAATCCTCTATCTTCTTCAGCTGGGAACGGTACATGTTCTCCAGTTCTTCCGAGGTTGTCGCTTCCCTGGGTCCCTTGTCGTCCCTCACCTTGCCAGTGAAGCGCGGGAAGCGTATCGCCAGGCCGGCGTCCTTCCTGACCTTCCCGAACGCGCAGGTGTGGATCGGCGACAAGGTGATCTCGGCCCCCAGCACTTCCAGCACCATTCCCGGTTCGAACCAGAAGTCCGCCTGCATGTTGCTCTTGACCAGGTGATGTTTGTCCGTGAGCTTGTACTTCTCCAACAAAGTCAACATGGATGCCAGCGCAGCGTCATCAAAACCGCTTCCCAGTTTGGAAACGGTCTCAAAAATATCTTCTTTAGAGTTATACGTGGCCATCAGCAACGCCCCGTAGAACCCTTTGCGCTTGCCCCTGCCGGCGAAACCTCCAACGACGACCAGGTCCACGGTGTCGGTCATTTCTGAACGGTATTCCTTCTTGTATTTTATCCAAAGGAACCCGCGACTGCCGGCGCGATATACAGAATCCGGGGCGATGGATTTGGCCATAAGCCCCTCGCAACCGTCCTTCAAAGCCTCCTGGAAGAACTTTTCCACACTGACCTCGTCGGAGAGTACGCGCATCTCCGATAACTTCACAGACTCCGAGAGATGGACCGCTGACTGAAGCGCCGTCCTCCTTTTCAGGAGCGGCTGCTGTGTGATGTCCTCTCCTTCTAGGTACAGGCAGTCGAACAAGCACATCCTGACAGGATAATCTTCGATAGCCTCTTCCAGTCCATGTTTCCTGCCGCGCCGGTGGGACACCTCCTGGAACGGGAGGAACTCTCCGGTGTTTATGTCCACGGGAACGCACTCCCCCTCGACTATGGCACTCTTGGCCTTGAACGACTCCCTAAGGGCCCTGACCACGTCGGGGAACTGGTCGGTGAGCACCTCCAGCCTTCTTGAGTATAGAGTTATTTTTCCGTTGTCTATGTGCGCTTGGACCCTGACACCATCGTACTTGTATTCGAACGCCGCCGTGCCGTTCATCTTCTCCAGTATCTCCTTGGGGGAGGGGAGCCTCTCGGCCAGCATGGCCCGGATAGGGTTTCCGACCTTGACCTTCATCTCTTTGACGCCGGCTATTCCCTTCTCCTGGATGATCTCTGCGACCAATCCCAGGTCCGAGGAGACGTTGAAACCGTTTTCGACCACGTCCCGTTCATCTTTTGTGGCATAGGCAATCGCCAATGCATCGATGATCGTCATCGTCGCCACGCCTAACCGCATCTTCCCGGAAACGATGCGGGAGATGTACTTGGCCTCTTCCGGGCTAGAGTCGCCCAGGATGTCCGCCAGCAACTTCATCTTTGTTTCCTGTGAGCCGCCTCCTTCGGACACGGCGATCTTCTCCAATGCGGCGTATACCCGATCCAGAGTGAGCGGCTCCGAAAACAGTGTGGTCTGCTTCCTTCCCTGGAACAGTTGAACTGCCACCTGGCCTGGATCCCCCTCCTTCAGCATGAGGTCCTGTATAACGGACTCCTTCCTGCCAGTGGCGAATGCCAGCGTCTTGAACAACAGCTTGTCCGCCATTCCCAACTTCTGCGGGTTGAAGTCCGGATAGAGCTGCCCCTGGGTGAGATAGACGGCCTTACGAAGCGATCCGCGGTCTGCCTTCATGAAGAACTGGGCCAGGATGTCGGTCATCTCGAGTCGGCTCGATGTCTTGTCGAGCTTCTCGTATGTGTCGACCAGCTCCCGGAACAGCATGCCCCGACCAACGAACTCGATCTATATAATCCTCTCATCGGGTCGATCCTCCAGAACAACCTGGGAACAGGTTCCAAGGCATTAGAAATCGAACAGCGACGCCTGTCCTTGTTTCATCGGCTTCTTTTCGGAGGGCGAACCGCTTTCCTTGCACGTCGACCCTCCCTCCTTGAGTTCTTCGCTGAGTGCTTTAAGCCGGTTGCGCATCGCCGATTCCTTCTTGATGCTCGCGTAATAGTAAGCCTGGTCCCTGGTATCCTTCGTTATCAGTATGACCACGCGGCCGGCCCGTCTCCTCCCGGTTCGGCCACGGCGTTGTATGGAACGAATCTCGGACGCCACTGGTTCATAGAAAACAACCAGGTCGGTCTGCGCGACGTCCAATCCTTCCTCGCCGACCGACGTCGCCACGACCACATTGAATTCCCCATTACGGAACTTGTCCAGCACTCCGACCTGGTCCTTCTGCTTCAACCCGCGCTCGCCCACCCGATCCGCCTGGCCGACCAGTTTAGCCACCTTGACGCCTGGGATGGTAGCCAATTTGTTCGCCATCAGATCGCAGGTGTCCCGGTAATGGGTGAACACCAAGACCCTCGAGTCGGGTTTGTCGTTCACCTGCTGTGAAACGATGCTCATGACCTTGGACAATTTCGGATGTTCGGAGCGAATGGTCTTCATCAGTTCCAAGACATCCTTGAATTGCTCCGAGGATACGACCACCTTGGACGCCTTCGATCCCTCGTCGGAGTTTGCCTCTGCCACTAATCGTTCCAGGTAAGCGTTCAGCGAGGACGTGCCCTGGGTTTCGGCCAGCCCGAGGGCATGCTCAACCTTGACCGCCATGGCTTGGAGGCTTAGCGCCCGGTAGATTGTCCTGCTCTTCTCCCCCGAACGCAGACGGGCCTGCAGGTTGTTCTGCACGTCTAACAAGTATCGCATGTTAACAGGCCTGCCCCGTTCAAGCACTCCCAGGTTTGTTAGCTCCTTGACATATGTCTCGTAGAGCGAGGAGAGGATGGCAATGATTTTCCTGAGGTCGACCGGTACGTCCACCTCGATGTGCTGTATCCGCACGTCCTGGACATACGGAGCGACGTCCGGATCTGATTCAGTTCGGACCTCGATGTCGACAATGTCCAGACTCTCGCATACTTCCTTGATCTTCGCCTTGCTCCCGCCGGGTGAGGCGGTCATGCCCAGCACCAGACGGCAGTATTCCTTATACTCCTGCGCGACGGCCACATAGGCATAGTTGCCGATAGCCCGGTGGGCCTCATCGAAAACAATGAGCTGGACGTCCTTGAGGGAGACCCTCTCTTGCTTCAGGTCGTTAGCGACGACCTGGGGTGTGGAGACGATTATCTCGTTCTGGATCCACAATGCCTCACGCTCTTCCGGGTCCACCTCTCCGGTCAGGACGGTCACGGATTTTCCCACGACCATCTCCCTGAGGAAGGATGCATGTTGCTCGACCAGCGGTTTGGTGGGCGCCAGGAACAATACCTTGCCTTTGTGCTTCTGGAGGACATCAGTTAAAACAATGAGTGCTATTACGGTCTTGCCCATACCAGTGGGTAGTACGACGAGCGTGTTGGAGCGAAGGGCCAGCCGTGCCAGGTCCACCTGGTATTCACGCTGCTCGACCGCGTCCTTTTTTATCAGCGGATGCTCCAAGAACACGTTCATGCGTATAGGGTCTTATTAGAATAGGATTTGGGGCAGGGCCCCGAAAATGGTTGAGGTTCAGTGACAGCCGCCACCGCAGGAACTGCATCCCGACATGTTCGGGTTGTGGACGATGAGACCGGAACCATACGGGGTCTCGATGAAGTCCACTGTGCAGGAGTCTAGAACCTCCTTTGTCTCCTTGTCATAGAACAGAGAGAACTCGTCCGCCTTCTGTTCCATGTCTCCCTCTTTGGCCTTGTCCTGGAAGGACATTCCGAACTGTGGGCCGGAGCAGCCCATACCTGAAAGGTATATTCTGATCCCGAATCCCTGTTTGCTGTTCTTCGCGATCAGTTCCTTGATGTATTTAGTGGCCTCTTCAGTGACTTCCACCATGTCTTTCACCTAATGGGTATCCAAATTCCACCGGATATATAATATCTGTGCTAGAAGGGTCGTTCATTTCCGCAGAACATGACCGTGTGGCGGCCGAAGAGTATTTCAATTGAGGCCAGTCTACGATGCCCGATGATCCATTTCCGGCGTATGAACCGCAGTGATATTCCGGCACTTGTCAAGATGAGCCGGGAGAACATGGCCGGCATCATTCGTTCATCATGGGGGATGGAATGGCGGGACGAACCGCTGCTAGAATGGCTCATGTCCAAGGACGTGGAGACGGAAGTGGCGATGCTCGACGAAGACTTAGCCGGATACATATCCCTGGAGGTGGTAGACCGCTATCTGTTCGTCACATCGATACAGCTCTGGGGAGACCTTCAACATAAAGGGTTCGGGACAGAGATGATGAGGCACATCGAGGCAAAGGCGGTCGAGGCCGGCTATGAAGGCGTCGAACTCGTGGTCCAGATGACCAACGAGGGAGCGTTGCATTTCTACAGGCACATGGGATATCGGAAGGTGTGCCGGAGAGGTAACAACTTCCTCATGCGGAAGTCCCTTAACTTAGTGGACAAAGTCTCACCATAAAACCCTGAGTCGATCCAATAATGCGAAAGAAGATGGGTCCGATGTCACAGTAAGTCACTATAACTGATAGTCAAAGAATCGTTCTCATTCGTCGGCATGGCGCAGCATAGGAGACGCCCACACAGCAGCTTTGGACCCTGTTCCTGTTGATTGAGGTCCGCTTGGGAAGGTTCGACCGGGCTATGGGATAAGACATGAGGCCGGAGATTGCCGAACCCCGATTTACTGGCTCCCGTTAGGCTGTCTGGCGATTATAGAAAGGATTAATAAACCCCAGATATTAAGGACCCTGAATGACTGAACCGGTCGAGGAGAGGTCTGGCGAGGTGGAGGTGACCCTTCGGAGGGACCTTGGCCTACTAGAAGTCCTGATGATCGGCATCGGCCCTAACATCGGTTCAACGATTTTCATTCTTATAGGAGCCGCAGCCGGCATTGCCGGACCGGCAATCATCCTCGCGTTCGTCCTGAACTTCTTTGTCACGCTCTTCACCGCCATGGCATACGCCGAACTCTCCTCGGCGTTCCCAGAGACCGGCGGAGGCTACCTTTGGATCAAGGAAGGCCTGTTCCCGCCTTTCGGGTTCCTTGGCGGTTGGATGTCCTGGGTTGGGCACTGCATCGCATGTTCGGTGTATTCGCTCGGCTTCGGCGTCGGTGTAAATATCTTCATGAGCCTCTATGGCTTGACCTTTTTCGGCCTGGACCCGGTAACCGTTTCAAAGCTGGCCGCGGTGTTCATCGCCCTTGTTTTCATCTACCTCAACTACCGCGGCATCAAAGGTGCCGGTAGGATCGAGATACTGGTGTCATTCATCTTGATCGGCGTGATCATGATATTCCTGGTGTTCTCGGCCTTCTTCATGTTCACGCATCCTGAGACCAGTTCCAATTTCGCGCCATTGATCCCCAAGGGCACTCTTTCGATATTCATCTCCATGGGTTTCACGTTCATGGTGTTTGAAGGTTATGAGGTCGTGGCGCAGACCGGCGAGGAGGCTAAGAACCCAGAGAAGACCGTGCCTCGAGCCATGTTCCTGTGCATCGCTATCAGCGCCTTACTGTTCATCGCCACCGCTGTCGTCGCCATCGGAGTTTCCGGCTGGCAACCGCTGGCCGCAGCCGGCGGTGATGGATCGCAGGCGATATCCTATACGGCCAACATAACGGTGCCTTACATCGGGGCCGTGTTGATCGCTTTCGGCATCATCGTAGGGTCGGTAGCCGCAGTCAACTCCATCGTGTTCTCTGCGTCCCGGGTGTCGTTCGCCATGGGACGGGATGGGAACCTGCCTGCCACGTTCGGCAAATTGCACCCCAAGAACCAAACCCCAGTAGCGGCGCTGCTGCTGAGCGGGGCCATCATTATCGGTATGGTGGTTTTGCTTCCGTTGACCCAAGTCGCATCGGTCGCAGACATACTCATACTTCTACTGTTCACTCTGGTCAACGTCTCTGCCATCACTCTGAGGCGGAACCGACCAGACGTCAAAAGGCACTTCATCACGCCTTGGTTTCCAATCATACCGTTGATCGGGATCGGCACCAAATTGTTCCTGGCGGTCACGCTGTTCTATTATGAGCCGTTCGCTTGGTACATGGCCTTCGCCGTCATCAACGTTGGGCTATTGCTGCATTACTTTGCCAAGGGCAAGAAGGAGATCGAACGCGCACCGATCCCGATCCGTATTCCCAGGACCGAAGAGGAATTGGAGAGGTATCGGGTCCTCATCCCGATCGATGACCCGAGGAACATTGCGGCGATCGACCTGGGCTGTATGGTCGCATCGGAGCACAACGGGGAACTACTGCTCATCAGCGTTGTCGAGGTCCCCAGCAGCGTCCCCATCAGCGACGTGGACCGTAAGCTGATCGATGACCGCAAGAAGATGCTGGAGAAACTCAAGCAGCACGCGGAGATGAGCGGGATCGTGACCCACGCGCTCGTCACCGTCTCTCACGATGTTGTGACCGCCGTCATCGACACCGCCAAAGAGGAGGCAGCCAACATGATCATCATCGGCTGGAAAGGATACACGAATACCCAGAAGCGCATCCTCGGCCGCAAGATGGACCTCATACTCCGGCTTACACCGTGCGATGTCCTGTTCATCAAGTCGGATGAGAAGCTAAAGCCAACCCGCATCCTGATCCTGTCGGGTGGACTGTGGCATGTCAGCGCCGCCACTGAGGTAGCGGCCATGGTGGCGAGGAAGCAAGGTGCCCGGGTCACCATCCTCAACGTTATCGTAGACGAGAAATACTTGGAGAGGGCGAGGGAGTACTCTAAGAGGCTGACCAGCATCCTTGAGGCGGAGCATGTTCCGGTCCTGACCAAGGAGATACGCCCGGAGACGATCGTTGGAGGGGTCATCGGGGAATCGATGGATTATGACCTTTTGGTCATGGGTTCGAGCGCCGCCAAGCGTTGGGAGGCGTTTGATTTCGGCCCTCTGCAGGACAAAATCATCACCAATGCCAAGTGCCCAGTCCTGGTCTACAAGCACGTGGTCAAGAAACAGGTGGAAGAGGAGAAGGCCGTGGAAGATGATTAACGGGCCTCAATGACGAACTCGTCCACGAACCGGTCCGTACTTTCCACCGGTATCCTCGCCCCGGCGCTTGATGGATGGCCTCCTCCCTCGAGTCCGTGTATAGCCGTGAAATCTTCTACGAAACGCCCAAGGTCGGTGCCGTTAGCGCACATTCCCCGCATCGATATCGAGGAGTGTATCTTTCGTTCGTTGATCATCATGGCGTAGCGGCAGCCGCGGCGAATCGCCACTTCGACGATCGCCCTGGTGCCGAAGCCATAGAGCGAACGGTTCTTCTCCGTTCCATCGAAGATACCGACGTTACCACGCACGCTCATGCCGGCCTGGGCTCGGGCCAGGGCTTTCGGCCAGCGTTGTTCGTTCACGACCTGGACGAAACGACGCTTGATTGGTCCGACCTGAGAGGGCCATAGGCCCTGGGACAGGTGCAATGCCGCCTGCATGCGGAAATAATCGTCCTCTATATTCAGCCTCCATGAGAAGTCCAGGATGCGCGATTCGTCGCAAACCTTCTGTTGCCCGTTATCGTCCATCATCTCCGCCAGAATCGGGGTATCGAAATACTCCACCAGGTCAGCGATGGCGACCAACTTCTTCATGCGGTTCGATGGGTTAAGGAAATGGTAAAGGACGCCGGCCGCGCTCATTCCCTCGTTGATGACCTTCACACCGTATGGGCAGGCATCGTTCAACGTCGGATGATGGTCAATCAGGAAGACTTTCTGTCTGTCCCTTCGCGTTGCCATGGCCTCGGCCACGTCCGGAACGAGCGCAACGTCTGCCAGGTATATCTCGTTCGAATTGAAGTCCTTCGACAAAGCCCTAGCACCTGCGGTCGGAGACGTAATGAATGATACACGGGAATTCGGATAACGGTTCAGAAAGATAGAGGCACTTACTATCCCGTCGACGTTCCCACGAGTTATCAGGTGCTTTTCCCGGTCATCCCTGGATAAGCTATCCATGTCCTCGGGAAACTTATATTCCGGTGCTAAGTATTTAACGGATTTGTAAGGAATGTATGTACTGGAAATATCTAACATGGGACATTCTCAAAATATTCATTCAACGATACGGTAGACGTGAGATTCATCGGCGTCGACCCGGCTTGGAAAATGTATTGATTCATTTCCGTCAAGCACGGCGGTCTGTATCATTGATGAAAATAACGGGTCCAAGGTTGATCTGGTCACGAACGATGAAGAGATGCTCGAATTGGGGGCAAGAAAGGCGATTGCCTTGTCGGAATCGATGCATCCCTTAAGATACCTCGACTCGGGAATCAGGGCCACGGAGAAACTGGTCATTCGCGAAGAGATTCTCAATGCTGATTCGCGCGGCATCAAGGCCGCCGCCGACAAACTCCATTCAATGCCCTGTCAACCTTACTGTATAGGCACGCGATATATCGGGGCCAGGCCACTCAGATGATCGGCGACGAGGAAAATGGGTTTATCCTCCTACGCCGATGAGAGGTAGAATCGATGACGACCGACGTTCAGGACGGCATCTGCGCTTCATTCCAAAGAGCAGGCCGAGTACACGGATACGACAAAGTGAGCGCTAGCTTCTTCCCGTTCAAGGACTTCAAGGCCAGCTGGCAAAGGACAGGGAACACCGCCGATTTCAAGGTGACGGACTATCTAGAATGCGCGGATGGCCAGATCATCGACGAATTCGCCGACAACTTGTTCAAACGGATGCGCTCGAAGAACAAGGTCGAGCTCTACAACGAACGGATGAGGGATTGGTTCCAGTCCACTGAGTTCCTGGACACCAACCGTCCAATCTATCTGCGCCGCAGCCGTAATCTAGCATACCGTTCGGAAGGGGACAAACACGACCTGCTGGAGGCCTTTGAACGGTTAAAGGACCAGGGATTGGTGCCTGATATCCCAAACACCTACATCACCTGGACTCGAGGTCCAAACAGGGCTCGTCTTGGTTATTGTTCAATATTGATGCGGGTCATCGCCATCAGCTCGGCGTTGGACACCGACCGATTACCCGAATACGTTCCGGAATACGTGCTCTACCACGAACTGTTACACCTCCGGAACGGGCTCAAATCTTTCGGACGTTACCACGATAAGCAATTCAAGGACATGGAACGGATCCACCCCCACTACCGTGAGGCAGAGGACTGGTTGAAACGTGTGGCCGCGAAAAAGGTATGATGGCGGCCTGTCGGTGTGCCGTCCGTCATCAATATTAACTACTTCTCATTAGGGACAAGGGGCAATTCAATGGCGGAAAAGAAACAGTTCATCAAGGACCTTATTAAAGACAACAAGGTCGACGACATGTTCTCGGTCAAGTTCAAGAAGCCGGTACGCAAGAGCAAGAACGGCTTCATGTTCGACGTTCGCGTCGGCGACAAGACCGGCGAGATCGCGGTAAAATACTTTGGCAACACCAATGAGATGGCGGTGCGCAAAGTGTTCGACTCCATCCTTCCCGGCGGCGTTCTCCGAGTCAAGGGAAAGGCGCAGGAATACAACGAGATCCTGGAGATCGCCATCAACCCGGACAACGGCGACATGATCGTCGCGTTGGCCGAGGGCGAATACCGCCTGGAGGACTTCGTCCCTAGAACGGAGAAGGACATTGACCAGATGGTGGCCCAACTGAACGCATACATCAAGAAGGTCAAGGACCCCAAGCTGTTGGAACTGCTATCTTATTTCTTCACCGATGAGGAATTCGTGGAGGAGTTCAAGAAATGCCCGGCAGCGATAACGCATCACTGCAACTGGATAGGCGGACTATTGGAGCATACGTTGGACGTCACCACGCTGTGCGATACGATGGGGGATATGTATCCACGCATGGACCGGGACCTGTTGTTGGCTGGAGCGATACTCCATGATATCGGTAAGGTGCACGAGTACACGGTAACGACCAACATCGATTGCACGAACGAAGGGCGACTGCGCGGTCACATCGTCATCGGCTCGGAGATGATCAGCTTGGCTATCCGTAACATTCCTGAGTTCCCGGACAATCTGCGCTTGAAGATCAGCCATATTATCCTCAGCAGCCACGGCGAGTTAGAGTATGGTTCGCCTAAGGAACCGTCATTCCCGGAGGCTGTGGCTATCGCTCAGGCGGATACACTCGACTCGAGGATCCAGGAGATCGTCAGGGCGAAGCTCGATGCCAGGACCGAGGACGAATGGGCCTGGAACAAAGAGCTAGGCAGCATATACCTGCGTTAAAAGATGAGGTGATCGTCTCAAGGGACGACGACTACCGGCACCTTTGAATGCTGAGAGACCTGGCTGGAAATGCTGCCCATGAGGAAACCGCGGACCGCGCTCAACCCTCTGGTCCCGATCACGACGAGGTCGTATCCGCGCTCGGAGACCATAAGTATCTTCTCGGCAGCGTTGCCGAACTCGATGTCTGTGTCGAACTCGACCCCGGCGTCCTTGAGGAACGATACCGCCCTTTCCATCCTTTGCTCGCCAAAGCCTTTGTCCTCATCGATGAAGGTAGATTTCCCAGCCATCATATCGTGGTCGGAGGGAGCTACTACGAATATAAGCGTGGCCTTGGCCCCGATCTTCCCTGCCATGTAAGCCGCGAAGGACGCCGCCCTATCCGAGTTGCTCGAGCCGTCGATGCATACGAGAATGCGCTTGATTTCAGACATCATATCACCGATGTTGATATTCCAGCGCAATGGGCATTAAATCTGTCGCTGTCGCGCTCACTTGTCGAACAGTTCTTTGCCCTTCGAGAATAGCTCAAGGCTGTTCAGTTCCCCGATGAGCTTTCCATCAGCATCGATCACCGGCAGATCGTTTAGGTGGTTGTCCAGCATGATCTGGAGCGCCTTGGTCAATTTGTCGGTGGCCTTCACCGGAGGAACCTTTATGATGACTCCGTCCGCGCCTTCCTTGAGCATGTCCCGCATCAGCTTCCAAAGGGACATGCCGGCGAACTTCCTTATACCGACCCTATATCCGAGAAGGCGAAGAAGCGTTTCGGTGGTGACAGCCCCTTGAAGTTTTCCCTCGTCGTCGATGACATACACTTTCCGAGAAACAGGGTTCTTAAGATACTCGTCGAAGACCTCGTGGATCTTGGAACCGGTCTTGACGGTTGACGGCTCTTTGATGACCAGGTCGTAAACATCGCCAACCAATAGGTCCGAGAAGCTCTTATTCATCTCCGTCATGAGAGCTGGTAGCGAAACGGGAATACTTAACGAAATCGCCTAAGCCAGTCAATCTGAAATTAGAATCAGGGCAGTGTCCCCCGCCCCAAACAGATTGGTTCATGGACGACATGACTGTCTGTTCTCCCCACACTGACCCGGGGCGGGGGTTTAGTGTCGTGCACCGGGGTTGTCCTTCAGTCATGACGCGACAGTCTCATCGCAAGTTCCTGCAGGGACCCAATTAACGGGCACTGTGCGCATCCAGATTACTGAGAGGTTCACGGATCCCCTCTACTTTTACCGAATGCAGGGGTGGAGAGGGCCGACCTGAACTTAAATCCTCTTGTTCTGTCCGTTGAATGTGCTCCATTCAATACAATACGGCAGAACATCCGTGATCGCTTGATCACCAAACGACAACGTCCGGCCACTTGTGTCCACCTTGCCCAAATACCGTGACCGACCGATAATGTAATCAGTGAGGAGTTATCATGAGCGAAGATGGCGATCATGGATTCACCGGGCGGCGCCCGGACTGGGGCTGTGGACACATGGACGAGTTGGATGAGAACCTGAGGGTCGACTTCGACCCGAGGAAGACGAAGGGATTCGGCTGGAGAGTTTCGACCTCTATCATCACTGCGGTTGGATGGCTGTCATTCATAATCATCTGGCTGTTCTTCTACGCGGACAAATATTCGATCTATCAGAATATTGGCGCGGCCATCATATCGGTGATCGTGTTCGTCGGGATAAATGGGGCGGTCTGGGGCACCTGGGCGATGCGCATGGCCCCGAAGGAATCGACAGGGCCTTGGAAACTGAAAGCGGCAGTATCGTTTGTGATCGGGGCGGCATGGGTGGCGTTCCTGCTCATTTGGCTGCTGGCGTATGCTGACGGTTACAGCATCTATCAGAACATCGCGGTACTGATCGTTTCCCTGCTGGTGCTGGGTGGCATCAATGGGGTGATGTGGAACAAATATTCCCATCGCTGGTGAGGACCAAACTCTTTCCATTACATTTTTCATGTCAAAGCTGCAACATATGATCGATGACCGTGACGGTCGGGTGCAGCGGTTGGTCCTACGACGATTGGGTCGGTCGGTTCTTTCCGTTCGAGATGCGGGACGATAATGCCAAGCGGTTCGAACACTACGCCGAGTTCTTTAACTCGGTCGAGGTGAACTCGACCTTCTATCGCATGCCCGTGAATAAGCAGGTCGACTCTTGGGTAGAGAAGGCTAAGGCTCATCCTGGTTTTGAGTTCTCGGCAAAGATGCCCCGCAGCGTCACGCACGAGGCATTAGTGAACGGAGATGACAAAGAAGCGGTGAGGCATGCTTTGTTCTTCGAGCGGATCCTGGCATTGCCATTGAACGAGGCTGGTGGACTAGGCGCTATCCTCTTACAGATGTCCCCCTATTTCCACAACACCAGTGACTCGTTCGAGGTCCTTTCCCGATTCCTGGGTTCCTTGTCCGTCGGTGAGTTCCACTATGCGTTGGAGTTCCGGAACAGGTCTTGGCTGAGCGAAAAGCACCATCTCATACCGGAGGCGGCCAGGTTGCTGCGCGACAATCGTATCGCCAACGTCATCGTTGACGGTCCCGGTTTCCCATTCACCAGTGAGCTCACCGCTGATTCCGCCTACGTTCGTTTCCATGGGCGCAATTACGACGCCTGGTATCATGACGAGAAGGAGGACGACGAGCGCATCGACCGGTACGATTACCTTTACACAGAGGAACAACTTGAGCCATGGGTTCCCCGGATCAAAGAGATGGAGCAAAAGGTATCGAGGGTGCGGGTTTTCTTCAACAATCATGGGCGGGCCAAATCGGCCAAGAACGCCTTCGAGCTGATGGACCTGCTCAATATACCGCATAAACCGAAGGTTGTCCACGTCCAAGACCAGGCCAAGATAGACGCCTTCTGAGGCCCTAAATCGAATGGCAATCTATATTCAGGGGACAGTGCAATTGCGTGCGGAGATGATGAGAGAACTTTTCGAGCCGGGGAGCATAGCGGTGGTGGGCGCGGCCAGGGAGGAGAACAAGGTCGGCCACATCGTCCTGCGCAACATCGTCAGCTCCGGTTTCACCGGAAAGATGTACCCTGTCAATCCTAAGTCCGATGAGATTCTGGGACTGAAGTGCTATGCCAGTATATCGCTCGTCCCGGACAAGATAGACCTGGTGATTGTGACCACTCCGGCACGGACAGTCCCAGGGATCATCGAGGAGGCCGGGCAAAAAGGCACCAAGGCCGTCATCGTGATATCGGCGGGCTTCAAGGAGACCGGCAAGGACGGGGCCGAACTGGAGCGGCAGGTCGGCGAAATCGCCCGTTCTTACGGAATGAGGATCCTGGGACCCAACTGCTTGGGCATGATCAACACCCACAGCAAGATCAACGCCACATTCACTAACCAGTATCCACGGGCCGGTTCGATCGCCATCAGCTCCCAATCGGGCGCCATTTGCTCAGTGATGCTGGACTGGGCCCAGCGCACTAACATCGGATTCTCCAAGTTCGTCAGTGTCGGGAACAAGCTTGACATTGATGAGGCGGACTTGCTTCAATATCTACGCGAGGACAAACTGACAAAAGTCATTGGGATGTACATCGAGGGCACGAACCGTGGGATCGAGTTCATGAACCAGGCCAAGCTCACCACGAAGGATAAGCCGATCATTACGCTCAAGGCTGGCAGAACCTCATCTGGTGCCAAGGCCGCCTCGTCCCATACTGGGGCGCTTTCCGGCAGCGACCGGGTCTACGATGCGGCGATGTCCCAGTCGGGCATTATCCGGGTTAGGACGATCGAGGAATTGTTCGACCATCTTACGCTCTTCTCGAGCATGCCGTTGCCGGAGGGTGACCGCATAGCCATCATCACTAACGCCGGCGGCCTGGGTGTCATGGCGGCCGACGCCTGCTCCGATTACGGTCTAACGCTGGCATCTTTCAGGCCGGAGACCATCGAGCTGCTTAAGACAAAACTGCCCGAATCGGCCAACTTCTACAACCCGGTGGATGTGGTCGGTGACGCCGACGCAGACCGTTATTCGTTTGCTGTCAACGCCATCATGAAGGACGACAACGTCTCGTGCATACTGGCGCTGATGGCACCCACGGACATCGTGGACACGTCCTCGGTCGCCACTGCTTTGGCCAAGTTCGCCGGCATCTCGACCAAGCCGTTGGTCACTGCGTTCGTTGGCGGTGCGGGACTGGAGAAGGCGGTCAGCATCTTGCGGACTTCGGGCGTGCCGAACTACGACTCACCGGACCGGGCGGTGCAATCACTCAGTGCCATGGTCTCATACAAGCGGTTCAAGGATGCCAAGGTGGACGAGACACCGCTCTCGTTCATTGGCGACAAGGTCCGCACCAGGGCGGTGCTGGACAAGGTTCGTTCCGAGAACCGTCTTATGCTTTCAGAGACCGAAGGGAAGGAGATCCTGCACGCCTATGGCATCGAAGTACCGCTAGAGGGGACGGCCAAGGATGCTGACGAGGCGGTCCGGGAGGCGCAGCGGATCGGCTACCCTCTGGTCATGAAGATCGAGTCTCCGGACATAGCACACAAGACCGATGTGGGCGGCGTCGTGGTGGACATAAAGAGCGACGAAGAGGTCAGGAACCAGTTCCATCTCATCAAGGCCCGGGTATCATCAAAGATGCCCCAAGCCAGGATCGAAGGCGTTTCATTGGAACGGATGATCACGGGAAGAGAGGTCATTGTCGGGATGGTCAGGGACAGCCAGTTCGGACCAGTCGTTACGTTCGGGTTGGGAGGCATCTTCGTCGAGATCATGCGTGACGTAGCCCAAAGGATAGCTCCATTAACGGGGAACGACGTTAATAACATGATACAATCAATCAAGGCTTATCCGATCCTCACGGGGGCTAGGGGGAGGCGTCCTGCGGACATCGCCGCGCTGAAGGACGTCATTGGACGGTTGTCGCAGCTGGCCATTGATTTCCCCGAGCTGTCGGAGTTCGAGATGAACCCGGTCATCATCGGCGATGAGGGCCAGGGCGCGAGCGCGGTCGATGCGCTCGCAACGATAAGGAGGGAAACAGCATGAGATCGATATTCTTGGGCTCGGCGGTGGAAAGGTCCGGAAAGACGATGGTCACTCTGGGACTGGCGAAGAACTATCCAGGAAAGGTCGGGTTCTTCAAACCGTTCAAGGAGACCCTGATGGCTTTGGACGACCGGGTGATCGATCAGGACGCTTACCTTATGAAAAAGGTGCTGAGCTTACCCCAGACCGAGGAGGTACTGAGCCCGTTCACCTACGACATGGAAAGGCCGGTCGAGATGGACCAGATCATCAAGAGCTATGAGAAGCTTAAGTGCAAGTGCGATCTGATGCTGATCGAAGGGACTCGCGAGATCACCACCGGTTTCCTCAACGACGTTTCCGGAATGGCCATCGCCGAGAACGTACAATCTGACGTTGTACTCATCTCCCGCGCTCGGTCTTCGGACCTAGACAAGATCGCCATGCTGAAGCATATGATGCGCCGTTACAAGGTCAACTTTCGCGGCGTTATCCTCAATATGAACGATGATCCGAAGGTAGGAAAGATGCTGGAGTCAAAGCACATCCAGGTTCTGGGTTCGATCCCTCAGCTCAAGGAGCTTTGCCGGTTCAACGTTAAGGAGGTCGTTGACGCTCTGGGGGCAACCGTCATCGTGGCCGAGGACCACATGGACAGGGTCGTTGAGGAGGTCATGGTGGGGGCGATGACGCCGGAGACAGCATTGCGTACGATGAGGCGCTTCGCCAATAAGGCCATCATCACCGGCGGAGACCGTTCGGATATCCAGATGGCCGCACTTTCCACTGACACATCGTGCTTGGTCCTGACCGGCGGGCTCTACCCAGACCGGCAGGTTGTCGCTAGGGCGTACGATCTGGGCGTCCCAATACTTCTGACACGCCAAGATACGCTGAGCGCATCCGAGACGATCGAGCACCTGATAGCCAGGATAGATCCCGACGATAGCAAGAAGATCGACCTGGTGGCCCGTACGGTCAAGGAGCACGTGGACCTGGACACGATCTATTCGGAGTGAATCTAGCTGTCCTTTACTAATACCTCCACCGCAGGTTCTTGAACAAGATTGATATCCCCCTTGGATATTGTTCCGGGACATGGTAACGGAAGTACACGCAGCGCACATCCTTGTCAAGACCGAAGCCCAAGCAAAGGACCTCTTATCCCAGATCAAGTCCGGAAAGAATTTCGGCGAGTTGGCCCAGAAGAACTCCGAGTGCCCCTCCGGCAAGAAGGGCGGAGACCTGGGATGGTTCACCAGAGGAAAAATGGTAAAGGAGTTCGAGAACCCGGCCTTCGCGGGCAAGAAGGGAGACATCGTCGGCCCGTTCAAGACCCAGTTCGGCTGGCACCTGATGAAGATCCTGGACCAGAAGTAATTCACAACGAGGATGGCAAGGTGATCGCTTTCTGGTCTCGCCATCCTGATCTATCTTTTCTGTATGATCTGCAATTTTTCGGCAAGTCAATCTATTATCGAAACGAAACCCGACAACTAGTTTCAGCGTATGACTGAGATTTCACTAGAACCATCGGCCAGCTCCTTCACGCCGATGACGTTGCCCATGAGATCCTTGACCTCTTCGATGTGCGTTATGAGGACTATCTGCCCGAACTGCTTGGACAGCCCGGTGAAGGTCTGCATGATGCTCCTCTTGCGTAACGTGTCCTGTGATCCGAATATCTCATCCAATACCAGGAAGTTGATGCTACTGCCAGAGCGTTCTGCGATCACGCGTGATATCGCTAGGCGCAGACACAGGTTGGCCAGATCGGCCTCGCCCCCGGAGAATCGGTCCAGAGGAAATTTTTGGCCCTTATCATAGATGTTGATATTATAGTCCTCGTCCAGCTCCATGCCGTTATACTTTGCCTCGGTGAGCTCCTCGAACAGCCCAGACGATATCCCCGACAATGTGGGGACGATGCGCGATATGACGTTGGAACGGAACTCCTTCATCACCTCGCCCAGGACCAGCAGGGTCTCGCTCTCCTTCTGGATCGTCCCTACCTTGGACTCGACCTCGTTCAGCTGCTTCAGCTGCTCGTCCCTTCCGGCGATCTCTGCCTTCTTCCGGTCTATGCCGTTCTGAAGTGAGTAGGTCTCCTTCGCTTTCGCCTCCCGCCTGTCACGAACCTCCAAATAGGAACGCCTCGCCTTGTCCAGCAGCTCGTCACTGTGTCCGGAAAGGGTCATCCTTTCCTGGGACAGCCTCAATTCCTCACGTTCGGAATCATTCTGCTTCTCTAACGACAATCTCTGTGATTCGACATCTGGCAGCCGCCTTGCTTCGATGGTCAGCTGGTTATACTGGTCCGACGTCTTCTTCAATTCGATTAGTTCTTTCTTGAGCCGTTCGTAGGCCACCGCATCGAAATCGATCGCGCCGATCCGAGCGATATTGGAGTCTGCTTCGGCAATATCCATCTTTGTCTTCCCGAACTGGTCCTCTAGACCGCTGATGGAAGATACCAGACGGGTCTCTTCGATCGCATCCTTCCTTAGCTTCTGCAGTCTGGAGTCGATGTTGTTGCGGACCTTGTTGTTCTTCTCCAGTTCCTCTTCTGCTGATGACAGCTGGGAAGAGAGTTCCCCCAGCTGGATCATTAACTCTACGATCTCCTTCTCCATAAGCTCAAGAAGCGTCGAGTAATGCTCGGCCAGAGTCCTTTCGCAGGTGGGGCATTTGCTGTCCGGGCCCATCGATTGGATCTCATTCCTCTTCTTCTCGCGGGAAGCGACGTCCTTCTCCATCCTGCGGGCTTCGCCCCTGAACCAATCGGTCTTGCGGTTCGAAGTGGTGATGTTCTCCTCGGCCCGCTTCAGGTTCTCCTCCACGGAAGCTATATGCTTAGACGGTTCCTTGAGCTCGGCCAGCTCTTTCCTGGCCCTGGCGATCTTGTCTTCCAGCATGACCGCATCTTTCCCCAGCTTTGAACGTAGGGAACGCTGGTGGTCTAGCTCCATGAATTGGGACCGGGACGACTCCATTGAATCCCTGTGGACTAGTGACTCCAGATAATGGCGGTTCGCACCCTCCAGATCGGTCGCTCTCATGGCCTTGTCCTTAAGGGAAACTATATCCTTGGCCAGACGCTCGATGGCCTGGGCATTTCGTTCCATCCCAGCACGTATCTCGCCCGCCCTCTGCTGGTGACCGGCGTATTCCCTGAACCTTGCCTCCGCTTGGTCCCATTCGAGCTTCACTACATTAGAGCGTTTATCCAGCGCCTCCAAGAGCCGCCGTTGTTCCTGAAGCGACAATTCCAGCTGCGCAACGTCAGCGGCCAGTGCCGATCGCTCCGTAACGATCCTCTTCCTCTTCTCTTGGCCGCTCGCATCGAAGAGCAACAGGTTCAGGTTCGTCAGTTCCGTTCTTTTGCCCTTGGCATCCTTATCGATTTCAATCACTACGTCATCCAGAACATCGATCTCAAGCATCCGGAGGATGGTCTTCTTGCGGTCCGCCGGGCGCAGCGTCGAAAGTGCGTTGAGGTCCTTTTGCCGCGCGAAGACCGAGATGAAGAACGATTTGTAGTCCATGCCCAGCCGATCAACAATGACATCGGTCACACCTTTATCAGTGTGGGCGGTCAACGAACCGTTGACGCTGAGCGTGGCGTCGGAAGTGCAGTTCTTACCTTTGATGCTCCTCACCACCCTGTAGTGGTCTGTTCCGAGATCGAATTCCAATTCCACCGAGCACTCGTCATTCGGTCCTGCCGAGGAGCTCCTGATCCCCTCCTTGGTGGTGCGTACTATCGAAGGCTCGTTCCCATAAAGGACCCAAGCGATGGCCTCTACCAGGCTAGACTTTCCCGAACCATTCTGTCCGATGATTCCAACGATTCCGTCGGGGAACTCCACCCGGGCGTTGCGGAACTTGCGGTAGTTCCTGAGCTCAAGGTATCTCAGTTTGATCCTTCCAGCCCCCTTTTCAAGTACTCCAGGCCCTTGGCCCGCACATCGTCCTTGCTCACTCGTTCCACCGGATATCGGTCCAGGAACGACGAGTATTCTGACTCGAGCGAATCGATGCTGGCGCTCTTCCATTGCACCGACGAGTTCTCCTGGACCACCTCGAACTTGGGTTCGAAGTGGGTCGCCGACGAAGCCTTCTGGATGATGCGGTTGAAGTCCAACGCTTTGTAGATGGATGACGGGACCCGGTTGACGATGAGACGGACGATCCGTCCTTCCATCGAGACCGTGTCCAGAACGTTAGAGATCTCGTCCATTAGCGAGGTCGTGTTCATTCCGGTGGCATCTATGGGGCCGAGGTCCATCATTTCCCTGGCGGCGAGTTTGACGAATTTGCGCTTGTTGGTCTCCAGGTCCACGACGACGAAACCCTTCGCCTCGTCAGCCTCGGCGAACGATAGCCTCTCAATCGAACCGGCATAATACGCGTTATTGGCTACGCTAGAGTAGTTGTGATAGTGACCGAGGGCTATGTAGTCCATGTCCGAACGCAGGTACGACGATGGAATGATGGTCTCATTGAACTCCCCCATCTTGAAAACGTTGAGCCCTGAGACACCGGCGTGCAGCGTTTCTACATTGTAGTTGGCATCGCCGTCGGGCCGGACCTTGTCCAGCTCCGCGAACAGAGTGTCCCCTTCGTTGTGGGGTATGGCATGGACCGTCAGGTCATCCTGGACTACCCGTTCGTAAATGCCGCTATAGATCGCTCTGACCCCGCGGACGTGCTCGAGGATCTTGAAGACGCTACCTGTCTCCCTCAATCTTGGAGTGGAATGATTGCCGGCTATGACAACCACTGGTATACCGGCTGCCGTGATGCGGGCCAGGTTGTCCAAGGCAACCGATATGGCCCGGTTGGACGGCCTCACCGAGTCGAACAGATCACCGGAATGGATGACCAGGTCCGGGTGGATTTCGATGGCCTTATCGGTGAATTCGGCGAACCGGCGGTAAACGTCCATCTCCCGCTGGTTGATGCTTGTCTCGTCATCCACTTTGCGGTAGGCGGAGAATCCAATGTGAGTATCGGAGACGTGAACTATCCTCATTCGAACTCGTTAACGTTTACCAGTTAAATATCGTTGTGGAGAGATGTCCGAAAGTGTCTAATGCCTGGTATCGTCCTTTGAGTCCAGGATATTCTCGCTCAACAGATTTGTCATCTTGTGATACGTAGCTTTATTGATTTCCCATAGCCATTTTGTGACCAGTACTCCTACGACCAATGCTACTATGAGCAGGAAGGGGAAGTCCTTGGCCATCGGTGCGATAGGTATCAACATGAAGAATAGTATGATGAAGGTGAAGATGTAGCCCAGCCTGGTCATGACATGGAAGAAGACCCGGCCAGTGTTTCCGTAATCATGTCCAGCCTCCACTAGTCCAGCGACAAGAATTCTTACGATCTTCCTCATCCGTCGCATTATCCCGATCAATGGTGGGATGATTAGCGCCACCGAGATTATCATGCCTAGTGTAGCAGGCAAGACAGAGAGCCAGGAGGCGACGCCCGCGAGTAATGCGCCGAAACCGTAGAAGAAGCCGGCAAAGACTTGGATGAGCAGGATTATGGTGAAGTCTACGAATATCCAGAAGAGTTGACGTAGGATGTCTTTCCTCTTCTCGGCATGCGTCCACATCCAGGACCTAACCTCGGGTTCGGAACGTCTCCGTCCGGCGGAGGGATACGATGATCGAATCGGGGAGATGTTTTGTCAGGTAATCGACTGTCCGCGACGAGTAGCGGAACGTGATCGGCATGACTATCATCGTGATCAGGGCGGCACCGATGATCGAGGAATAAAAGAACTGGCTCACCGATCCATTCTCGACACCGGTCTTGACGATAACGAATGAGAACTCGCCCATCGCCACCATTGCCATACCTGACATCATCGATGATCGGGCGTCAGTGTTAGCCACGTACGTCGCCGTCGTGACGCTGAATATCTTGCCCACGACGAACACAACCGCTATGATTATCGCTGGCAGTATGTTCTGCAGCACCAGGCGGGGATCGATCAACATGCCGATGGAGACGAAGAATACGGCCATGAACATCTCTTTGATTGGCATGGTCTGGAGCACGATCTCATGTGGGCCGTTGACTGCGACACGATGACACCCATGACGAATGCGCCAATGGCCACGCTCAAACCGATCTCCGAGGATAGGAGCGCCATCCCGAAACAAAGTCCCAGCGACACCAACAGCAATACCTCGCTGGGAAATTTCTTCTTCACGTAGTTTAGGATCCGGGGCACGATTGCGAAACCCAGGACCAGGCTCAGCCCGATGAACAGTACTGCCCCGGCCAGGATCCCGAAGGCAGAGGAGAGCCCGGGCTCCTTTCCAGTGCCCAACGGCGAAACTATGGCCAGTATGATTACGGCGGCGATGTCCTCCATGATCAGCATGCCGATTATGCCGGTGGCATATTGCTTCTGGATTTGCCCCGAGTCGGTCAGGACCTTGACTATGACGGCGGTCGAGGAGATGGACATCACCGCACCGAGGAATATCGACTCGATGCTGCTCCATCCCATGGCCCATCCCAATGCGTAGCCTATGGTGATCATGAGGACAATCTCGATCGTCCCGGCGACCATTGCGAACAGCCCGGTCTCGCGCATCTTACGGATATTGAAGTCCAGCCCGATGGTGAACATGAGCAGGATGATACCCAGGTTGGCCAGCGAGTTCACCGTGTCCATGTCAGTGATCAAATTCAAAGGGAAAAGGTAAGGTCCAACCAGGATCCCGGCCGCCAGGTATCCGATGACAACCGGCATCTTCATCTTGGTGAACAACACCGCGGTCAGCCCAGCTACGGCTAGTATGACCGTCATCTCCATCAGGAAACGTATCTGGACGTCCAACGCCTACCACCTAATCAGAAGAAGCCCTTGTCCGGGGCTTTTTGTATGCCGCGTGACCGAGATGTCTCATCGGCCTCGTTGCAGCGCTTAAGATATTCTTCATATAAATGCACCTTCACCGGGATTGCGAATGGCGTGAACGGAGAGGCGATTAATGCCTCACCAGGCATCAACATCTGGATCTCGTTCTCTAGCATGGAGATGTCCTGCTTGGCCGAGTTCCGGAGGATATCTCGATCCCGCTTATCTGCGAGACCAAGGATGAAGAGCGTGTTAAACTGGGAGATGATCTCCCATTGATCAGTTTAGGTTGTTGTGATACTGCACAAAGCCCGACCTTGAACTTTCTCCCCTCTCGGGCGATCTGGGCAAATATCGTTCCCTTGGCCTGGGACAGCACGCGCTGGGCCTCCTCCATGGCGATCAGTACCGGCAGTTGCTTGTCGAATTTGGTTTTGTCCGAATACTGAGTCTTGTTCTGTTCGAAGATCGCACGGGCAAGAACGGTTGAGATCAGCAACTCCTCGGCCTCGAACATGTTGGATGTATCCACGAGAACTACCATCCCGTTGCTTAGGCATTCGAGCACGTTCCTGGTGATAGAGAGTTGTCGGTCGGTGGTCACCAGGTCGAATTGAAAGATGCTGTCCAGCCGCCTTTTGATGACATTGACGGTACCTTCTTGGAACTTTTCCTGCAGGTCCTTGACGATGGTCTTAACGTCCTTATCGCGCAGAGCCATAAGCCAGGCATCCTTATAGTGATATTGTGCTGTCTGAAGGCACTCCACCTGTGCCCCAGTGAACTCGTAGAGGTTCTTCAGGTCGTCGATCTCGATCTCCGAAGAACTGACGTGGAGCGTGGTGTAGGAACCTTCCAGCTTCCGTGAGCTGAAGACAACAAGCCCTTCCTTGGCGGCGCTCGCATGGCTCAGCCCCTTTTTGCCCACCTCGCCGCCGTCGTAGTACTCACCGTGCGGATCGAATATCAGGAAACCATAGCGTCGGGCACGCATGCAAGAGAGTGCTAGCCCCTTCATTAGATTGCTCTTGCCCATCCCGGTG
>CAVWKV010000130.1:0-7508 GCA_963755265.1 uncultured Methanomassiliicoccales archaeon | reverse complement strand
ACGACCGGTGCTGAAAGCGAGATCAGAAGAGTAACGATCAAGAGTTTGAGCGGCATCCCCTCCAGCCCTCGCCTGTCCGTTATCACCACACCATCACCCCGAAATGACGGGGATGCTCAGAGTTTTATCGCTGCCGTAGCCGCTTTTGGTCACGGTTACGGTTACAAAACCGACCGCCTTGCCGGTCTGCATTACTTGAAGATCGTTGAGTGTGATGTGCCCGTTGGAATCTGTGGTCCCATACGGTCTCGTCCCGTCCATCCTGGCGATGTTGCATCCATCTAGAACGACCGTAGCTCCGGTCACCGGGTCTCCCTTACTATCTAGAACGGATATTGTAAGATCGAGATTGCTGGCATCGTAGATTCCGTCACCGTTTCCGTCATGTGCTACAAACTCCGTCGGCGACGATGTAATCGAACCGATCGATTGCGGGGCGTTCAAGTTGCCCATCCAGCCTAACAGAACAGCTGAACCGATTCCGGCGATCAGTACCATGATCATAAGCTGGAGCGGGAGTCCTTCAATCCCTGCGTTCCGGTCCTTCTTGAGTCGTGTTCTCATTCCCATGTGTGTGCCTCTGACGTCGAACCGGCCCCGAGGTCGATATCCGGTGCCATTACAGTCATGCTACACGATGAACTACATTAAGAGGTCCGGACTAGATTGTCCACGGGATGTAGTCCCATCAGTATTTCAGTGCTGTCCAGATAGGCCATGAGGAATTATCGTCAGCCCGACATACATTTGGGCAAAATGCTCTCTGATGAACTTGCCTTGTTAGTGTCGGAATCCTCACCCTTCAAGGGAGATAAAAAAATCGGAAATGATAAGGTTTCAGACCCGGTCAGCGAACTTAATCTTTACCACTTTGACGTCCCAGATGTTCCCCACCTTTTCCTTGATCTCCTCGTCGATGTTCGCCGCGAACAGGTTATTCGAGTGACCCATGTCATCGCAGGTCGCCGGGACAGGGGGCACTATATCTGGAATCGGAAGGTTCCTCAAAGAGGTAAAGCCCAGCGTGAAAATGATTGCCGCAGACCCCTATGGTTCAGTGTACTACGACTACTACAAATACGGCAAGATGTCCGACCCCCACGCGTACCTGGTCGAAGGCATAGGTGAGGATGTCGTGTGCGATAATATGCAATTCTAATACATTGACGACATCATCCAATTCGACGATAGACAGGCGTTTGTCATCGCTAGGAGGCTGGCCAGGGAAGAGGGCATCTTTGCCGGTGGTTCCAGCGGAGCAGCGGTCCATGTCGCCCTTGAGGTCGGCAAGGAAGCCGGTCCGGATGATGTCATCGTAGCGATACTACCGGACAGTGGTTCGAAATATCTAAGCAAACTCTATAATGACCAATGGATGAAGGACAACGGGTTCCTATGAGGAGATAAGAACATGAGAATAGAAACTAAAGGGGTGCACGTGGGCGAGGGACTGGGAAAGACACAGAACGGAGACGTGGTGGTGCCGATCCACACGGCAAGCACATTCGCACGAAGGAAAGTGGACGAACCGACGAATGGATATGAGTACTCTCGCGCTGGGAATCCTACTCGGGACGTTCTCGAGGAGCGCCTTGCCGCGATCGAGAACGGGGCCGGGGGGCTAGCGTTCGCATCTGGCCTTGCCGCCGAGGCGACCGCCCTTTTCCTCTTGAAGAGCGGGGACCGGGTCTTGGTCTGCAGCGACCTGTATGGGGGGACGTTCCGGCTCTTTGAACAGTGCTTCTCCCAGTTCGGGCTCCGTTACCGCTATATCGATTTTCATGACCAGGGACTGCTAGAGAAGGAATTGTCCGAGGGATTGGAAATGCTTTGGATCGAGACCCCGACGAACCCGCTATTGCGCGTCTATGACATCAGGGCTCTGGCCGAAGCGGCCCATCACCAGAACCCAAAGGCATTTGTTGTAGTCGACAACACCTTCGCCAGTCCCTACTTTCAGAACCCGCTCGATATGGGGGCTGACCTGGTGGTACATTCCACCACGAAATATATCGGAGGGCACAGCGATGTGATCGGTGGCGCTCTCATATCACGTGATAAAACGGTACACGAAAGGCTGCGGTTCTACCAGAAAGCGGTAGGGGCAACGCCCAGTCCCTTCGATTCGTTCCTGACTCTCAGGGGGATCAAGACCCTGCACCTCCGGATGCAAAGACATCAGGAAAACGCCATGGCCGTGGCACATTACCTGGAATCCCATGAGCTGGTCAAGAAGGTCAACTATCCAGGTCTACGATCACATCCTGATCATAATCTGGCTAAACGTCAGATGAGGGGTTTCTCGGGAATGGTGTCGTTCGAGCTGAACGACAATGCTGAACCTGTGAGGCTTATAGAGTCCACTAAGGTCTTTGCCCTCGCAGAGAGCCTGGGTGGGGTAGAGTCACTTATCGAGCATCCTGCCTCGATGACCCATGCGAGCATGCCTAAGGCGGACCGGGAGAAGGTCGGTCTGAGCGACGGCTTGCTCAGGATATCTGTCGGCATAGAGCACAAGGATGACCTAATCGAAGATTTGGAGCAGGCCTTGAAGCTAGCGAGGCGTTAGGTGACATGAAATATCTAGGCCACCGGTCGGAATCAGGTCCCGTCTAGAGGCTTCTTTCGAATCATCTCAGTTTGTTAGGTGGATTATCAAGGAAATGAAGTGCAGATAAGTCATTATAGACTGTTCAATAACACAATTAAACGTAATATTTCCATTTATACTAATTTAGTAAATATTGTTATTCATATATTAATTATGCTTGAGATCACATCTCTCGATTTGTAATGATTAGACACTGCTTTTGAATATCCAGAGTCCTCGATCTAAGCAAGGATATTGTTTAACAGCATCGAGCCGTCCGTCTCCGCATTTCGCATTAGGCATCTGGATGGGAATAAAGTAAGGTTATCATGAGGTCGAACTCACGCAATCCGAAGCCAGACTACGATTATCTGCAAGAAAATGAGGACGCGCTAACGGGTAAGCTTTATCTAAACAATGAATATACCGAGGGAGAACGTCGCATGCTACGATGTGTCTAAGGTGCGTCAGATGTTCAACCGTGTCCTAGTGGCGAACAGAGGCGAGATCGCAATAAGGATCATCAAGACCTGCAAGAGACTTGGTGTTCCCACGGTCGCCGTTTATACACCATCGGACAAACACTGCAAGCACGTAGGTCTCGCAGATAAGGCGGTCGAATTGCAATCGAAACCAGGAATGATCGGCTACTTGGACATGGATGCCATTTTCGACGTCGCCAATAGGATGAAGGTGGAGGCGATCCACCCCGGGTATGGATTCTTGTCAGAGAAGGCCGAGTTCTCCGAGCGCTGCGAGGAAGAAGGGCTTTCGTTCATAGGACCGAACCCACGGGCCATGAAGTTACTGAGCACCAAGCTTGGCTCGAGGGCCTTTATGACCAAGGTTGGCGTCCCAGTGATGCCGGGCGTACTCGAACCGCTGAAGGATGCTGAGGATGCCAAGAAGCAGGCCAATGGCATCGGTTACCCAGTCATGCTGAAGGCGTCCGGTGGTGGCGGTGGACGCGGCATGCGGGTTGTTAACACCGATGAGGAGATGGAGGACGCATTCACATCGGCTAGGAACGAGGCAACTAAGGCGTTCAACAGTTCAACAATCTACATGGAGAAGGCATTTCTGAGGGGACGTCATATCGAGTTCCAGGTGGTCGGCGATTCGCGCGGCAATGCCTATTGTCTGGGTGAGCGGGAATGCTCAGTTCAACGCCGTCACCAGAAGATTCTGGAGGAGACTCCGTCCTGTGCCGTCAACGAGGAAATGAGGGAGCGCATCAGCGCTCTCGTCAAAGAGGCGGTCAAGAAGGCCGGGTACACCTCGCTGGGAACGTTCGAATTCCTAATGGGTGACGGGCATCTGTACTTCATGGAGGCAAACTGCCGTATCCAGGTGGAGCATCCAATCACCGAGGCCTGCACTGGCTTGGATTTGGTGGAGATGCAATTATCCATCGCCACCGACAAGGACGTGACAAAGGAGCTGAACTCCGTGCATCCGAAGGGGCATGCCATGGAGTTCCGTATCAATGCCGAAAACCCGTTCAATAACTTCATGCCAACACCTGGGCGTATCGAAAAGTATGTGGAGCCGGCTGGGGAGAACATACGTATCGATTCCCATGCTTACGAAGGATATGTCGTCCCGACCGAGTTCGACAACCTGCTTGCCAAGCTCATCGTCTACGGCAAGGACAGAACGGAAGTGCTGACAAAGGCGCGGGAAGCGCTGGACCGGTATACGGTAACAGGCATAAAGACGACGATCCCCTACCACCGGCTGATCATTAGGAACCCAGAGTTCATCGAGGGCAATTACAACATCGAGTTCATCAAGGACCACCCGCCGGCCGATATGCTGAAACAGACCGAGTTCTCCCTTTTCGAGAACTACGGACCCTGAAAAAGTACCTCGGCAACAGTAGTGTATGTTGGGCCTTTCGGGCTTAGGACGCTCTTCTTCAGCCTAATCGTTTTGACTGGGCGTACTCCGAAATCGTGGTCTTTGAAACGTTCTATAATTCCTTTCACATGCTCAGTGCCTCTCGAGTCCTTCATCCTTCCGACCGTCAGGTGCGGTGAGAATGGACGGTCCTCTCTCTCGAAACCGAGTCGAGCGCACTCATCCTCTAGGACCTTGACAATCTGGATCAAAGGTTCTGCCCCGTACATCCCTACCCAAACCACCCGGATACAGTCCTTGGAAGGGAAGGATCCCACACCTTTCAACTGGATTTCGAACGGCGCCACTCCCTTCGTCGCTTTGTCCATCGCGGCGATTATCTTGGGAATCGCCGCTTCATCCGTCTCGCCCAGGAACTTCAGCGTGACATGGATGATGTCCATGGAAACTGGTCTCATCCCGCCGCCCACAGTACGCAGCTCACGGTCCAGCTTACCCAGTTCGCCTATATCGGAGATGTCGACCGAAATGAAACCTCTGAACAGTGGCATAGTCGCACCGGTTCTGCTTAATCTTCCATGAACTCAGTTCCACACTTCTTGCACTTCACCGTGTATTTCTTGCCGCTTCCGGCCTGTATCGCGACCGCCACATATTCGGTGCATCCGCACTTGCTGCAGGAGACTGGCTCTTCTCCCTCTTCATCTTCGCTCTTTTCTGCCTTCTTCGGTTTCGGCGCCATCAAGAAGTAAATGACCAGTCACCCTATAACTAATTGCATACGAAATCGGCGAGACACATTCAAAGCTTCGATCCCCTCAAGATACGCTAACCCCTCACTGTGGTATCCTGATAAATTCCATTTACTCCCTCAGTGAACATATTTATCCTGAATTATTGAAAATGAACATTTTGAAATAGTCTCATGTCTGATGAACCCGGACGTCTAGAGAACAAGAATTGGTTGATCTTTATGGCTCATAATGGCGAGATCGTATGCAACGACATTGGCAAGGTCTTCAGTACGGGGAAGGTAGCGCTATCATCGGTCGATCTTACCATCCCAGCCAATGGCATCTTTGCTTTGATCGGAAGGAACGGTGCGGGCAAGACCACGCTGACAAGGATCCTTTTCGACCCTGCTCGAACCCACGTCAGGTAAGGCCACCATCGATGGACTGGACGTGATGGCTGATGCCAAGAAACTGAGAGAAAGAATGTCGGTAGTTCCTCAGGAGGGAAGGACAGTCCAATGGATGACTCCGATCCAGAGCGTTTCCTCGTATCTACTATGGAGAGGGATGAGCTACCGAGAATCCCGCAGAAAGGCAGAGGAGACGCTGGTAAGGGTCGGTCTGGGCAATGTCCAAGACAGACTAAATAGGACCCTTTCCGGGGGTATGAAGCGAAAGGTGTTGGTGGCCATGGTCATCGCCTCGGACGCGGAATTCATCTTCCTTGATGAGCCGAGCACAGGACTGGACCCGATCTCCCGTCAGGAGCTGTGGCACCTCATGACTGACCTGAGCAGGGACCGGTTCATCTTCCTAACCACTCATTATTTGGAGGAAGCGGAGATGGTCGCCGACAGGATTGGCATTCTGGACGACGGCAAGCTTCTTGCACTAGGTAGTCTGGACGAGCTTAGAAGTACAGATCAAACATCAGTACAGCGTCAAAGTGCCCAAGGACGTGGACCTGCCGGCGATCGAAGGCAAGGTCTTGGTCCGAAAGGACGGCCAGTTGCAGATAATGACCACCCAAGAAGAAGCGTTACGCCTCTCCCAGATACTTATCGAAAGGAAGAGCCATTTCTCCCTCAACCCGATCAACCTGGACGACATATTCTCCGACGTCGTGGGCGGCGTCCTGATGAACGGCGATGGGGTGGACGGTTGATGAGGAAGACGGGGAGGCAACTGCTCGCCTCCATCATGGTGAACGCAATCTACGAGATGAAGAACTACCCGGTGGTGCTGCTGAACACCGTTCTCGCTCCGCTTTCCTTCCTCACTCTGATTTGGTTCGTCAGCCAGGGCAAGTTGCTTGGACCGGCCATCATCGGCGGCCTGATCATGACTATGTTCTCAGCCGGGACCTCCCTGCAGGCGGACCTATCGCACCTGAAGAATGATTTCAAGCTGCAGGACATGGTGGTGAGCTCCCCGACCAGTGCCTCGACCTATGTGCTCGGCATCGCCATCTCCGAACTGATCTACAATCTGCCTGCTATACTGATCCTTTCCATACTGTTCTATCTCTTCGTTCCGGTCACGATATTGCAGCTGACCGGCATAGTCATCGTGATGATATTCGTCTTCGTAACATCGGTCTCGCTCGGCTTCGCGCTTGCGACTCTTTCATCTGATATCGTTCAGAGCTTCGCCTTCACCCGCCTGCTGACCACACTGTTCTCCACCCTGGCCCCGGTCTATTATCCGATTACCTACATCCCCATGCCATATCGCTATCTGGCATATCTATCCCCTACCACATATGCGGCCCAGCTAGCACAGAACCTGAGCGGCGCCCTGGTCTCGTCTACGAACGAATTGGTCATCGATTGGATAGTGCTGATATGCCTTACCTCGTTGTTCCTTTGGATCGGGATATCGAAGTCCAGGTGGCGAGAGAAATGAAGTCTGACCGGCAATGATGATTCCTGTATGCTTTTCCTTTATATAGGCGTACCTCAAATAAGTGATTAACCCTGAAAATGAACGTGAAGGCACTCATGGATATTACACAATTTATTATCGCTATCGTCGCTCTGATCATCGGCTGGGTCATAATCTCGATACCTTTGTGGCTCGCCGCAAAGGTGCTCACCGGAGGGAAGGCAACCATGGGGGCTGCCATGCTTGGAATGCTGCTGGGCGGCATCGTTTTCGTCCTTGTCTACGTTGGCACGTACGTGGTCACGAATACTTTCACCAGTTCCGGGGTGGCAGTGGTCGTGGCGGCCGTAGTCAGCTTCCTGGCGTTCCTGGGCCTGTACAAGATACTGTTCAACGTCGGCTGGCTGAGGGCATTGGCGATCGCGATCCTGGCAGTGGTG
>CAVWKV010000129.1:0-30388 GCA_963755265.1 uncultured Methanomassiliicoccales archaeon | reverse complement strand
TCAGATTTGACAAATAGTAATTACATGCATTTTTTATCTGGTAACTGTGGCTGAAGAAAAGAAGAAAGGAACTGCTGAGAAGGCAGGAGAGGCGACAGGAGAAGTTGTCGGTAAAGGGGCGGACGAGGCCAAGGGATTTGGCAGAGGCCTTGCACCGGTTAGGTATCTGCTGCCTTGTTCCAATGATCAAATTATTCTCAGCCTCGCATTCGAGGCCAGTGTATCCTCCCACTCTTAGCTGACCTAAAAAATTAGATTGAAGCCACCCATATGGAATCAATTCGTATTACTCCAGCCGCTAGCGAGGTATTCGTTATCATGTGAGATTGCAAGAAGGCGTTCTCTATTTTTGGTGTACTTTAGGCCGAATCCCGCGAGCTGACGGGGGTTTCCCATTTCCCCCTGCACGGTTGTGAGCCACAGCAGCACGGACGAGACCTTCCAGAGCGCGCTCATTGATTCTATCGCCCTCGAAGAGGTCGATCGCTCGCCACTTATTGCCCTCCAGGCCGTTGTTGAAGAGCTTATCCGGATCTGGAAGGCTTGCGCCCTGAGGGAACGTCAGTTTTACCTTATCCTTGTAAGCGTTGGCCAGCAAAATTTGTCCATTGTGATACCACACGGGGCTGCCCATGTATTTCCATTCTTCGATTATCTCAGGGTCAGCTTCATGAATGATTTTGCGAAGGTCGGCAAGCATCTTGCCACGCCAGTCTGTAAGGTCTGCGATAAATTTGTCGATTAATTCGGATGCGTTCATTTTCCGTGCTCGCGACTTTAAATATATTATAACCTGAGTTCGACAGTTGAAGCGACAATTTCGCTACTTTTATGATTTGACAGTTGCGTTCGAGGCGTAGCGACCTCCTCGAAATCGCCCGAAAACGGGCGATTTTCGCTAAGGTCGGATCCGTATATCCGGCCAAAATGGCCTTGTTGGATGAGTTGGAAGCACAAAGAACTGATCATGCCTACCACCATGGGCAAATAATGCGCTAAGTGTCAAATTTCTCATTAGGCTAAACGTCAATTTTCTACATAATGATGTTAGCTGGCTACATTCGAACGAACTGTCAAATTTGATGTCGATCAAAGTGCGAATAATTGAATGTTGGTTTCGAAATTGTAGGAGATTCTCTTGAAAAGCGGTCCTTAGCTCGATCATTTTCAAACCAATTCGTCCAAGATCGCTGAGGACAGTAGTGATGAGGAAGGAGAGGGATCCTCAATGATGGCCTACCGCTAAAACGATGACAAAACTATGTAATCCGAACAAAAATAGAACGACCGTTAATGCATGTCATAAATTGCCTAAAGATGCTTAGAATGACAACAGCCAATCAAGCATACGACGCTAAAAGTCTCAAAATACCGATTAAGTACCTGTCAAAGTTAGGATGTAAGAGCCCTAGGAATGCGATGGTCCAGTGACGAAAACCATTACAAGTATTGATAAAAATATTGCATATTTTGGTATATACAGAATATACATCATCGTTATTTATATATTGAACCGTCTGTGTTTTATGGAAACCAGAAAAGTGCAAGTGACGGGAAAATCGACTTATGTGGTGTCACTTCCAAAGAAATGGGTCAATAAGGTCAATGTAAAAAACGGAGACAGCATCACCCTCTTCCCTCTTTCAAACGGAACATTGCTGATAAATCCAAAGATAAATGAAACCGTCCAGAGTCTCACAAAAGAAGTCCTATTGATTGATCAGCATGGAGAAGACCAATTGTTTAGAATGTTCGTGGGAGCTTATCTTGCTGGGTACGACATCATTGAATTCCGTTCCCGGGACGAGATGGCTATCCCAATGAAACAATGTATCCGAAAACTGTCACAAAGGGTAATCGGTGTGCAGGTGATTGAAGAAACGAAAAACGCGATTGTTCTGAAGGACATGCTCGATTCATCAGACTATTCAATGTCTAAAGGGGTGCGACGCATGCAGATTATCACTAGGGACATGCACATGGAGGCAATCCGAAGTCTCACGGAAAGTAATCCCGCCATTGCGGATGATGTTGTCGCACGCGATGATGAGGTCGATAAACTCTTTTGGATGATAGAAAAGCAGCATCATCAGGTCCTTCGGGATGTTTATTTTGCGGAAAAGCTGAACGTAACTCCGCAGGAAGCGCTCGGATTTCTTCTCGTTGCGAGATCCATCGAGAGGGTCGCTGACCACGCCGTCAAACTGGCAAATAATGGCAGGTCAGTGAGACCTAACCATCCATTAGTCCCAAAGTTGACTGAGATGTCAAAGGCGGTCATTGACCTTTTCGATGATGCAACGAACACATTTAACAAGAACAATTTCGACAATGCGTACGATATCATCAATCGTTCAGAATTGCTTGGGATAAAGATCGAGAAACTAAAGCACGATACACTGTTATTGGTTGATGAGCAATCAACCACAGTCGCAATCGCCTACATCATAGAATCCCTGGACCGGACCAGGTTATATTCAGAAGACATCGCTGAGACAGCAATCAACCACCATTTTGCACAAAACTATTCTCTCGAGATCAATAGGACGTTATTTCAGGAAGAAGAATCAAGGAATATGGAGCGGAAGAATTCTCGTTGATGAGGGAATCAAGATCATCTCAGGAGATTTCTTCTTCGGATGTTTAGAGATTGTCCATTGGACAATTACTCAGTTAGTTTCAAAGATTGGAACGATAGGACCCAGCGGCGTAAAATGCAAATCCGCTCGGTAAGTTATATCCCCCTTCGACATGATCAGATTGATACATGTACCGCTGCCTTCAATTATCTTATATTCTTAATCAGTCAGATTGGTTGTGATTACAAACTAGGAAAAGATTAAGAGTGTTCAGAATGGCGTGTATTAATTGGCTCCATAGCGCTTCTTTTGATAGTAATAACTGATTGTCTTGCCTGCCAAATTGAGTATTATTACCATGACTATCAGCAGAAACGCAGCGGCATAGAGCTGTGCCATCAAGGCCGCGTTTCCCGCCGATGCATCAAACATGTTGAAGATCATGACCGGCATCGAAGCTACCGGTTGGAGCAAGGATGTGGTGGTGTCAAAGAGAAACCCGGCTGTCAATAGAATAGCAATTGTCTCACCGATCGCTCGCCCAATGCCGATGAATATCCCACTCGTAATGGCGGGAAAAGAGGAGGGTAACACTATACCAGAAATCGTTTTCCATTTGGAAACGCCAAGGGCATAGGATGCCTCTCGGTGTGAATTCGGTACGTCCCTCAAAGCGCCCATATTGCTTATGTATAATATCGGAAGGATCATGCACGCCAGCGTCAGCCCGGCAGAGAGTAGGGAGAACCCGAAATTGAGATATAGAATGAACAATAGGAAACCGAACGCACCGAAAACGATTGACGGTGTGCTCGATAGTGTGCTAACAGAAATATATGTTCCTCGATACAACAAGCTGTCTGGCTGAGTGTATTCATTAATATATATGGAGGCCAGAACTGTCAAAGGTACGGCCACTAACAGCGCGACCCCGACGAGCATCAAAGATCCGATGATGGAATTCTGGAATCCTCCATGAAGTTGAGTTTCAGTTAGGTACGAAATATCGAATGCTAGTCCGCCACGAACAATGATGTCACCAATAATGTACGCCACCAAAAAAAGCATTATTGCGTCGGCTGAATAGAGACATATGGTAGCGATTCTATCGTTCCGTTCAAGTTTTTTAGAGGATATGAATTGATTACCGGCGTCTTTGACGCCTAGTCCGTTGTCCTTCGTTCTTTTTGGCCACTTTAGTCCGCTGAACCAGTTCCTGACGGTTCTGACTTTGTTTGTTATTACTCCCGTCCATCGGCCGGTCCAGAATCCTTCCTTCGTAACCATGATCAGAATGGCATTCAGGATCAGAACTAGAATGAACAGCAATAAGGCGATGGCAAATATCCCCTCACGTGCTTGGGTGGTTGAGAAAACGCCGGTCAGCGTTGTTGCTATGGCACTTGTCATCGTTCCCGAGGAACTGAATATCGAGTTTGGGACTCCGGATACGAACCCGAGAATCATCAGGACGGCCATGGTCTCACCCAGTGCCCTGCCCGTACCCAAAATAATAGAGCCCAGTATTCCGTGTTTGGCTTTCCTCAGGACTATCTGTCTTACTGTTTGCCATCTGGTCGCACCTAAGGAAATGGAACCTTCTTTTAGATCGAACGGAACGGCTTTTATTGCTTCATATGAAAGGCTCATGACTATTGGAAATATCATTATACCCAAGACAATGGAAGCCGTCAATAGTGAGCCAGATGATGATTGGGTCTCTCGGAAGAAAGGAAATACGACCCCTAGGGTATCATTAATAACCGGATAAATAGTGCTCACCAAGAATGGGCCAAAAGTCAAGGCTCCCCATAGGCCAAAAATAACCGATGGTATCCCTGCCAAAATTTCCATTATCGGCTTGATCACCCTTTGAATTCTTTTGTTACAGTACTCGGATAGGAAAACCGCACATGCCAAGGCCAAAGGGACCGCGATTATCAAGGCCCCGATGGTGGTTATGGCTGAGCCGGCCATCAAGCCGAGCAATCCGAATTCCAAAGGTGTGCCAGGTGTCAGCATGACGACGTCAAACGATGAATTATCGGGTATGGTATCGTTAGTCATCGTCACTTTTAATTGGATTATATTTGAAGAATCGTTATGGTTGAAATAGACCAAACCGTTGCTGATCGAAACTGGATCAGTACCATTAACGAATGCCTGGATAGATAGTCCGATAGGAACATGGGGTATATCGAACTGCATCTTCTGAGCACCCGTACTATACACTGAGATGTTCCACGTGGTCGTATTACCCGGACTTAGTGGAATGGATCCAGGTCTAATGGCGCTTATGATTTGATTATTGGTTATTACTAGGGTAAGATTTAGTGTGGAAATGGTTTGGTTTTCAGCAAGGGAACTCGCGGTTAAGGTGAAGGGGAATGTACCGCTGCTCGAAGTCAATTGACGGGGTATCAGTGTTATGTTCCTAAGCTGCCCCGCAGCCATGCTGACGGTCGCACTATTATCTGTATAACTCCATTCCGATATGCCGAGGGATGGGGAGAAACCAGAAGGGGCTTTTATCCTTAATACGTAGGTACTGCTGTTCGTTCCAGTGTTCTTCAGTCCTAGGGAAACGGATTTACTGGAGAATTGTTGATTATTGATGGTTATTACATTATTAGCAATCACGAAATCAAAGCCACTTGTCGATACCATCACTTGAGTGGTGATTTTCTTCGTAATATTCGCTTTGTCCGAAGCCAGGAAATTGATCAAGTATGGCCCAACATCGGTCGATTCGACACGGACTGTGATATTGACAGAGCCCCCTGAGGGGACTTGAGGATTCCGCGAAGTTATGTTGACGTCGAGACCAGGAACGTTATCATAGGTCACGATATAACTATCGTTTAGAGCCCCGACGTTTGAGATTGTCAGAATAAATGAACCGTTATCATTTGGAGCCATGTGGAGTACGGAACTCGGAGTAGAAAATGTGAAGTTGTACGGGTCGAGGCGAACGGTAAGATTTAACTGAGATATTGAGTTTGGTTCGGCGTAGGGCGCAAAGTCGGACGTGGTCAACATTTTTATAGGGTTGTTGTCTACAAAACCAGGGACGCCCTCGCTCCCGATAATGATCAAAACCAGAAGCACCACGGCGATGAGGGAAACCGTTGACCCTTTTAAGATCCAAACTACCCCTTTCTCATTGTAGTGATATAGGATTAGGGTCATAGCTTCGATCAATAAGATAGCGAAGGTAATGGCTACCTGGACTGAAAGTGTTATGGGGCTAAGATTCAATAAAAAGTTTGGATAAAAGATTATTCCGATTAATGCGACAGTGAAAAGTTGCGCCTGCCATAAGAGGAGGAAAGAAGCAAGATTTTTCTTTATCCTCACCAACAATGCTATTTCTATTATCAACAGAACAGCGGCTGAAATTCTAGTATAATCCATTTCGAAAGAGAATAATAACAATAGTACAAACGAAAAAATCTGTAGCGAAAGAAGATAGATTGATTTCCTGGTGCTACTGATCATAATACGGACAATCGATGCTTGTTTGATTATTAATCCTAATCTCTATAGAATATATATTATCAATAGAGTTTTTCTTGACGGCTAAATAAATATATATGAGTAATAAAAAAGTATTGTCGTAGATGCTCAGTGAAAAATTATGGATTATCTTTCCGGACAACTGGGGAATCCAGCTTGGATAAATCTAATTAAATGCATAGTTTGAATAAATCCCAATCATTACTAGAAAGATCAAAGATCCGCTGTTTGACTTGATGAAGGATTCACCGTTGTCGTTGCGACGCACTATATGCCTTAGTTGGGATGAATATCGAAGAACCACATATTTTATTTAGTGAACTTTTATTTAGTGAACTCATCTAGATGGATATAAAGCAGATATTCGGGAATCCGCAGAATTATCTAAACGTGTAATACATAACGGGGAGGATGGGTTGAAATGACATCGAACGTAACATTCTTGCAAGAGATGGATGGATTGAACCGAGAGGTCCGCGAGATGGCGGATCGGGCCAACGAGGCGATCCAGAAAGCCGTCAAGCTGATAGCAACGGGAGACGAGGGACTCAAGGAGGACGTCAGTCGTCTGGATAAGGAACTTTATTACTATGACAATTTGGTGGAGAAGCACTGTCTCGACCTCATCGCCCTCTATAGCCCGGTCGCGAGCGACCTCAGAACTGTCTCAACCTGTCTGAAGATCATCGAGGACCTGAACCGGATCGGACGGTACGCACACGACATAGCTGAAGTGTCCGAGGTGTTCGAGTCCCAGGGTCATTTCTCCCGGATGGTGAACATCCAACACATGGCAGAGTTGGTGGTGGCGATGGTCTACGATTCCATCGAGAGCTTCACCAAGCGCGATTCGGTCATGGCCCGGGAGCTGTTCGACCGTGATGACGAGGTCGACTGCCTGTACGACACGATCTTCCGGGAGATCCTCACATACATGATGGAGGACTCGAAGAAGATCACCGCCGGCATCAATTACATACTGGTCGCCAGGTACTTGGAGAGGATAGCAGATCACTCTTGCAACATCGGCGAGCGGGTCGTCTACATGGTCACCGGAGAACGCATGGACCCGGCCGAGAGGAAGAAGGAGCTCTGCAACAACCTCATCGCGCCAAAAAAGGACCGGGATCAGGAGGAACCGGAAGAACACGGTTCCAACTGGCACGAGCTCTCGGAAAAATGAGCTGACGGCAAACATAATACGGCACCTCGAATAATACGTACCATCAAGGTGAGTAGAGAAAATGGATGCATGTTCAAAGGACAAGGGAAAATGCATGAAGGCCAACGAGGCCGTTGACGAACTCTCGGTAAGGATGGGCAATTTCGTACCGCTCACTCTGAGCCACATCAAGAAGCACCACCCCGACCTGGCGATCCTGATCAAGGACATGGACGAGATAATGGAATACAAGGGTGCCCTGGATAAGAAGACCAAACGGTTGATCGCCCTGGCATGCGTCTCGGTCCGGATGTGCGATGATTGCATCTACCCTCAGGCAAAGGTGGCCAAGAACTTTGGTGCGACGCGCGATGAGATCTTAGAAGCGTTGTCGATCGCGGTCCTGACCGGAGGCGTCCCTACCTGGTCCAACGCCAAGGAAGGCATCTCAAAGCTGATGGCGGAATGGGACGAAGAGGACGCGGCAAAGGAAAAGGCAGCCCAAAAGCCCAAAAAGGCTGTCGCGAAGAAAACGCCGAAAAAGAAGTGACCACCGGGTCACTTCTTATTTAGCAAGAATGGAACGATCACTTCGGGTATTTGGTCGCCCTGAAACGGTTCCTGTTCTCTTTTTTGATCGAGACAAGCGCAATCTCTTTCGATTGGTTCTTTTTATCTACCTTTCCGACATAGAATGACTTGATCCCTTCGTAGAAGAAGATCGAACCTAGGATTACTAACGGCATCCAATCGAAGAACATGTCGAACGTGTTCGGCGAATAATGCCAATCTTGGAAGAACAGAGCCATGACAACCATGCGCGCGCCTTCCCCGAGCATCCAACAGCCGCTTGCGATGATCACGAACAATCTCAGTTTCTTGTTCATCTTCATATCACGATGATATCTAATCTGAAAATAAAGTATATAATGAACATACTCGTCAATATCAATTTTGAAATATTTATAATATATACTGGATAGGAGGAGTATTGTAAAAATAAGAATAAAGCTTCAACGACAATATTAGCCAATGAGAATAAGAAAAGGAATTGAGGAGAAAGCGTTTTTCAGAAGTTATATGTCGTTGTTGAGTTGCCGAGCAAACCATTGCTATTCTGTACCTCCAGACTGATTGTGCTCACTCCATGGCCTGAAGGAATTGGATAGTAACGGACCTTCCTTCCATCGAGGAGGTGAATGCCAGTGCTATCTTCTACGGTCCAACTCCACTTGACTATGGTGCTATCTCCAGGTTGATCGGATTGGGATCCGTCAAGAATTAGGAACGATGTATAGTTATTATCCGAACTGTTCCACTGGCTCTCGGTATCGATGCTTATTATTGATGTTGGTGGATAATATACTTTTTGGAATTCGTTTGAATAAGCTGTGAAGATGTCATAATCGATTGGACCATCGACCGGTAGTTTGACCGCGCCGAAGAAATCTGACATGTTAACATATATGTTAACGATTTGTTGCGAAGGAATAACGAACGTCTGGTTGTAATTCATATTTACATATACATTCCCGTTTGACGTCGCATTGAAGCGCGCTACTTGGAAAGATTTCAATGGATATCCATTGATAGATATTCGATCGATCTGAGATGATCCCTGGTCTAGGCTAGATACGGTTACGTTCAGGCTTGCCCAAATTGCATCTGTAGGATGGGTTCTATTAAGCGATAACGATGAGATTAATAGTGACTCTCCCGCCTTTTGATCCTTGATCAACTGGTTGTCCTGCTGAATTTTTTGCTGTTGGGAGATGAAGAGTGCGAACGCACTGGCGGCGATCACGACGATCAACACTAACATAAGTGCACCTATTATTTCGGATATGGCAGAGGAATCATTCGCGAGCTTCTTCATCCAATCCCAGGATTCTGGCTGATGTATTAACTTTGATGAAAATAGAAATGCTAGATTATGGTTCAGTATATACTTTAAGAAGGTTCGGTTTAATTGCCCTTATTAGCTCAAGAAAAATATTTCAAGATTATTATTCTCTGGAAGTTCCGATTGTTTCTTGGGGTTCGACCTTTTCCTAGCATTTCCGCCTTCTCTATGTTAGGTTGCGCATTGACTTAAATTATCGAATCCATTAAAGGAGATGATTATGGTCAATCCAATCGATGGAAGTCCATCCGATGAGAGGGCAAATACTCATTCATAATGGTATCGAACGGCCGCTGGGTCATATTAAAAAATAGAGTATATCTTTAACAGTATTGTATTGTCAATATGCTTAATACAGTAACCTGAATCATCGTTAGGTGGGCATTCCAATTAGCTTACCCGGACTAAGTCAATTCATCAAAGAAATCCCTGAGGGGTCTATAGTCTCCATAGAGGGAGGTGTGGACCCGCCCAAGGCGGTTTTAGTCGGCAGCATCGTGTCTACAGCAAAAGAGAATGGATGGAACGTGTCATATGTTTGTCCACGTGGTCGGTGCGGATCCCTCCAATCTTTGACCGGGATGTGGAGGGATGATATGGCCATTGTCGAAGGGGACGCCCCCACTCTTTGGAAGGACCATATGAAAACGAAGAGTGTGCTGATCATTGACTCTGTTTCTTATCTCTTGCAGGACTATGAGATCTCAGAGTTCAAACAATTAATGGAAGAAATGAAGGTCACGAGCCGAATAACAGGAGCCATTGTGATTCAGTTGGTCGAATTGGGAATGTTCGATCATAGAACGGAGATCTTATCAGGTTTCTATGCTGACGGTATCATTCAGTTTTTGGCGAAGGAATCTGGAGAAGGTCTCAGTCGTTTCATTCGTATTCCAAAATGGATGACTGGGTCATCCTATGACCGCAACATCTACTTTACCTACGAAGAGGGACGGATAAACATTGACTTGCGATATAGGGTGGTGTAATCCATGGAAAAGACCGGATTTGAGCGTTATGGGTTGAGCGGCAATCCATTCCGCGATCTCTCAAGCGAGAATTTAGAGGATGTAGAGATTTTTCACGTTGCCCAGTTCATCGATAAAGACATCATCGAGATCAGAGATGAAGCCCTGGATAAGGAAAATAAGGCGGTAATCGCTCTCATGGGGGATCTTGGCGCTGGAAAGACGGAGCGTCTACTGCTCCTTAAAAAGGAGGCTGACCGCCGGGGAGCTTTCTGCATTATGGGAGGAGTGACGACCGAAACGCAGTGGATGGTAAAGAATGTCCTCGAATCTATAATGGAAAAGAGGAAGGCTGGCGGAAAGAAAGGCCTCATGACTCCAAAGTGGTACAGAAATGTTCAAAAAGCATTGAAAATGATTTCCAAGGAGGGTCCGGACTACGATCCCGAGGAGATTGCGCACGTTATTGCCGCCGCTCTGAACTCAAACACGCCATCCTTTCTCCTGATAAATGACCTGCATCGTTTGCCTGAAAAGGAGGATATGGATCAGTTCTTGCAGATCCTCTATGTCATTACCAATGAGATAGTTCCAGGAGTAATGATTGTTTTATCGGGTGACGAGAAGTACTTCAAAGGAGTGCTCTTGTCTCATGCGACCCTCAACGAGCGTATCAATAGGAAGCTGGTCATTCCTCCCCTAAATGTTCAGGAGGCTAGCCTAATGATTGCTAAAAGACTTCTGGCGAAACGACTGGTCGATGATATGGATGCATTATATCCATTCACAGCAGAATCGATAGCGGCATTGAATGTATTGGCCAAAGGCAATCCTAGGGCTCTATTAAAGGGTGCTGACTTCCTCATGGAGAATGGAGTCAAGACCAGGGCGGTCCAAATCGACGAGGATCTTGTGAAGGTCATGTTGGAACAGAACGAATCGGTAAGGATGATCAGCGATTCAGAAAATGAGTCAACCATTTCAAACATTTAATATTGTTATTTAAGGATTTCAGCTGTCAAATCATTCTGTTGAACATGTTTTTCCTATTATATGAGGCATGACTGGTCACCCAATCATGATTAATAAGAATATCGTCCCCGCCAGCATCATTCCCAGACCGTGGACCAGGCCATATTTAGACTTCCCATTTGTAAATAGTCCGATTATGAGGCCAGAGCCCAGTCCAGTAACGATAGTAAGATCGAGGAACCTCTGCTCCAAAGTAACTAATGCCATTGGAGCGGCCGATGTAGAACTCGTTGTGGAGGCCGATGTAGAGCTAAGACCACCGGAATTTGTGCCAGCGAATAAACTACCCAGGTTAGCCTGTCCCAGGGATGGGTAGATCGAAATTAGCAGATAAATTACCACAACCATGACAGCAAATGAAATGTAGATGGTCGTTCCCTGTATGGTCAAACTCCTGGCCCTATCCTGTTCTATTTTAATCAGATCGTCCATATCTTTCGCGGCACGATGAACAACCTGGGATATTTCTCCACCGATCTTGGCCGATTCACCAATTAGTGAAGCATATCTTTTTATCAATTTGCTGTCGATAGGTCTTACCATTGCCTCAATCATCTCTTCGAATGGACGCCCCATCTCAAGGCCGTTCGCGGCAATCTTGAGATGTTTCTTAAGAATCGTGGTGTCAGTCTTGGACATCTCGATGATTGCCTTAGAAGGATCAATGCCGCCCCTCATCGCGTCGGCCATCTCATATAGGAATTGGGAGAAAGCGCGTTCATAGTCCATCCTCTTCTTTTTCTCAGACTGGACATAGATCGCGTAGGGAAGCAATAAAATGAAGAGGCCAATGACCATGATATATTCCGTGATAAACGGAGAGGCCCCTGGTCCTTCGAAGAAGTCGATGGCGATCAACGCGAAGAGGAACGCGATGATCGCCGGTATCACTGTGCATAAAACCTTCATTGGTATGGGGTGTTTCTTCAAATGTTTCCTTAGCGAGAAGTTCCTTGTTTTTTTCAATATTAGCAGCACAACAACGAAGGCCGCTACGACCAGTCCGACTCCAAGGATCACGTAGGATACGACCTGTTGTGCCGTTATTGTTGATGTCTGGATATGGACATAAAAGGTCCAATTCAGCGAGGATGTGACTTGAGCATCATCGGTGACAACGACGGTCACATTATGCGATCCATCGCCCAATGCCATATCTGGATAAACCGTATAAGTCACATTGTTGGGGGTGATAACTGTTCGTGGCAATCCTTGTGATGTGTAGTTATATGTTACATCGACACCATCCACATAAATATTGACTATCTCGTTGGTTATCCCGGCCGGAGATGAATAGTTTGCTTTAATAATAGGCGTATTCGTCGATATTGTGGTATTATTCCCGGGGTAAACAGGAACAATCACCGGTCCGCTATCCTGAGACGTTTGAGCGTGAACGTTACAAGGAACAACTGTGACGATGATCATGAAGATTGATAGTATCATGATGGCTATTTTTTTTAAGGCCATCATTTCAATCCACCTGTGAATAAGCGGAGGAGATCAGCACCGAGAAGACCACGACGGAGAGCGGTATCATTCCCCAGGTCATCGCCAACAATAGGAAATCAGCTGTCACGCCGCCGAAGGAGGTTTCCATCGCGTCCATCAGGAACGCTCCCATGCTTCCGAATAAAATACCGATGAGAACAATTGTGATGTACATATCAGAATATGTTCCCATCTTATCAATGAAGGATTTTTGATTCTCGCGTTTCATTCTCATGATGTCATCAGCTTTGTTTCTGAGGTATTCATCAAGATTTCCTCCCTGGTGCACCATGTTCGCCAGATCCCACAATGTTTCTCTGAAACCAAGTGAAGGAGATTCTCTAGCCCCCTCGGATATCGCCGATATCAGGTCCTTTCCTTCGATATCCATCTTATAAACGATCTTTTTAAACTCGGCGGAGATCGCTTCCTTTTCGTTCCTTTTTGCGATCCGTCTGAATATTTCCACCGGTGATATTCCGGTGCTGGCCATAATAGCTAATTCACTTAACGTGTACGGCAGTTCCTTTTCTATGGACGCCCCTCGTTTTGATCGTCTCGTAGCCACAGTGAATGGTAGAATCGAATACGCGCCAATAGCGCAAACCGCAGATAGGGCTGGGATAAAGATATACCACATCTCTGAATGGATCACGCCGATGAACAGGAATGAATAGAATGCCAGTGAAACAACGGCGACAATGATGAATGTCATTAAGTTTCTGGCGAGATAAAGGCCTGGGGTGATGCCCATATTTGCTTGAAGAAGCTTCTCCGCTAAGGCACGATTCTTCTTCTCGTTCTCCATTCTTTTCCCAAGAATCTGGTAACAGAACGTGTTATACCTTTCAGAGAAGGTTCTCCCCTGTTTCTTTTCTTTCTTGGTTTTTCGGTTGAACATAGCTCTGTTCCTTACTTCAACTTTTCAAGCTCCAATCCCGCGTTTATTGGATCTACATAATAATCGTTGATGGCCTTGCTGACCTTCTCATAGCTATGTACGTTCTTTTTATCCATCAAAATAATGTAAGCTTCTTTTCTTTTCAATTCGTTCATCATGAAATCTAGGGTCTTACCAGTAGATTTTGCGATGTTCTCGAGTATGAAGCTCCTTCCAGAAAACTGGAACTTATCATCCTTGGGATCCCAATTGAACGCATCGTTGGTCAATAAGTTCTTGTTATCCTTGTCAACCTCCAGTATTTCGACAATGGTCTTTATTCGTCGCACCATTCTCCCATTAACAGCTACCTGTCCTTGGAAGGCGACGGCGTCGAGACTTGAGAACAGTGCCCTCGGTATATTCATGGGCTCGTTCTCGACTCTATGGAGGAGTTCGTCGATTGAACCGGCATGGATCGTGCTCATGGATGCGTGTCCGACGGCGATCGCCTGGAACAAGGTGGAAGCTTCTCTGCCTCTGACTTCGCCGACTATGATATATTCAGGTCGTTGCCTAAGGCCAGCTACCAGTAAATCGAAAAGAGTGATATCTCCTGCCCTGGAATTACTTGATCCAGACATTCCAGAAGAGGAGACCCCAGACGATCCAGCACCGTACCCCATTCTGGACACCGATTGGATCCAGTTAATGTGGTCTATGTGGATCTCCGGTGTATCTTCTATTGAAACTATCTTATCCTCTGGCCTAATGAACATGCAGATTGCATTAAGGAGCGTTGTCTTCCCGCTTGCAGTCCCTCCCGACACTAGTATGGATTTCTTGTTCTCGATGAGCATCCAGAAATATGCCATCTGCATGGGTGACACCGACTGCAAGCGAATGAGATCGATCGGGGATATTGGATCGTGGGAGAACTTTCGGATTGTGAACGTTGATCCTTTTCTAGTGACCTCGGACCCCAACGTTAGATTTATCCTGCTTCCGTCAAGGAGCGTCGCATCCAATATTGGCTGATATATGGAAACATGCTTTCCAGATATCTGGGCCAATTTGATAACGTATTTATTTAGTTCAATCTCACTATCGTATATGACGTTGGTTTTCATTGATCCGAATATGCGATGGAAAATATACACCGGGGTTTGTGGACCATTGCAGCTAATGTCTTCGATGAACGGGTCCTTTAGCACTGGGTCACTTCGTCCAAGGCCCAGGAGTTCTCTCTCTAGGTAATAAAGCAATATCTGTTTACGTCTTTCTTCAAGCTTTATATCATATAATTCAATCATTTCGTTGTAACGGACGTTCAAATAATCTCGCAACGGTTGCGATTCGGTGAAAATGATATTTTCGACGATGGGAACCTCCTCTTGGTCCATAGTCGCTTCCAATCTTTTACGCATGAGAGCGAGGGTCTCTTTCTCTCCATCCTTTAATTTGGGCTCTTTTATCAAATAATTAAACTCGCTTTCAGTGTTATTGAAAATGATGTTCACGAAAGCGTAGGGCGGAGCGACCGGGTAGGTGATGTTGATGGTGTTCTTTTTCTTGTCCCGGACTTTTCGCATATAGGCCATGACTTCCTGGATTACGACATTGTTCGGTATTATCTCCTCCTGAGAATAATGCTGATCCAGTTCTGCCGCCTTCTTAATCAGAAGATCTCGATTTCTTTCATAGAGGGGTAATTTCTCAGAGACTTTCTCCTTGTGACGGGATTTATTCATACCCAGTATATCCATTATCTCTCGCCGCTCAATTCAACGGTGTAAGTTATTAAACTGTTGGCTATAGAGAAAAACGGATGTATGTTTACTATTGATTATCAAAATTGATAACGAAAATGGTCTGAGCATGTTCTCTATTTTTTTCATTTGAGCAACGCCTTTGAACTACCCTTTTGGTAAACTAAATCGGGCATGTTGCCCACGGAGTTACACGCTCTGTAAGAGTTGTAAATCCGTAAATTTAAAGGGAGAGGTAAAATGAAAGACTATAAACCGAAGAAAATTTCCCTCAGAAAGCTGAAGAGGGATGCTCGCGGTATATCGCCCATCGTGGCCACCCTTATGTTGGTGTTGATTACCGTCGCAGCAGCAACCGCTTTTTTTGTTTTTGAATCGGGATGGCAGAAGACCGTGACCGGCAACGTCGGCAATGGAACCGAAACCTCGACGCAGCTGACGATGACCGGATCGACCACCGTCACCGACCTGATGAACACAATGGTCCCGGCCTTCGAGCAGAACAACTCTGGATTTAAGGTCAGCTACACCGGTACCGGAAGCGGCGCTGGTCTAGTCGCAATTGAAGACGGCGCCGTCAACATGGGTATGATCTCGCTAGATGCGAACTCGATCACCCCCGGCACGACCACTTCATACCCGAACCTGGTACAGACGATCGTCGCCTACGACGGTGTCAGCATCTTCCTGGCCCAGTCAACCCTGGCCGCCCATGGAATATCGCTCACCGGTGCCATCAACATGAACCAGAACATCGCCGATGCCATCTGGCAGGTTAATGTCCCGACTGGTGGATTCACAGAAGCCCAACTCGGTATCACCACCGTATTGCCATCGTGGATTGCTCCAGCAACCTCTGGTGTTATCTCCACCTGGGGAGACTTTGAGACTGTTCTCCTGGCACAGGGTGTCATCTCGGCAATGCCGACCGATGCCCACGCCGGAATAGCAATGAACGTCTACTTCAGGTCCGACAGCTCCGGTACCCAGGACGCCTTCTCTATCAAGGCCCTCGGCAGCTCCGCAACCGCCAAGTTCCTGCCCTACAAGACCCCGACCACAACCCAGATTGGCGAGAACGGCAACCCGGCAATGGTCAGCGCAGTCATGGCTGACAACATGGGTATCGGATTCGCCACCACCGGCATGGTCTCAACCACCTCGGGCGCAGTCCAATGCAACTGGAACAACGTTGCCCCGTCCTACAAGACCATCATCGACAATGTGGACATCGCCAACGACGGCAAGTCCGCAGCGAGCACCTACACCCTCTGGCACCCGTTGATCATCGTGACCAACGGAGCCCCGACGACGGATGTCAAGTCCTTCATCGACTTCATCACCGCCCCGGACAACAACATCGCTCTGTGCCACGCAGCTGGATTCACCAGCATATACGAGTCAGTATAAGCAAGGTGAACTAGGTGAAAACCACTTTCAAACCCTTTCATTTTTTCTCATTCCAATTGAATAAAAACCTCGACGTGCTAATTCCGGCGGCTCTATGGTTTTTTGTGTTCTATATAGATTAGGATTAAAAATCAGATGAGTATGGATTGGATGTATCATGATCGAAGGGACTAGAAAATCAATCTATCTTCTTTCGCTACAGATATTATCGTTCGTATTATTGTTATTATTCTCTTTCGAAATGGATTATACTAGAATTTCAGCTGTTATTCTGTTGGTAATAGAAATAGCACTGCTAGTAAAAATAAAAAAAGGCCTCGGCTCTTTCATTCTATTATGGCAAGCACAACTGTTTTCGGTTGCATTCGTTGGAATTGCCTTCTTTCCAAGCTTCTTTTTGAATTTAAATCCTATTACCACCTCTGTCCAGATAGCTATCGCTGGCGTTATATTGTTCATTGAATCCGTGGTCTTGGTATTGTACTACTTTAACGAGAAGGGAGTCGTCTGGATCTTAAAAGGTTCGACTGTCTCCTTGATCGCTGTTGTATTGTTGGTTCTGATCATCATTGGTAGCGAGGGCATTCCCGGTTTCGTAGAAAACGACCCTATAAAAATGTTAACCACCTCCGGGTTTGCCCCCTATGCTCAACCCACCTCTGAATCTACCTTAAATCTTACTGTCCAAGTCAATCCATATGATTTTACTTTATCACCCTCGAGCTCTACGTTTTATCTGGCCCCATTCAGCAATAGTTCTTTTAACTTGACCATCTCAAACACCGGGGCCTTAGATGACAGTTATCTCGTGTCATATGGGCGTGATCCATTTTTAGATGTGAATGTGTCCTCTCCAGATCTTCAGATACGTTCTGGAGAATCCGCAAATATGGAAGTTTTTATCAAATCGACCGATCAAGGACAGTACATCCTGAATTTCATGGTATCGGATAGGTTGAACATTACCAGGGGGAGCAAGGTCCAGGTCATCGTTTCAACGTCCGGGCTTGATTTCGTGATTGCCAGAAACGTGATAACTATCGCGAACCATGGTTCCTCCGACGCGGTCGTTCCGCTAGGAATTTTGAACGCTGGTACAAGCAATAATACCTATGTTTTGAGAGTATCAGCCCCTTCGGGTTTTTACCCGTCCTTCGCAATACCAGAATGGAGTTATGTGAATAATAGTGCTACCATTACCCTTGAGGCGGGGGAGCTTAGAAATATCCCATTGATACCCCGTCAATTGACATCGATCGACGGTACATACCCCTTCAAACTGATCGCGAGTTCCGTATCTGGAAACCAGACCATTGCAGCTCTGAATATTACGTTAATATTGTCCAATAACAAAATAATCAGTGCCGCGAGGCCAGGGCCCATACCCTTGAGTCCCGGGAACACGACCACATGGAATATCTCAGTGTACAGTTCAGGTTCCCAAAGAATGCAGTTCGACATTCCTGATGTTCCCAAAGGTCTATCTATAGAAGCGTTCACCAACGGCACAAGCGAAATTCCCAACAATAACGGTTGGATCTTCTTGGACCAGAACCTTACTTCAGACCAGGTCCAGTTAAAAGTAACACTGATCAACAGCACACTGCTCGATAATTCATCGTTCCTCATCGTCCTAACGACGCCAGGCAGCCCGTTTGAGTTTGGGTTACTAGGCTTCATTGCCGGCTCGTTCATAACCACGATCATGGCCTTGATAATCGCAGTCCCCTTGGCTATCGCATGTGCCATATTCTTGTCGGAGTATTGTACAAAAAGAATCCAGCAGGTGATCAAGCCGATAATGGAGATTCTAGCAGGGATACCATCGGTTATTTTTGGTCTATGGGGCGCGCTGACTTTCGGTCCCTTGCTAGCAACTACCATCTATCCATTTATTGATAAAACTTTAGGGAGTGTCATTCCGTTCTTCCATGGCGGTGGCGATTTATCGGGCAGATCATTAATGACGGCCTCGGTGGTCTTAGGCATAATGATATTTCCGATAATCATGAGCTTATCATATGAGGCCATTACCGCAGTTCCGTCCGATCTCAAAGAAGGTTCCGAATCCTTAGGAGCGACAAAATGGCAAACGGTCAGGAGGATCATTCTAAGGAAAGCAAAACCTGGGATAATGGGGTCAATCATTCTGGGTACTGGCAGGGCTCTAGGCGAGACCATGGCTGTTCTCATGATTCTTGGGTTCACATCCGCTGTTCCCAGTTCGATATTTGACACATCTGGTACGATGACAAGCGCCATAGCCACAACCTTAACGGGTGTTTTCTCAACAACGCAGGCCCGTGAAGGGATTTTCGCCATAGCTCTATTGCTTTTCATCATCGTACTTATCTTGAATGCCATCTTAATCATGGTGACAAAGGAAGGATTCTGGAATGGAAAACGGATAGAGAAGTTAAGAATAAGAACTACAGCATCTCTGAAAAAATGGTTCAACAGTCTATGGCGATCAAGAATAAAGAATGATAAAAAAAGGCCACAAGAAGCAAATCAATTTCTGCCTTCAAAAGTCCTCGAACGTAAAAACAGGATTGCCACGATATGTCTGTACCTCGCTGCCGCGATCATGCTCGTTGTTGTTGGCTACATCATCGGCGATATCATTTTCCGCGGAGGTCTGGCGTTCAAGAGCGAATATTTAACGGAGACTCAATTGAACGGGGGATTCCTTAATGCCATCACTGGATCTCTAATGTTGGTTGGCGTGGCCCTAGCGGTCGCCGTACCATTGACCGTTCTTGCTGCCATACATGTTCATGAGTATTCATCACCAGACAGCATATTGTCTCGAGGAACGTATATCTCGGTGAGCACACTATCGAGTACTCCTTCCATAGTTTTCGGTGCATTCGGATTCTTATTGTTCATATTGTACCTCAATTTCGGGTTCTCCTTACTCTCTGCCGGGCTGACGCTGGCGTGCATGATCCTTCCGATATTATACATAAGCAATATGGGTGCTTTGAGGGACGTACCGAATTCGCATAGGGAGGCATCCTATGCGCTTGGCGTATCCAAATGGAAAACGATCACCGGAATAGTATTGCCCGCCTCGTTTCCCGCCATTTCAAGCGGTGTTTTTATCAGCATCGGGCGAGCAATAGGTGAGACCGCTGCTGTGCTCTTGACAGCGGGTTTTCTAGTTGATAACACAACGTCTCTGGTTCAACCAGTCGCTTCAATGCCAGTGCTAATCTACAACATGTTTGATTCATCAGCAGGAAACCCAATCGCAATGCAGAAACTCTATGCTGCTGCATTTCTGTTGATAGTCATAGTAATAGCACTCAACATGATAGGAAAAATGTTAAGTCATTTCTATCAAGAAAAGTATTATGGGTCGAAATGATAACAATTCCCATATTAATGAGAGTGATACGAACAACAGGAATTGGGCGTTGATATTTTTAGTTTCAAGAAGTAATTTTAAGTGGAAGTCACTGGCCTTATCATCTCGTTATAATCAGTGATGTAGTAATGGTTGATCGCTGTTTCTGCAATGTCTGAAGCGTAAGCCCTTGTTCGTTCCAACGAATCCACGATGTATGCCAGTGGAACGATGTTCGATGCTTCACCCTTCATCCCCAATACGTCGTGCGTCAAGTTCTCTATCTTGTGGATCATGAGCTTAGATCGGTTCACAACCTCGTCGGCGTTGTCGAACTTGTTAATATAGAACGCGTTCATGGCATCGTCCAGCAGCTTGACAACATCTGCATCCATTGACAAGATCTTCTGGACCATCGGTTCCTTCTCGCTGACTTGGGTGGCGTTGATTGCCAGCCTAGAAGAGTGATCGGCAATTCTTTCCAAGGTTCTTGCCACCAGCAGGAAACCCTGAGCCTCTAGTGGTTGCATCGCCATCTTATCGGCGAAGAAGACGTCCTTGATGATAAGGTTGTATTGCTTGGCGATCATCCAGTATAGTTTATCCACCTCTTGGTCACGCATGCGGATCTCTTCCGCCATCTCAAGGTTCGGTACACGAAGCAGGTTGATCGCCCCCATGTGCATGTCCCGGGTGATCATGTACATCCTTTTCACCCCCTTTAACAAAGAGAAATCACTCGAGTCCAGCAGGTCCCTCATCGTCATAGAGTTCGGAGTTTCCTCGATTAGCTGAGGGCCGATGACACGATGGGACAAGTCATGGATCTCCTGCCTCACCTCCCTCCCCTCGTTACCATTCGTACGAAACTCGATCACGTTATAGCCAGCCAGGTAAGCTCCTATGAATTTGCGGAACAATTGTTCGGTGTCTCCGGATTCGACCTGAACGATCTTCTTTGACAACTCCTTTTCTGATTTTTTGAGCTTGGGGTTGATGAGCATGGTGCCATCTGGCAGGGGGATCATGGCAATACTGTCCCCGTTCTTGATTTGAATAGAATTGACCCATTTCTTGGGCAGGGACACAACATAGGTTGATTTCCCCGTCACCTGCACCTTTCGAGTTTCCATGGACGTCCGAGCCGATGTAGTATAATTAACGGTGATGTCCTTGCTTTAAATGCCAGAAATATTAATATTTTCAATAATACAGATATTGTCAATAATGAGAAGTCTGTAATGAATAATCAACCCGATAGACGAAATCTCCATTCCAAGTTGTCCTATAATGAGCGCTTTGGAAAGATTGAGGTTCCGGTCATTTCGTAGTCTCACAGGACCGGTTCTTGTTCTCCATCACCCGTTCGTATGCCCCTCCTTTCTGGACCATCTTCACGAATTGAGGATGCATTGGGTTGGGAATCCCGCAATACGGGCAATCCGTCAGCGATTCCCAATATTCGACCCCGCAGTTGTTGCACTTGCTGGCCATTCCAATTACCGCCTTTTAAATCAATTCTTTAACATCAACCGAACTTGCCGGTCACGTACCTTTCGGTCTCCGGCTGGTCCGGATTCTCGAAGACCTTCTTCGTCTCGTTGAATTCGACCAATTTTCCCATCAGCATGAACGCGGTGAAGTCAGACACCCGCGCCGCCTGCTGCATGTTGTGCGTCACGATGACCACCGTGAACTCCTTCCTGATCTCCTTGACCAGGTCCTCGATTTTCTTGGTGGCTATCGGGTCGAGGGCTGAGCAGGGCTCATCCATCAGGATGACCTCCGGTTCCATAGCTATGGTGCGGGCAATACACATTCTCTGCTGCTGCCCGCCCGAAAGGTTCATCGCAGACTCGTGCAGCCTCTCCTTCAGCTCCTCGTAGAGCGCGGCCTTCCTCAGGGACCGTTCCACTATCGTGTCGATCTTCTTCCGGTCCTTCAGCCCTGCCATCCGGCAGCCGTAAGAGACGTTCTCGCTGATCGAGAAGGGGAATGGCGTTGGCCTCTGGAAGACCATGCCGACCCTTCTCCTCAGATCGATGACGTCCGCGCCCTTTTCGTAGATGTTCGAACCGTCGAAGGTCACCTCCCCAGCGACCTTACACCCTTTCACCAGGTCGTTCATACGGTTGAAGCATTTGATCAGTGTCGATTTCCCGCAGCCTGAAGGGCCTATTATGGCGGTGACAGCCTTTTCCGGTATGTTCATGGAGACATCGTCCAACGCCAATTTGTCCCCGTACCAGAGCTTCAGTCCTTTCACCGTTATCTTCGGCCCCATCTGCCGATCACCTTTCAAATCAATCTACGCGGAAGTCAATACTTGGCGTCGGATTTAACCTTGAGCGATATAATTCACTTTGAAAATGTACCGGTAAATACAGAAATTGCTCGTTTCATTCGGGCACAAAATCATCTAAAACGAAGCATTTCACGCTCGATCTCAAAGCGATCTGGCACGTTCCATCCGGTCTATTTTGTTTATATAGAACGGGGCATCTAAATAACAAATGTTTATATATAGCATCAATCTTGGACTATTCTATCGGAGAAATGATTTTGGCAGGATACTCAGGAAAGTCAAAGTACAAAGGGCGAAGCACCGTGAACGATCACAACAAGCGCAGTTCCGAATTTACGCGGATCGCGATGTTGAACCAGAGGAAATTGCTGGCTTTCAAGTTTGACATGAAAGAAGCGATGAACTCGAAGGGGCTCGACCCAGCTTTGATGACCACATTCCTAGCCAGCGTTATTGCCAAAGGCTCCCGTCAGGGCATCCACGATGCCAAGGATTTCGTAAGGCAGACGGAGAACGAGGGTTATATCAGCAAAGATGTAGGAGACCACGTCTGCTACCTTTTAGACCGTTACACCAAGTACCAGTCCCAGATAGTCTAAGTGCTTTTCGATTTTTAACGATCGAACCTGAGCGGCCATCATCATGGCTGGACTTAACGGGCATAGGCATCTCCAGGCCCGAGCCAATCATTTTTATTAGTTGGTCGCACCAATGTTCTCTTTGCAGGTTTGTGAGAACATGATGACGGAATGTCCATACCCGAAAGGCAAGTGCCGGATCAAGTGGGTCACGACCGACTGGCTCCAGGACCACATGGAAGACAAGAACATGATGATCGTCGACATCCAGCCCAACATCCATGACTATATCCAGGAACACATCCCGGGAGCGGTTTACATGGAGGAGGGGTGCCTGAGAACCTTCTTCAAGAGACGTCCCGGTGTCTGGGCCCAGACCGAGCAGATTGAGGCGGCGTTCGGGAGGCTGGGCATCAAGCCGGAAATACCTCTAGTGATCTACACCGGCGAAGGCCAGTTCAAGCATTGGGGTGACGGTCTCGAGCAGACCATGGCCGCATACTCGTTGGTCCGTTTCGGCCATGACAACGTGATGATCCTTGACGGCGGCATCGACAAATGGCGTAACGAGAAGCGCGAGGTCGCCAAGGTCTTCCCAGAGCGCGATCAGACCGACTTCCTGGCCGAAGTCCGCGACGAGTATTTCATGGAGTACCAGGAGTTCAAGAAGGCTAAGGACGACGACGATGTCATTCTTCTGGATGCCAGACCTACCGCTTTCTACGAGGGATGGGGGCCATGGATCAAGCCGGGGCATATCCCGGGTGCGATAAGCTTCCCTTGGCGGAAACTGATGACGGACGACAATCCAAGGCAGCTGAAACCCGACAATGTCTTGATGGAGATGATCGAGAAGGCTGGGATCACCAAGGACAAACTGGTCATCTGCTCCTGTGGCACTGGGAGGGAAGCGACCAACGAGTTCAGCCTGTTTAAGTTCTATCTGCAATATCCGCGGGTGAAGCTGCACGAAGGGTCGTACACCGAGTGGACATCCTATCCGGAAAACCCGACGGTGACAGGAAAGGACCCCAGATAGGCGCTCAGGACGCCTGGAATCCCTTCCATTTCTTTTCCAGTCCCGGATCTGCCAGTGTTTCCAGCAGATACTTCGAGAACTGTTCCCCGGTAGCCCCGTCCGAGCGCCCGGTCATCTTGATCCTCTTCTCATACTGGCAACAAACTTCGAGCGCCATCTCCAGCTTGGCGGCCTTGTCCACGAATCCGATGTGGTTGAGCAGCATTGAAGCGGCCTTGATGATGCTTGAAGGGTCAGCGTACTGTGCCCGCCCCTCATCCACCATCCTCGGTGCCGACCCATGGATCGCCTCGAACATTGCATATTGCTTTCCGATGTTGGCGCTGCCGGCGGTACCCACCCCTCCTTGGATCTGGGCCGCCTCGTCCGTCAGGATGTCACCGTAAAGGTTCGGCAGGACCATCACACGGAAGTCCTTCCTTCGGTACGGATCGATGAGCTTTGCCGTCATTATGTCGATGAACCAGTCATCCCAGGTTATCCCGGGGTAGTCCTTGGCGATGCGTTCCATGGTCGCCAGGAACTTGCCGTCCGTCGTCTTGATGACGTTCGCCTTTGTGACCACCGTCACTTTCTTGATGCCGTTCTTCTTGGCATGCTCGAACGCCAGCCGGATGATCCTGTCGGTACCCTGCTTTGTGGCGACGCAGAAGTCGATGGCCAGCTCGTCGTTGACGTTGATGCCCTTGCTCCCGAGGACATAGCTTCCCTCGGTGTTCTCCCTGAAGAATATCCAGTCGACGCCTTGCTCCGGTACCCGTACCGGTCTGACGTTGGCGAAGAGGTCCAGCTCACGACGCATCGCTACGTTCGCAGATTCGATGTTGGGCCACGGGTCGCCCTTCTTGGGAGTGGTCGTCGGCCCTTTGAGCAGTACATGGCAGGTCTTTATCTGCTCCAGGACGTCGTCCGGTATGGCCTTGAGCACCTTAGCTCGGTTCTCGATTGTCAAACCCTCAATGGTGATGAGCTCGACCTTGCCGGAAGCGATCTCTTTCTTCAACAGCGTTTCTAGGACTATCCGGGCGTGGCTGCAGATGTACGGTCCGATGCCGTCGCCGCCCACGATGCCGATGCGGATCCTGTCCAGCTTGGAGTAGTCCGTCCATTCCTCGGACGCCTTCATCTTCTCGATCCTTTCCAGCTGCTCGATCACAATCTTGGCGAAATGTTCCCTGGACCTTTCGATAAGCTTCGCGTCGACCATTCTATCCCGCCATTCGGTACGGGAGAGGTGATATTTGATTCCGACTAGATGGCCCGGAACATGGCAATTAATATGAACCGCCTGCTCCGAATAGCACTGTCATGAGATGGTCGCTTCGTATCGGAAGGATCCTAGGGATCCCGATCTACCTTCACTTCACATTCCTGATCATTCTGCCGTTCTTCGCCCTGGTGTTCGGCTACACATATTCCGAGTTATTCAGCTTCAAGATCGGCTTCGACAACCTGGCCGTGGACGATGTGGGAAAGATCCTGCTCGGGGTCGTGGCGGCGGTGGTGTTCTTCGCCTCCATCCTGATTCATGAACTGTGCCATTCCTACGTTGCGCTGCGGAACGGTTACAAGATCTCCGGCATAACCCTCTTAATCTTCGGCGGTGTCTCTGAGATCGAGGAGCAGCCAGGCGAGGCGAAGGGAGAGGCCTGGATGGCGTTCGTCGGGCCGGGCTCAAGCCTGGTCATCGGCGCGGTGGTCTCGTCGGCATATTTCCTCACCAAGGACCTCAGCGGTGGAGTGGAACTCCAGGCAATAGTCCTCATGTTCAGCCTGATAGGCTTCTACAACATCCTGCTTGGACTGTTCAATTTGCTGCCAGCCTTCCCCATGGACGGGGGCAGGGTTCTGCGAGCTCTGCTCGCCAGGAGAATGGGCTTCCTCGAGGCCACCAGGTACGCTGTCGATATCGGAAAGGCGTTCGCGGTGGGCATGGGTATATTCGGTCTGTTCACGCTCAACTTCATCCTGATCCTGATCGCACTTTTCCTTTACACGGGGGCGGAGGGAGAGTATCAGCAGACCAAGGTGACATCGCTCCTTACCGGGATCAAAGTGGGCGAGATCATGTCCCGGGAGGTCTCTACAGTGACGCCTGAAGAGACGGCGCACGAGCTGCTGGCCAGGATGATGCGGGAGAAACATATGGGCTACCCAGTAATGGAGGGGGGCAATGTCGTCGGCATGGTCACCTTCCAAGATGTGACCCTTGTTCCCGACGCTAAACGTGACACGACGCGCGTCCGCGACATCATGACCAAGAATGTGATCCATGTACCGCCCTACATGGAAGCGGTGGACGCCCTGAAGGTGTTCAACGAACTCAAGATCGGTCGGGTCGTCGTGCTGGTCGATGGCAAGCTTATCGGGATATTGTCCCGTACGGATCTGGTCCGGGCGATCGACATGCTTGCAGCCGGGCTGCGCCCTACTTACGAAGCGCCTCAACGACCATAGGTCGCCATAGCCTCGCCTTTTTGCAGGACATGGCCTGCCATGGCCGCTTCCAGATCCGCCTTGTTGGACCCGGGGACCAGGTTTAGCATCTGGTCCAGAACGTAGACCTTGAAGAAATAGCGGTGTGGGTTATGTCCAGGAGGACAAGGTCCGCCATAACCGATCCTGGAAAAAGAATTCTTACCCTGAACGGCGGAGATTGGATGCGTCATGAGCTTCTCCTTCGGAATGTTCTCCGGGATCGTTCCGACCGGAACGATGTTCCAGATTACCCAGTGAGTGAACGTCCCCGAAGGCGCGTCAGGGTCGTCGAGGATCAAGGCCAGGCACATACCCTTGCCGCCGGTGATCTCTAACTTCGGTGATGTGTTTGCACCATCGCAAGTAAACTGTGACGGGAACTTGCTGAATTCGAGTTTGACCTTGAGTTCTTCCGTTTCAATCCCTTCGTTACGGGTTATCTCTATTCATAATTGCCCTTAATTAATTGTTGTCCTCTCTCACAGAGTCCATATTTCTCCGTTATTTCATCTCGGCCACCATCTGGTCCTCGAATTGCCATTGCAACCTGAAGTGCTCCTCGAGGTCCTTTATCAAGTCAGCATACCAGTAGGTTATGAAAGGCAAAAATAAGATGCTGACCAGAAGGTAGGTCAGTACCGGTTTCGGCACCGAGGCCTTCCAGGAGGGAAGCGCTGGGGAGAAGCCGATTGTTGCCCCTCCCGACTGCACTTGCTGCATGAACACAGTCCACCGGCGGTCGTGATTCGAGGTGAATCGCGTCATGCGATACAACACATATAGCTGAAGGAACGGCACATAGGAAAAGACCGTCCACTTGAACGTCGGCACGTCCCTCTCGGCGGTCTTAGATTCAGTATTCAAGTTCTCTATTACCGTCAATTGTGGCTGGACGGAAGTAACCGAATCCTCCGCGGCTGCCTGTTCCTTCAGGTATGAAAGAATTCGGAAGCGAAGTATTCGTTCTCTGTTGGCATGGCCAACCTGCCTTTCAAGCATGCGAAAATTCAACTGGGCTAGTATCCCTCCGGTGACCACGACTCCGAAGAGGTAAACGATGAGCCCGAACTCGATGACATTCTCCTTATTGAGAAGTCCGTAGAGCGTGATTATTACGCCGATCATCGTGATCGATGTTCCCACCAAGGGCATGAAGAGCCATTGCCGCTCAATGACCTTATCGGTGAGCTCTCTATGGCTCAACGAGGAAACTAGCCAACCTTTGTGGTTGCTGGTGTGCGGGGTGGCGGCTACTCTTTCCTCTGCCATATTTTGCAACGGGGAATCGACCGATCCCGTCGGGGCGTTTACTGCACTACCACAATATGAACACCAAGCGGCATCGGACTGAATGATCCTGCCGCACGACGGGCACGCAATTCCTTCCTTTGTTGACACGGCAGGATGCAACAATACGGTTTATTATATATTCGATGTATATACAAACCATTCACAATCTCGTGTCTTATGCTCAAAGTAATCGCTCCGCGAATTCAATTTAGCAACCATTATATTTATTATGCATCGCTTTCCGCGCCCATGGTCTCAGAATTTCCCTCTTTTCCTCGTGACATTTGGGGAAGATACAAAATCATGGGAACCATTACCTATTAATCCAGGGGCCAACCCGGTAGGTGGATTAACGTGAAGGATCCGGTAACAGGTTTTCAGTACCCGGCCGAATGGTCGGCATTGATTAAGGACGAGGCATGGTCGAAAATGGTGGAACTGGGCTTGGCCGTCCTCAACTCCAAGGGAGAGGTACTGCGGCGAGGCTTCAGCACCGGTACCACGGCAGCGGCCGCATGCAAGGCAGCCGTCCTTTCACTGGACGGACCGGTAAACGCCGTCTCCATCACGTTGGCCAGCGGAATCAGGATCGATGTGCCGGTCCTGGGAAACGAAGGTGCGGCATCATGCCGCAAGTATCCCGGCGATTACCTCGACGACCCCACGGCAGGAGCTGAGTTCGTGGCCGAAGCTTTCCCTGAAGGGGAGGGTGTGCGCATCGTACCGGGCGAGGGCATCGGTGAATACGCACGAACGGAAGGGGTGAAGAGGGCCGGGTCGTTCGCGATCAGCCCGAGTGCGTTGGGATCCATCATCCTGGCTGTCTCCCAGGCGAAGGAGGAGATAGGGATCAAGGGGGTGCGCGTCGAGCTTCACGTCGTGGACGGGGAGAAGATCGCCGTTAGGACGATGAACCCCAGGGCTGGGGTACAAGGAGGGATATCCGTCCTCGGAACCACCGGTCTCGTCGACCCGTGGGACGACCACATCGAGGAAGGGCGTCTGGATAAGTTGACCGCGGGCAAGGTCGTCCTGACGACTGGGAAGATGGGACTGCGCCTGTCACGGATGTTCTTCCCTGAGCACGAGGTCATCATGGTCGGCCAGCAGATGCTGGAGGCGGTCGCAGGCGCTAAGGACGAGGTGGTTGTCTGCGGACTTCCGGGGAACATCATCAGGGCAGTTATGCCGCACGTGCTGGAGGAATGCGAATGCTCGTCGTTCGATGAGCTGGCCGCATCGGACCGATGGATGAGTATCCTCGACCAGGTCTATGGGCTCTACCGGGCGGTGAACCCCAAGGTCAAGATGTTGATGCTAGACCGCACGGGAAAGGCAATGGGTGAAATGTCATGATCGTGATCGGTGTGGGTTGCGGACCAGGAATGATGACTGAAGGGGCCATGAGGGAGCTGGCAAAGGCTCGTTACGTTTATGGTTCGAGGAGGTCCGTGGAACTGGCGCAAGGCCATCTTAGGAAAGGGGCGACAGTGGTCCTGGTGGAGGACTACGCCGGTCTGGACGAAGTGCCGGAGAAAGCGGTGCTCCTCTCGATGGGAGACCCCATGCTGGCTGGCCTGGGACGTCGGGCCCGAAAGGTCATTCCGGGCATTTCCTCAATGCAGGCGGCCTATGCTCGGTTGCGAGTGCCTCTGGAGAACACGGTTATCATGAGCGCTCAGGGAAAGTACTATTCCATTGCGCTAAAGAACGCGGCGGATGAGGTAACAAGGGGCAGGAACGTCTTTCTGCTCGCGGATCCGACCTTCTCAGTGGCTGAACTGGCAGCTAAGCTTGCACTGGCAAGCCTGGATTGTCGCATCGCGGTGTGCGAGAGGCTGGGGTATCCGGACGAACGCGTTCAGATAGGAACAGCGCTAAATCCGCCAGAGACTAAGACAGACCTGTTCGTGGTCATCGCGGGGGATTGGGCCTGATCAGCAATGTCCCGCGGATCGTGATGGCCGGGGAGCGAAGCGGTGTCGGTAAATCGACTATCACCGTGGGAATACTGCTGGCCTTGAAGGCCAGAGGTCTGACCGCCCAGCCTTTCAAGGTAGGGCCGGACTTCCTGGACCCGATGCACCATTCTATATTGATGGAACGCAAGTCCCGAAACCTGGACACCTGGATGTTCCCTGGCGCAGTGAAAGAACTGTTTATCCGAAACAGCCAAGGGGCGGAAATAGCCGTCATCGAGGGTGTCATGGGTATGTATGACGGGTTCGACGGCGTATCGGAGGAAGGGAGCACCGCGCACTTGGCGAAGATTCTCAACGCCCCAGTCATCCTGGTGCTGAACGCTGAGGCGTCGGCACGCAGCCTGGGAGCGGTCGCTTTGGGCTTCCAGGAATACGATCGTGACGTGAATGTCGCTGGGGTCATCTTTAACAACGTGGCCGGGGAGCGGCACCTGAAGATGCTGGAATCGTCTCTGAGAGGAGTGGAATCGCTCGGCGGTCTGCCAACGGTGGAGAAGGCTTCCCTGAGCAGCAGGCATCTCGGTCTGGTCCCGGCCGAGGAGGATTTCGATCCAGTCCGCTACGATGAGATCCGGAAAATGGTGGAGGAGCGGATCGACATTGATCGTTTGGTCGAGATAGCCAAGACGGCAGGGCCGGTCGAGGCACAGGTCAGTA
>CAVWKV010000128.1:0-13301 GCA_963755265.1 uncultured Methanomassiliicoccales archaeon | reverse complement strand
CCTCGTGGGGTATGTGGTGTTTATGCGAAAGAAGAAGTGAGTTCCGTGTGTAACTCAATAACGTGGCCTCTCAGCCCCCCTTTCTTATTTTATTTTAGGAATCCAGATGCCTTTGGATCAAGAATCTAATCGAGATCAATACATCTTTATTTTTCGGCCAAAATGGTTAAGGCCCGGTAATTTCCCAAAATTATGCGATTTACGCCGCAAACTTGCGAAAAGATCCCATCGTATTCTTCCATCCATAGGACATACGAGTGTTGAGCTCTTTATTTGACCGAGTCAATATGGTATAAGGGCGCAGTCTTTGGCGATTTCTTTTTGGTAGTCTTCCTTTTGGGATTCTTCCCTTCCATTTGGTCGAGCCTCTTTTCCAAATTGTCTATCCTCTCGATAATCTCGTTCATCTTTTGCGCTTTCAAAATGTCCCCGGCATTAACTTCGGCCAAAGGTTTTGCTATATTTACCATCCCTCCGAATGGCCAGATGTATTCTAGAATTAAAAAATTGCAATCATGATCATGTCAATCGGATCCCACCCTTAGGAGGGGTGATCACGAATTTGGCCCCTTTCCTCAGTTCACCTTCCTCAGTGATGTCTATACCAGTTATGGAAAGGATCTCTTTGGAAAGAAATAGACCGAGGCCGTGGTCTTTTCCGAAACCTTTGGTGAAGAGTTTCCCCTTCATATCTGCCGGGATTCCTACGCCGTCATCCTGGCAAATGATGGTACGAATTCCATCCCGTTCTTCGAGATAGAAATGAATCGTCTTTATGTTGCCGCCATGTCGAATTGAGTTTTGCATTAGGTTGTAGAACACTTTTATTATAAGTGGGTCGGCGAACACCTCTGTTCCGGACGGAATATCGTTCACCAATTTAGCATCAACAAGATGGATGTCTTCTGCGCATTTTTCTATCATTTCCTCAACTTCTTGCCAGATGGGCGATTGAATTCCTATGTCCTCATAGGTCTTGGTGAATTGTATTATGGTGGAGATGTTTTCTGCGGCGGCCTCTGCTTTATGGAGATAACGATCTGACGAATGGTCGAGCTGCTTCTTCTCAAACAGTTCGATATTTCCCGTGAGGACTATTATCTGATTCATGATATCGTGGCGGGTAATGCCAGACAGGATGTTGAGTTTATTATTGGCGAGTTTGAGAGCATTCGTCGTAAGTTTGTTCTCTGAGATGTCCCGGACCACCGATATGACCACTCTTCGGCCTTGCAGGTTCACCACATGCGCATTAACTTCCACCGGGACGATTACACCATTTTTGCGGCGATGGCCGGTTTCGAACCTAGCCTTACCTGTGTTTCTCAGGTCCGAAAGAATCTTGTCCCTAGGTGGATCGTGATAATCGGTGGATATGTCGTCCGGTCCTAATCCAAGCATTTCTTCTCGGGAATAGCCAAGCATGATACACCCAACCTCGTTTATGTCGACGAAGCGCCCTAAGGCACCGCCCTCAGTTAATTCATGAATCTGAATTCCATCGTTGGCATGGTTGAAGATATCACGAAACTTCTCTTCACTTTCTCGTAATCTGCTCTCCATTATGTTGCGATCGGTTACATCAACTAACGATATCACAAGCTCATGAGGCCCAATATGGCTTCCCGATACCAGGCAAGTCCGGGTTTCCCCCGACTGAGAGATTATATCCATCTCTATGTCGGTAAAATCCTGAGCGGTTCTTTGCAATTCTTCGATATTTACAGCATCTTTGTCCTTAAAGTAGTGTTCAAGTTTTTTCCCTTCGACCGTCTCATCCCCCGTAATTTCTTGGAACCTCCTGTTCGCCTCCTTGATTTTTTGGTCATCCGCCAATACGGCGACCATTCCCGATTCCGCTTTCGAGAAGATGGTGTGATATCTATTTCTTTCATTATCCAGTCTTATCGAGAGATATGCCACTACAACGGAGATCAGAACAAAAATGACTGATCGTATTACGGCCTGAAACAACGGGTCAAACTGCGGGTCATAATAAGCACTTAGGGCCAAGTAAACTGCGCTCAAAGCGGAGGAGAAGAGCGCCCCTCTCCACTTGTACCAGTATGCTGCCAGAATGATAGTGAAATAGTATATGTTCTGGAAAACGATGGTGGTCCCTTGGGATAGGTAATATATTGTGATTGCTAGATCAATAATTGTGCTTATCAGTATGATCATTAGGACATATCGTTTCACATAATCCGATGCGTTCAACGGTGATTTCCTTTCGTTTTTCAAGAACCTGACCAATCGTGCCCATTCATATGATTATATAATAAGGATATCGACCAAAATATTCGATGCAACCATCGTTGCTTCTTATGACCACCAACTCGAGGATAAAATTCGTGTCGTTTTCGTACATCCATCGGAAATATGAATTTCGGTCTCATAATACGAAATGCATGAGCCAGACGTAACTATCCAGATCTTCATACTAATGGTCTCGAACCACTCATTTAACGAATTCTGACCATCTTTCCCCGTTTAGAAGAAACCAATGAAGCGTGGATTTTTTCCTCCTTGATCAAGTTTGAGAGTGTTGACAAATAAAAACTCAGGTCGGCTGGTTCAATAAAATCTTTTACATTACTTGCGACTATGGACTCCTTTATCAGAGCATATGTATTGAGCATTAGGTTCTCTGTTTTGAACAGCTCGTCCATGACCTCCTGATCCTCTTTGCCGGTAAAATCAAAGAGCCGGGGCGCCAGAGACATAATCTGTTTTGGGCTTGACACCTTGATCTTTGAAAGCATTTGTTCAACAAGATTCTTGTGCCTTTCTGAATCGGAGAGCAATTTAAACATCAGCTTTCGAAAATCTTCGTCCTGGGTGGATACATACGCCTCCCATTGCGCCACGGATTCGAAACCTTCCAATATCTGTAAAGCCCTTTTTAGCATTGCAGCGAGTTCGTCCCCAGATTTAAAATCCGTCATGATCCCCAATGTCTTCAGGATATGAAATACATTCTTTCCATCCAGATAGGTTTGAATCACCAAGCATAAGCAACCTTTGAATCCTTAATCATCGATTCTGCGTATGAAACGGGAAAGACTCATAATTTTCTCGAAATTTTGCCCAATTCCGCCATCAACGTGGGATAATGCTCGTCCATTTTTCCTTTCCAAGCATATATGCATTTCTCTATTAACGGTGGTGAACTGTATTAGCCAGATAGTCGCCAGAGTCTATTAATGTTCAAGGTAAGTCTTAGGATCGTATGCATTGTTGGATCTAATTATTATCGAACTGGCATTTATTAACCCAAGAATTGACAGCTTCTAGTTTGTCCTAATTCCGTCCTGTGGTGGTGTCAATACAAATTTGGCCCCCTTCCCCGGATCGCCTTCCTCAGTTATGGTGATGTCAGTTATTGCAAGGATCTCACGGGAGAGGAAGAGGCCGAGGCCATGGTCCTTCCCGATGCCTTTGGTGAACAGCTTTGCTTTCATGTCCGCCGGGATTCCAACGCCGTCGTCCTCGCATACGATGGCACTGACTCCGTTTCGTTCTTCGAGGTAGAAATGGACGGCCGTGACCCTGCCTCCGTGGCGCACTGCATTGTTCAATAGATTGTGGAAAACCTTGACGATGAGCGGGTCAGCGAACACCATAGTGTCGGCTGGAACATCGTTCACCACCATGTCCTCTCCGAGCAGAATATCCTTGGCGCCTGATCTCACCAGCGTCATGACGTTCTGCCAGATGGGCGCCTGAACCCCGATGTTCTCATATTCCTTGGTGAACTGGATCATCGCTGAGATCCGTTTTGCCGCGGCCTCCGCATTCTGGAGGAGACGGTCAGAGGAACCGTCAAATCGATTCATATCCAGTAATTTCAAGTTCCCCTCCAGGACCATCAATTGGTTCTTTATGTCATGCCGGGTAATGCTTGAAAGGAGGTTGAGCTTGCGGTTCGCCTCATACAGAGCAGCCTTTGCCTGTTTTTGAACGGTGATGTCGCTGGCGATGCCTTCAACACCGACGGCCGTGCCGGTCTCGTCAATCAGAGGGACTCCATTCGAGGTGTGCCATCGCCATGATCCATCGGCGTGCCGCACACGGTATTCGATACCCGTTTGCCTTTGTCCCGTCTCGATCGCTCCCTTCAGGTATGCCAAGCACCCGGCGAGATCATCGGCGTGAACGAATGAATGGAACGGTCTTCCCACCACCTGATCAATCGGATGACCGAGAAGAGTGGTCCAGCTGGGGGAGACGAAGGTGAAAATACCATCCTTGGTCATCGTATAGATGATGTCATGGCTGTTATCGATCAGGCGGCGGTGTTCCGCCTCGCTCCTGAGCAGTTCCTCCTCCGACCTTTTTCTTTCGGTAAGGTCATCGATGATAGCCAGGATGAGCGGAGGCTCGCCCTCGTGTGCTTCCACCAAGTTCACGAACAAATGGGCCCAAACGATCTCTCCATCCTTACGGACGAACCTCTTCTCCATGTCGTAATGGTCGATCTTGCCGGCATTAAATTCTTTGATAAATGCCAGGTTCTTCTCCAGGTCCCCGGGGTATGTCGCCTCGGCGAAGGACATCCGACTCAGTTCTTCCCTGGAATATCCAAGATAGTTTGCAAACTTGTCGTTGAACCCATACGGTTTCCCTTCCGCTCCGACAAGCGTGATCCCGACGGCAGCTGCATTGAAGATCGCCCTGAATTTTCCTTCGCTTTTTCGCAGCGCCTCTTCCGCATCCACGCGGTCTGTTATATCCCGGCCAATGATCTGGAAAGCATCGCATCCGGCCTTTATCACAGTGGATGCAAGTATCTCCACCCACCTCTTGGTACCGTCCTTGCGGAGGACCTGGGACACGACAGGGGAGACAGGTTCGCCCTTTGCCATGGCTGACATGGTACGTCGGAAAAGGGCCACATCATTCTCGGAGAAGACACCCAAGTCAAAAATTGATCTCTCGATTATCTCCTCTTTGCGCATAAGCACCATGCGGGCCCCCGCCTGGTTGGTGTTCAGGATTTTCCCGTCGAAGCTGACCAGGACGACGGGGTCCGGATTATTCTCGAACAGGGTACGGAACTCCGACTCGCTGTCCAGCAGGGCTTCTTCCACCCGACGCCGTTGCGCCAGCAGCCTGATGCGATGACCCAGCTCAGCATATTGGGATTCAGGTTCCCCGCCCTTCTGCAGGTATGAGTCCGCGCCGCTGTTCAGTGCCTCTATGACGACCTCCTCCCTGCCCCGGCCGGTGAACAGGATGAAAGGCGTTCTATCGCCGGAAGCCCGGAGAGATTTCAGGAATTGGATTCCATCCTCGCAGGGCATCTGGTAGTCTGATACGACGGCATCGTAACGTATCTTGGAGAGAACATCCCTAGCCTCCCGAACCGTAAAGACCGTGTCCACTTCCATTTCGCCGGGTATCTCTAAAAATATCTTCGTCAGGTGGCACAGGTCGGGTTCATCATCGACGGCCAAGATATGAATTGGGGTTGATGGCATTTGAAGCGGCCTTCAAACGTTTTGTTCGGTATTTAAGGCCCGCTTTTTGAGTATCAAGTGCCATTTCATCCTATACGGATATGGATCGACGACCCGACCCAATTGCAATCATTCTTCCCAACTCCACTAGATCAGCCCGGCCGCTTTCAACCTTCTTTTAATCGTGCAACCCGAAACATCGAAGTATTTACCTTTCTGTTCCAATCTAAATCCGCTTTTTTTCATTCTATAGGCAAGTTGGACATCGATAGACCTCTTGACTCTGACGTCATGCTCGAAAAACTGGATTGATTGGAGTTTAGTAATATGGTGACTGGTGATTCGATTTTCCTATATCTGGACAAAATTCCATAAAAAGAAAATTATGGAAATAGGAGAAACACCCTTCATTATTTTCAATCATGTTTTAAAGAATAATGTTCAACACTTTGTTTCCAAGATTCTTCATTGTAGCTTGATAGTTTTCTTCCAATCCTTGGAGTACTCTAAGCGTTTGGATTAAATCTGTAAAAGTCTTGTTATTACCCAGTTTGGAGAATATAGATACTGACCCCGTAATATGGTGAAGTTATTTATTCTCTGACAACCATCACGATTTGGGATGGATCATGGGAGCCAGGGGACCGAAAATCTAAGTTCATCGATGAAGCATGTCCGAACAAGGATTGTGGCATGTATGGCCAGGTAGGTCAGGGTAACATTGCCGGGAACGGCACCTACCAGACGCGGAACGGCCGCGTCAGGAAGTACGTGTGCCGCTCCTGCGGCACCACGTTCTGCGGCCGCAGGAACACCGCGTTCTTTGACTTCAAGACCAAGGACGAGAAGGTTCTGTTAGCGTTGAAAATGATTGTCAAAGGCATGAGCATGCGAGCGGTCGCCGAAGTTCTGGAGACCAAGCTGGATACCGTTCGCAACTGGCTCAATCGGGCGGCAGAGCACGCTGAGGAGGTGAATACGGTGCTCCTCAAGGAAATGAAAGTGTCGAAGGTCGAACTGGACGAGCTCTGGACCTTCGTCCAAAAAAAACAGTTCCGAGAATGGAGCAGTTTGAGGACGATGGAACGTGGGTCTGGGTAGTGTTCGACCCGGAGCACAAGGTCGTCCTCGCCCACGTCGTGGGCGAGAGAAAGCAACCTTCGGCCAACAAATTGCTGAAGTGGGTCAAGGAAAGGATTGCTGGCATACCATCCTTTTGCAGCGATGGGCTGAAGTTCTACACCGACGCGATACTGAAGTTTTACGGTCACATCGTCTCGTTCCCCAAAACTGGCCTGCGTGGCAGGCCGAAAGTGCCAGCGATGGTTCCGGATGATGGCCTCAGCTATGCCCAGGTGATCAAACATCAGCAGAACGGACACCTGGTCGAAGTGGAGAAGAGACAGATCTTCGGAGAGTATGCTGGCCCTGCCAGCATATCCACGACGTTCATCGAACGGTGCAACCTGACCATCCGCCAGGAGAACAAACGCCTGACCCGGAAAACGCTGGCTTTCTCCAAGAGAACATACCGTCTGGATGCCCACATGACGTTCTACTTCGCCAGCTACAACTTCTGCCGCCCTCATGGTTCGCTGAGGCATCTGGATGCCTCAGGAAAGATGCGCAAATGGACGCCCATGCGAGAGCTGGGAATCACAGATCGGAATTGGAGCATGAAAGAGCTTCTGACTTTTCCTTATCATAAAACATCAGTATAACAAAGGGTCAGTATCAGAATATACGGATGAAAAAAACAACTTGCATGATGAAATTCAGCCATCTTTAAGCTGGCACGACAAGAAGAAGGCTAAAACAAGAGCCACCATTCAGCGTGAAGCACTGAGGCTGTTCGAAGAGCAAGGGTACAATGAGACAACGATAGAACAGATAGCAGAAGCCTCGGAAATTTCACGCATAACTTTCTTTCGATATTTTGCGACGAAGGCCGAAGTTGTTCTCCGTGATCTTGACTTTATGGATAATACTGTTATTGAGACTACCCTGTCGGAGCCTGCAGAAATGAGTCCCATTCAGGCATTGCGCGATGCAATTTCCAAACTATACTTTGAAAGCCCCGACGAAGAAAAGGAAATGCTTAAAGCGCGGTTCATTTTATTACGTACGGTTCCTGAGTTGCGTACTGCCACATTAAGCTATTTTTCAGGAAAAATCCAGTTAATCAGCGAGATGGTGGCGAAAAGGACTGGACGCAGCCCGGTTGACTTTGAAGTATGTATCTTTGCCGCTGTGATTGGCGCGATATGGAGCGCCGCATGGATCAGGACAGAAGAAGATGTATCAGAAGGATGTGTTGATAGATTCTACAGGTTGCTGGATGCCGGTCTAAAGCATCTTGAAGATGGGCTGCCTCTATAAATTACTTGCAAAGAATCAATTTCAGACGCAAACTAAAAATTCCATTTGAGCATGCCATTTTATTTCTTGGGTGGCATTAAAAGTCTGCTCCGCAAACAAATCATTTTTCTATTACCTAGGGCAACATAGGAAGTAGCGAAAATTAAGTCAGCATAGCATAGATTTTAAATCTATTTAAGGCGGAGACGAAACCAAAAGGGAATTCCATTTGGTTTATCACCGATTGGGGTTCATTTTTTTAATCTTTGATAATTCTCTCGGACATGATACTATTGACAATAAGATATTAGTATCATATAGTACTAATATCATTTTAAAAAGGAAGATCGTTATGTCAAGTGCGAACATGAAAAATGAACCCACAAATACTGGCCGTACAACCAGCTGGTACTACGGAAAAACTGGCGGTATGCCGGCCTATTTCCAAAGCATTATGGACATGCAGCTGGCCAAGGCCTTCAGCCACATCAACTACGGAGGCGCAGAGTCCGGAGAAATTTTTTCTACAATCAAAAAAATAACAGATGGCGACTTTGAAAGCTGGACCCAGGCTTGGGCCGCGACTGCCACGCGGGTTGAGGGCGTTGCACGCGATTGCCTTGCCAAAGGCCATCTGGTCAGCGCACGCGATGCTTTCAAACGTGCCTCCACCTACTGGCAGGCGGCGGGTTGTTTCTGCAATTATAAAGACCCCCGACAGTACGGGATGCAGAACCGCATCTGCTTCCGGGAAGCCTGCAAGCTGATGGATCCACAGATAGAGATCCTTGAAATTGAGATTGACAACGGCAAAACTCTACCCGGCTACTTCATCCGCGCGAACAAGACCGACAAACCCAAGCCCACGTTACTGGTGATGGGCGGCGGCGACACATACTCCGAGGAAATCTACTACTGGGGCGACGCCGCCCATGCAGCGGACAGGGGCTGGAACGCCCTGATGTTCGATGTTTCGGGCGAAACTGGCGCATTGATACATGACCCGGAACTGAAATTCCGCCCCGATGTGGAGGTCCCAATCAGCTGCTTCGTTGATTATGCGCTCTCACGCCCCGATGTGGAACCCGATAAAATCGCTATCAACGGCCACAGCTACGGTGGCTACATGGTACCGCGTGCGGTTGCCCATGATCATCGTATCAAGGCTGCTATCGCGTATCCCACAATGCCGACATGCCGTACCGGCTGGATGGGTGCATTGGGTCTCAATCCGTTTGAGCCCTACTCACGTGATCTCGAATCCGTGGTCGACATGTCCAACAGCGTTGTACGCTGGCTACTTGATGGAGTGCGCTGGGCACATGGTATGCAAGATAAAACACTTGCTGAATTCCTCGACTTCGTTGGCGAGTTCACGGTTGAAGGGCTGGAAGACAATATCACCTGCCATTACCTGAACATGTCCTCTGAAAGTGAAGGCGGCGCAATAGCACTGGCAAAGGAATATATAGCCAAAATGACCCAATGTGCATCATTAACCGATAAGATGATCACTGCAGAAGAGGGCGGCGATGCCCACTGTGGCCTAAACAATCCGGCCCTCAAGGCACAGATCGAGTTCGATTGGCTTGACGACGTCTTTGGCCTCACAAAGCGTACATGACGAAGGCTTTGCACCTAAACTCCCCTTTTTCTCATAGTTTAGGTGCAGACAAGCGACTTTAGGTGCAAAGTAGAAACTTTAGGTGTAGGGCTGGATTCATCGAAAAAGCTTATATCCAATATATCTTCCTCGAATAAAGAACGATAGCGTTTCCTATAGATACGAAGGACCGTCTTCGCATGAGCGCTGACAAAGTGAAACCAGAAAAAGAAGAACTCGACCCACTGGTAATGACGGCGGCCATCATTTTGGTGTCTTTCACCGTGATTGCCATTATCTCGGCATTACTCTTGGTCGACGCATAAAAAGGCACAGCAGACAACAGCACCGCAAACGGACGGAAAGCAACCAAGGCAGGCATGAACAACGAGATGGAGGGTTTCATGGTATCTATGGAACATATTGACAAGCACTGCCGACCTGGAGGAAGTCCGTATGTAGCGGATAATCGACTTCTGGTTTAAATTCCGATGATAATTGTACGATAGAGTGATGGATGGGCTCAGCCGAGACCGCTTATCACTTGAGCCAGATAGTTAGAAATGAAATTCAACTATTAATGTATAGCGCAGAGCCAGCTTGATAAAAAAAACTTTTACTTCCTTTTTGGAGGATTTCATAATTTTTCTAACTCGCAATATTATTTTATTCGATTGAACCGTTAAATGTGCCAATTATTTTCAGCCGAGAGTAGCATTTTCTCAATAAACTCAATAAAAACGTCTCAATACTTTGTCTTTATGCGTTATCATCTGCAAGCATGCATAGAGACTTACTTTTGCTTCCTGATATTAGATATTGGTCATCCACCGAAGACGCATCAGCACCGGATCATTCATCTAAACTCCTCGCTGTCCAGTGAGGGTCACCCGATACCCCCTGTCGTGCCTGAATCAGTTCCGCATACCGCCGGTTGCTTTCCTCAATATAAGTATCACGTGGCACGAGCGGCCGGCTGATCGTCTCAAGAAGGGATGCGGGGATCGTGCCGTCCTGTACTAGCCATTTCCCGGCCTGGCGGGCCGCATCAGGAATATCCTGTACCATCGTTCCATGGACAAGCATGATCTGGAACAATGAAGCATGGGGCCGGAGAAGGGAGCCGGAATATTCCGCAGATACGTTTTTTGCAAAGGCCTGCATGTGGGCAACGAGAGAACCGAAATTGTCCAGTTCCCAGAATCCACATGAAGAGACAAGGACAATTTGCCGGGTTTTCGGATCCCTGAGTTGATGCCGGCAATGACCATTATGATCCTCGATAAAAATCTGGAGTAAGGGGAGCATGCGGTCCGGTATCGAGGATTAGACCAATCGATTGATCATTGCCTTATTGCCAAGGAATATTCCGGGGGGGTTGCCGAAACTTTCCGGAGCAGATTTCCGAGGATGCGACCCGAATTTCCGGGGATTTTCCAGTGATACTTATCAGAATTTCCGGGCAATTCCCGGGGATTTTCCGGGAATATTTCGCTCAATTCCCGGGGAAAAAGCTCATCCATTATTACTAGGTGAAATCCAACCGATCTACAATGCCCTACCTTTGGCGGGTTGTATAGTGCTCTCTCCCTCCAAAGTGGAACGGAGATGAAGAAATTTCGCTTGGACATCAAAGCCTAGAACAAGGGCAGAACAAAGTGCCGCAGTTCTTTGTAGCCCTTGGAGCGAACACGATAAGCCAGCGAGAGAACGAATAAGGTAGCAAACTCAAATTGCATCAAATCGCTGAATTGATTCAAAAGTCCATTATCTGGCTAACCCATTGAATGATATTGTGGAACAGAATCTGTGCATCCGGATTGCTCACTATCTTCGCCTTTTGATACCCAACCTGTCCAAGATAATCAGGATCCAATGTCGTGATTAACATTTCCCCTAGAGCCTCAATCGGGCGGGACGGGACTAATATCGGAGATTGTTAATTTTGATTCGAACATCTTTCTGTTATATGTTTTTCCACCATTCTTCATATCAACATTGTTACTCATTATTAATTTTGTGCAATACTATATGTTTAAAATGTTAATGTGTTTACTAATACACATACTACATATAAAGATAATATATAAATACTAAATACGATATTTACTACACATAAGAGGTTAGTAATATGGAACAATCAACTAATACAAATGTGAAACCAGAAGAGGATAAGGGAGAACGAGCAAAAAAGAAGGCCAGGGTGTATAGTCGATATGTCCTTCCCTCGAACAGACACAATTTTCAGGTCCAGTTTGATATTCTGAAAAGGATTGCCAGTCAGGGAAGATCAGGCGGAATTGCCGCATCTCAGGTTGAGGGAGAGGGTATTCCGGCACAAGCCGCATCAATGAATGTACGATTTATGCGGGATATTGGACTAATAAATGCCTCGGATCGAGGATTATATGTGCCCACTCAAGAGACGGTTCAATTCGTTAACGCAAAATCCGTGAGTGAGGATAAAGCGAAACCAATACTGGCCGCCGTAATAACGAAAACATGGTTCGCGGAGCTGGCAATATCAGTTTTCAGCGGTGAGCCAATTATGTCAGAGGATAGATTCCTCGGAGAACTGGCAATAGCTGCTCAAACAGATAAAATTAAAGAACAACTCGCTTTGAGAACCTTGTTGGAATACTTAGTCTATACTGGCATTATCGTAAGAGACGAGAGAGGACTTTCCTTAGGTGTTCAATCTAAAACTTCAGCTCCCGATCAGACAAACCCAATTCCAGAAAAGATCGGTCCGTTTGAAGCGCCGGTTCCCGAAAAGCCAATGGAAAAGCAGGGTCAGGAAATTCCAGGCTGGCATATTATTCAAACAGAAGACTTTTATGTCAAGGTAAAATCGGATTTGGACACAGTTGATGACCTGATTCTTCACCTTCAAACCCTTCAAAAGAAGATATCAAGGCTTAAGGGGGCTGCCAAAAAGGATTGATGAATCACTTTCCTTTTTTTATAATGCTTCAATGTGTAATTGTCAAATCTTTTCACTTTCCCATGCTTAATAACTCTAATTCCTTGTTAACTTCCCTGTTAACTGCCTGCTGATTTTGATCCTTGGGCGACATTTCAAAGCAAAACTGGGGATTTTGAATGAATTGGGCCTCCATTTGACAAGATTATTTGAAAAAGTAAGGAAAATGTCCTGTCACGATGTCACTTTCGGAGACCCCCATCTCGACTTTAAATACTCGCTTGATCTTAATTTTCTTGGGTAATATCAATGGATGGAGAAGGGCAAGAACACAGCCAAAAGAACGAGCATACGGTCACCTTGAGAGTAGAGCATGCCAGATTAGAGCCTGGTCATAAAATTCCCGAGTTCACTTTCCAGGAACAAACGAAGGTCGGTGAAGCGGCCAAAGAGGCTGCAGTGAAACTCGGCTATGCTGCCGGTGACACCTATACATTTTCCCATGAGAAGATTACTTGGGATCGGGAGAGAACATTGGAAAGCTATCACCCCCATAACGAAGAACTCGTCGTTCTAGTGGACATAGGGAAAGCTGTATGACGGTTGCGAAGGAGGTATCCGTCCTCATCCTGGAAGCGGAGTTGCAAACAGCAAAAAGGATGGGGGCAGGTTATGGCTGGGAGTTCACGGACCTCGATCCGAACGGACCGTCCTTCAGCGTTAAGATTCAAAGTGTTGTGGATAACGAACAGTATATAATGGAATTTCAATGCGACGACTATAAGGAAAAGCCTCCTTACATCGAGTTTAAACATCCGTCCACGGGGGAGAAAGGGACCAGGGTATGCTATCCAAGCGATAGTCAACCTGATGGCTCGATTTTTCACGATTTACCTTGTATTTGCAATCCATGCTCAAGAAAAGCATATGGCCATCACGAGTATACACCGGAATGGGA
>CAVWKV010000127.1:0-3439 GCA_963755265.1 uncultured Methanomassiliicoccales archaeon | reverse complement strand
GCATTTCGGTTTTCCCACGGTTGCAAGGAGAATCTTTGCCGAGTATTCCTCGGTAATTAACCTCGATGTTTCGAGAGCCTGCATTTCCGACACCTAACAAAAGCACGTCATTTTCAGATATATAATCCGAATCAAATGCTTATCATTATTGATTCTGGTTCCATGGACATATCCATATGGTGAAATTATGGGCAGAAGCAATCAATTCGGTATGTGAAACCAAATATTTTGATTCGTGAAAATAGTGATTCCATCTTCCATCCCTGAGATGTGATATATTTCACATATATTATACATCACCATTATAAAAGGCCCGCACCGACCAATCCAGCACATCATTAATTCTTTTTCCTCCTTCTCCACACGACGACCGATAAGATAAGGGCTGTTACCCCTACCCCCAGTAAAGCCAGGTTTTGATATGACCAAATGCTCATATCCCCTCCTGCCTTGAGATCAACTTTCACCTGGTATGATTCTATGTTACCAGCCTTGTCGGTGGCCATAATGGTATACTGGTGGACCCCCACGGTCGAATTGCTAACTTCTATGGACGACGAGTCCAAGGGAAGCTGCAGTTTATATCCAAATTCATCAACCAGTGTCAGACTGGATAGGCCGCTGACGTTGGCATATACTTTGAAGCGAAGGGTGATTTCTCCGTAGAAGACTGCCCCATCCTTCGTTTCCATGACGATGACGGGGATTGTCGTGTCGATAGCAACAGTTGCGTTCTTCACGCTCTCGGAGTTCCCGGCGAAATCGACCGAATAGTAACGGATGTTATGAACTCCTACGGTCTGTATCAGTATGTCCGTCGTCCATTCGGTCCAATTCCCTGAGTCCAAAGAGTAATAGGTCATATTCACTCCGCTCTTGTCGTCAGTGGCATTGTATGTCAACCGCACAGGCCTGTTCGTCCAGCCGGTAGGGGCACCCACTATAATGGTGTTCGGCGGTTCATCGGGCCCCTGCCAGCAGTTCAATGTCCAATTAACGTAACGAGTTCCTTCTGCGGTCGTGACCCCAAGGGACACGTAGTACTTGCCAGCTATGGATGCCTGGCCGGATATCAGGCAATAGCCGTTGTCCGACCAAGCAATTGAAAGGAATGAGGCGTTTGTATTCAGTGACCAGTTAGTTCCTACTGTGGAATCGGGCCGGGCGGCTTTGAACGAATAGTTGGCGCCCATCATCACCGAGACGACCGGTTTGTTCACTATGACTGGGTCTTTCTGTTTGAAGTGGACGACCACGAGCGAGGAATCGTTCCAGAACCCGGATACGTACAAGGTCCCGTTCCTGACGTCATAGCCAACATCCATCACCCTGGCGCTGGCCAGGTTCCTGATCGAGTCGCTGCCGCTGTTCAGGGAACTCAGGGTCCGGTCCTTGCCGACTATCTCGACGTCTTGGAATGTCCTGTTGTTCAACGGGATTGCGATCGTCACCGGCACCAACCAATATCCCGCCTTGATGGGGTCGCTACGGTTAACACTGATCTCCATCAGATTGCTGTTGCCATCCCCGTGGGTGACCATTGCCAGCGTTGTCATCCTTCCATACAGGTAACTGGCGACCTCGCCGTCAGTGGCCTTCCAGTTCTCCAAGGTAAAATTGGTTTTCACATTGGTTACCCAATGCAGGATGTCCGGTTGAGCGATCACGCCGTGATTGTAGAACCTGGCTACCCCACCGCGTCTCGCTAGATCCATGAGTGAAGAGTAAGTGATGCTTTTTGAATCGGTGCAGTACTGCCGACACGCATCCATGAGGTCGATTGGCGATGTCGGATTCCATTTCTGGTATGGGGTCAACCACCAGCAGCCGATCAACGAGGCGTTGCCGGACACCCCGTTGCAGGAGCTCGAGCCCGTACCTTCGATACGGATACCAACCTGGTACTGGGCATACATCATCTGGTATGTGGCGCTGTCACCTGGGTTGGCCAGGGATATGTATGTCTCCCCTTTTCCAACGTATGCCGGGTTGTCCCATCGGCTGGCATATGCGTACGCCTTGATCAGCGCCTGCTGACCTTGGTTGGCGGAGGCCACTGAATCGCTCCAGCTTTTCTTCATCCAGTTCCAATAATCATGCGGTCCGTGTTTGGCGATCTCGGATTGGGAAGAGAGGATGCTGGACGAATTTCCAGTAGGATTATCGGTGAATATGTAGGCGGTAATTGGATGGTCATATCCCTTATAGGTGTTCAAAGCGGTCTGGGGTCCATAACAATCATCCCTTCCGAAGACAGATACCCAATCCCATCCATTCCACCATTTCGTCACCGAGACAAGGTCCGAACTGTACGCTGTCGTCAATTTAATGGTTCCTGCACATTGGACGCCATCGACGGAAACATTGTAAGTGGTCGGAACCGACCATTTCAGGCTGCTCGTGTTCGTTACCGCCTGATATCTCTCGGTGCTCGCATCGTAGATAGCGATAGATCCGCCAAGGGATACCTGCGCGTCCGATATCGGCCTTCCGTTCTCGTCCCGGACGCTGATCCACATCGCTCCGTTCAGATTCACCGTTTCGTAATCCGGGTAGGTCTGGAACCACCTGGTGCCCGAGGAACGGATCATGAAATTGTCCATCATCCAGCCCCCTCCCATGGGATAGACCATCCCTGCTTGGGTCTTAATCCAGGCCATGGAGACGTCGGAGTAGACGTCCACCCCCGGTCTGACGACAGAACCTCCAGTGTTGACGGTGAGCTGTGTCAGCAGCCCGGCCGTGGTGTGCCGCACAGTTATCCGTACCTGAGAATCGGAGATTCGGGCGAAAGAAATCGTATAATGCCTAGGCATGTTGCCAGAATCGGTCGAGCTGTCGATGATGGCCGGCAGCAATCCCGCCACTGCCCTAGTCCATCCGTTGGCAGGAGTGTACACGTATATGCCCTCCTTATCCCTTGTTCCGGCCAGCAGCTCGACGCCCGTGATGTTCACCCCATTGACATCCTTTAACATCATCCTTATACCGTACAGGCCGGGGGTTTGGTGTGCCGCACAGTAACTAGCGCCGATCCTCGGCGTGTACGCATCCATGGAGATGTTCCAAGCGTTCGCATTGGTCTTCGGTGAATAACTGCATACCATCGATGAGTCGTTGTTCGTGAACATCAACCAGAGCGCTCCGCCCAGTATCACCGCATCGGTTCGGGCGTTCCCTGTGATGTCAAGGCTCCCGTAAACGCCGTGCGTTCCCGCGGTTGCACTGTCCAGTGTCTCCACGAGCCCTTGGCTCCCTATGACTTGACCGGAGGCCACGTCAAACATAGAGAACGATGGCATAAGAATCATGGCGATAAGAATCAAGGAAACGAGCGGTTTTGTATGCATAAAAAGACCGTACGAATATGTCGGGTTTCGACATATAAAAATCGATATAAGATATCTTCGCAAAAAAGTCATCTATCTTGTTCTTTATT
>CAVWKV010000126.1:0-23353 GCA_963755265.1 uncultured Methanomassiliicoccales archaeon | reverse complement strand
TGCTACGGGGTTGTCTCCGGTCCTGGTCCAGTCGGGATGTGTCAAACGTTCGAACACACGCTCGGGATGCGGCATCAGACCGAACACGTTGCCATGCACGTTGCATATCCCGGAGATGTTATGTACCGAACCATTGGGGCACCATGGATAGCCGGCGTACTCACCGTTCTCGTCGACGTACTTGAACACGATCTGGTCGTTATGCTCCATATGGTCCAGTATGGAATCCTCGGATTCTCTGGGGAACATAAGCTTGCCTTCGGCATGGGCGCAGGGGAACATGACCACATCGTGCTTTGGCAGGTCGGTGGTGAACACGCATTTGCCCCGGTTCTCGTGCTTTAGCAATGTCGGTATGCATTCGAAGCGTCCAGAAGAGTTGGTATACAGCGCCGCCTCCGGTTGATGTGAAAGTGCTTCCCCATCCAATGCAGGAAGCGCCCCCAGTTCGACCAGGATCTGGAACCCGTTGCATATGCCGATGACCGGCTTCCCTGACTCGATGAACTTGACCAAATCCTTGGCCAGGCCGGATTTCATACGCGCGGCGAAGATCGCCCCTGCGCGCACGTAGTCGCCAGCTGAGAAACCGCCCGGGAATGCCAAGATATGATAGTCGTTCAGGTCCCGCCTCATCGCCGCCGGGCATTGACCGAGCAATTGCTTGAGATGCACCTTCTCGGCGTTCGCGCCAATGGAGCTGAACGCTCGGGCGCATTCCTCCTCGCAGTTGGTGCCCTCGATCCTGATGACGCAGACCTTGACCTCTTGCGCTTTCATTTTGATCACCCCAACAGCTTCCACAACGGTTGCGACCAGCATTCCCTGAGCGCCTCCACCGATTGTGATACCAGGTCGTCCTTGCCCTTGATCCTAAGCTCCGATCCACCCACGTGACCGAGCATCGCGATGGGGATGCTCATGTGGTCGATGAACTCTTTTTCCCGGCCTTTGTCGATCTCCACGATCCAACGTGTGTTCGACTCGGAGAACAGACGCACCAGGTCGGACATCTCGCCCATGCTGCTGACGTCGATGTCCGCGCCGATGTCCCCGGCGATGCACATCTCCGCCATGGAGACGGCGAAGCCACCGTCCGACAGATCATGACAGGAACGGACCATGCCGTCCCTCATGCAATCGTTCATCAGCGATATCGAGCTTTTCAGCCGCCGTGTGTCGACGTTCGGCACAAGGCCGCCCTTGCCACCGAACCTGCGATAGAGGATTGATCCACCCATCTCATCCTTCGTCGTTCCGACCAGGAAGATGGGGTTTCCTTCTTGCTTCAGGTCCGTGGTGACCACGTTTCTGACATCCTCAACTATTCCCAAACCGAGCACCGTTGCTGTCGGAAGGCATGGCCCTCTGGAGGTTTCGTTGTATAGGCTGACGTTGCCGGACGGGACGGCCAGCCCCAGGTCGACAGCTATGTTGGCCAAGCCGGCAATGGCCTCCTTCAGTTCCCCCAGCCGTTCGGGTTTCTCTGGGTTGCCAAAGTTAAGGCAGTTCGTGAGCGCATGCGGCGTTCCACCGACCGCCACTATGTTGCGGCAGGCTTCGTCCACGGAGGTCTGTCCTCCCTTGTATGCGTCCAGCGACGTGAACCAGGGGTTGACACCGACGGCCAGCCCCAGGCCGCGGTATGAATGGTCCAGCGGCTTGAGCACCGTGGCGTCGGACGGACCGCGCTTGTTCATCTTGCCCTGCATCGGCTTGATGACGGTGTTCCCGCGAACCTCGTGATCGTACATCCTAATAACCCATTCCTTGGAGGCGATGTTCGGGTCGGACATCAATGCCCCGAGAACATCGTTCATGTCCTTCGGGACGTTCGGGGCGGTATGCACTACAGATGATGGCGAAACGACCTTGCTCGGCCGAACGTATTCCGGCCCCTTGGTCAGGAACTCCAGGTCGACATCGAAGACCTGGATGCCGTGGTAGATCAACTTGACGTGGTTCCCTTCGACCACCCGGCCGATGACCGAGGCGTTGACATCCCAAAGCGCAAATATTTCCAGGATATCATGGACGTTCTCTTCCGGCGCCGCAAGCATCATCCTTTCCTGAGATTCAGAGACCCACATCTCCCACGGGGCGACCCCCTCCTCCTTAAGAGGGACCTGTTCTAGATCGACGACCGCTCCGCAACCTCCGGAAAGGGCCATCTCTCCAACTACGCAGGAAAGCCCTCCGCCGCCAAGGTCCTTCATGCCATGGATAAGGCCTTTCGAGTTCACTTCCAGACAGGCGTGGATAAGCGGCTCCTTGGTGATCGGGTCACCCAATTGGACCGCGCCCCTCGATTCGTCCTCGGAAGTCGATTTCAGCTCCGCCGATGCGAAAGTGACGCCATGGATGCCGTCCCTGCCGGTTTTGCCCCCGACCAGGATGAGCACATCCTCCGTTCCCTTGACAGCGTTGTTGACCAGGTCCTTTCGTTTCACGATGCCGACACAACCTACGTTCACGAGGCAATTGCCGACGTACGACTCATCGAAGTACAGTCCACCGCATACGCACGGAATGCCGATCCGGTTGCCGTAATCCCGTATCCCGGCAACGACCCCGCCGACCAGGTACTTGGGCGATTTGGATCCCATCGGCATTTCGCCTTTGTAGTCGATAGGTCCGAAGAACAGAGGGTCGACCAACGCGATCGGTTGCGCTCCCATGCACAGCACGTCCCGGACAATGCCGCCGATGCCGGTGGCCGCTCCACCGTAGGGTTCGATGGCCGACGGGTGGTTGTGCGATTCGATGCGTAGGGCATATCCGTACTCATCGTCGAAAACCATGACCCCCGCGTCCCCCTTGGACAGGATGTCCGGGTGTTTGATATTGAATATGTGCTCTCTCAGGAACACCTTGGAGCTCTTATAACAACAATGTTCGCTCCACGCCTGGGCGATGGACTGGATCTCAATGTCGGTGGGAATGCTCCCACGTTTCTGGAAATATGCCCGGACGCGCTTCATCTCGTCCAGGGAGAGGTTTAGCCCGAGCTTGGTGCTCAGCTCCTTGAGCTGCTCATCATTGGCGGAGAAAAGGTCCACATCGAAGAGTTCGAAAGGCACCGCCCGTTTTTTCAACAACTGGTCGATCGCCATTTTTCTCACTGTTTGATCTCGACCTTGAATTTCTGGATGACCGGGTTAGCGAGGAGCTTACGGCACATCTCCTCTCCCTGCTTCTTTGCTTCCTCGGCAGGCAAATCCAGCTCGACCTCGAAGATTTTGATCGAACGAACGCCCTTGATGCCCTTGAAGCCGAGTAGTTCGAGCGCTTTTCTGGTGTTCTGGCCTTCGGGGTCGGCCACTCCCTGCTTGAGTTCTATCCGGATCTCTGCCACGACCATTGACGCACCAGATTCTCGTATCTGTTGCCGGTTAATAATCTTCTCCTTGCCACGTTCCCTAAGGAACGATATGGTACCAAGAATCGATGGCACTGAACGCCCCAGTGAGGATGAACTCGATGGCGATGGCCGCCAGAAGCAGTCCCATGACCCTGGTGAACGCACCGGCCCCGCTCTTCCCCATGCGGGAGAAGATCGGCTCAGCATACCTGAGCAGGAAGAAACTGGCGATTATCGTGACTATGATCGACAGAAATATCGAGGAAAGATCGAACGCGACGTCGTTGGATGTCGTCGCCAAGGAGATGTAGATCATGACCGTGGTTATTGCGCCCGGACCGGCGAAAAGCGGTATGCCCAGTGGGACCACGCCCACCTCTTCCTTCTCAAGCGCCTCCTCGTGCTCCTCGCCGGTGATCTTGCCTCGCCCCACCTGGCCACGGGTCATATTAAAAGCAATGGAGAATAGGAGCAGTCCTCCTGCGATCTTGAACGCCGGGATCGTGATTCCATATAATACAAAGATGTAATTGCCAAAGATGCCGAAGGCAAACAGCACGCTGGCGGCCACGATACACACCTTCCTGATGACACGGCTCTTCTGCTCGGGCGTATAATCCTGGGTGATCGCGACAAAGACTGGGATGTTGCCTATCGGGTTCACGATGGCGAATATCGCGGCGAAAACGGTGATGGCGAATTCAAAGCTCATCGCATTCGACACGTTGCCCGTCTGTTATATGGTTTGCTGCTTGGACAGATTGGCAAATTCATTCTGAGCAAATCAGTATCGAGTACCGGGGAGCGGTCGATAATGACCCAACGCCTCCAGACCTATGACCGAAAGATGAGGGAGGCCAGATGGTCCCGTCGTTCTCATCTGGTGATCCATTCATCGACGATCTTCATGCATTGCCGCATGTCGTCGCCCCTGCAAACGACCTCTCCCATCGCCTCGGCGCATTCATCGGTCGGATTGAACGCGATGGAATGTCCGGACTCGAGGAACATCCCGACATCGTTGCAGCTATCCCCAACGGCCATGGTCTCCTCCTTTGAGATGTTCAGCTCCTTTTGCCAGAACCGGACCCATCTCTCCTTTTCCAAGAAACTCACTCTACGGATGTACTTCGTGACAAAGTGCCCATTGTTATCGGCCCTGAACCAGTTCGCCTTCCAGTCGAAAAACCCCGCTCTTTCTCCAATCCACTTTGCCAGCGGCTCCGTTCCCGATGATATTATCACACACTTCACCCCAAGCGAGTTCAAATCCGAAATGCACTCCTCGACCCCGGTCCTGATGTGACTGTTCTCGATAAGGACGCTTTCCACGTCGGATACGGTCAGGTTCGGCCTGTTTCTGATTATCTCTTCCAGGTTGGCCGTTGCCCATTCGTCCTGGTTTATCCTACCCTCTGAGTACATGCGATAGAATTGCTCAGGATTGTGATGGTAGTGATTGAACAACGTATCCCAAGAACTCCTTTCCTTTGTAAGGGTGCCATCCATGTCAAATGCTGCTAGTTTGATCAATTTCCTCTTCCCCACCTAGGCCATTATGATTAGAAAATAGTTATCTCCGAAAGGCTGCTTCGTTCGATGGAAGATGGGCTTTCAGGACAGGGATCGATACTCGACAATCCGTCCCAACACCGCTCGTAGATCGGCTCTAAGGTTGTCTGGGGGCGTATCTGCCGAAGACCAGATATCCGGTGTGCCCGAGCATGTCGAATGACGGCCTGACACCACCTTCATGGACGTCCATCGTTCTCTGGATGTTCTCCAATGCCACGACCTCTATGAAGCCTGAGGTGCGCAACTTCTTCACCGTCGATTCCAATTGGTTAGTGTTAGGTACGTACCCGCAGAACCGCCCCCCTGGCTTCAGGAACCGCGTGATATTGTCCACCGCCTCCCATGGGTTGGGCATGTCCAGAACGACCGAATCGACCTTCTCTTCGACATTTATCGTACGAATATCCCCGATCATCAATTTCCAGTTTTCCAGGAATCCGGTTCGTTCGACGTTCTTACGGCCCTTTTGAGCGAAGTCCTCACGTAGCTCTACGGAAATGATCTTGCCGCCCGGCCTGATGAGATTGAGCAACGGCATCGTCAACGAAGCAGAGCCCAGCCCCGCCTCAAGCACGATATCGCCGGACTTGACATCCAGATTGAACAAGATGGTAGCCGCATCCTTGGCAATTATGACCTGGGCGCTGCGGTCCACCGATTCCATGAGCTCCGGGTTGCCCGGAACAAGGACATAGAACTCGATTCCTGCGAACGATATCTTAGCGCCAGACTCGAGGGCCATGAGCTTGTTGCCGTCAAGTACTCCCAGGCCCGGTATCTTTAGCATCTCCGGTCGGGCATTTGCCCAATACTTGCGGCCTTTTCCGTCCAAGAGGTAGACCAGCTGCCCTTCCTTCATTATACCGCTGATTGTTCGGTCCTGATAAAAAAGATTGTCATCATTTGAGCTTGGTACCGCACTCTGAGCAGAACTCATCGAACCCGCTTACGGCTACACCGCATTTCGGGCAGCGGGGGATGCCTTCGATCTTCTGCCGCACCGGTAGTTCGTTGCGGTACTCCGGACGTGATTCCTCCGGCATCGTCAAGGGAGCGGCTTCCTGCGGTGTCTCCGGTTCCGGGACTGGCGGGTGAGGCTCCTTTACCGGTGTTGTCTTCTCCTCGACAGGTACGGGTTTTGCCATCGTTTCTGCCATGGGGATAGATTGCACTTCCGTTGCTAATTGCTCCTGGTAGCGGTACTCTGGGGCGGTGTCATCTCCCGCCCGGTTAGGGCTTTTCTTCTTTTCCCGCATCCATAGGTAGATCATCAACCCAATGACGCTGAGAATAACACCCAAGGCGACCCATTTCGCGCCCTTGACCTTGCGTCCGAAGGTATCGACCGATATCCAACCACCGATCACCACTCCGATGGTCAGCCAGACCACCAATATTATCAGAATTTCCGAACCCATCCCATCGACCTAGGAAGTATAGGTCGTCCGGTTATTTTAAACTAAATTATGCTATGAAGCTAACGGTTCGTTAGACAAGATAGTGGAAAAATGATGAACCCATGACGGAACCGGACTTGCCCGCTTAGCAGGATAGTGTTCGCCATCGGACTAAACCGGCCGTTCGTATAGACCGGTCAGATGTCACGATCCATCACCGTCATGATCTGAAGCTACTTGCCAAGAGGAGCATTGATGGTAGAGCCGCAAGATAGACTTAGCGGACTCTCAGCTGATTGGAATTTATACCAGGCCAGGTCGGTCAAGCCCAATCTATTAATAGGCTGACCGCATTTTGGCGCCCTGATGGAAGAGAACGCCTTCCCCAAGAAGATCGAGATGGGCATTTCAGTCCTTTTGCTCATCAGCGGTATTGCGTTATACATCATATGGAGTATCACGTTCAATACATGGAACCTCTTTGACCCGGTCAACATGGGGCTCTACTCCGCAGTAATCGTTATGGTTCTCTTCGGTGTCTTTGGCATACTGGTCACTCGATTGAGAAAGGATTGAAGGATGTTTCGTGTTCGTCACAGGTTTCCGAGGCCTCAGCTAAGGGTCGGCCCTGCTTGGAATGGCCATTCGTTATTACAGGATTCAGACTTCTATTAAAAGCCCATATTCTGTTTTGTGTGGGTAAAATCGTGTCAGATATTATCAAATGAGCATGAATATCCCGAAGGTTTCTCGATGGCCACATTCCAAGTATGTCTCAGTTTATAAGCATCCATAATACCGAAATCGACAGATTTTTTTAATTCTAAGCGTCCTTTTGGGAGGCGGAAGCTTTCCCAAACTGTCCTAAATGAATTTTTACCACACTAAGTTAAAGTGATCCAACAAAAGAACTTGGGAAGGGTTTTACATCGCCTTTGAGGCGTAGGCGACCTTATCGGTGTCCTTGCCGCAGACGATGCATTTGCCGTGGAACTCCTCATGCACGTACGGTGTTCCCAGCAGTTTGAGCTCGGTCTTCTGCTCTATGGTGTGTCCGCATTCCGCGTCCCCGCACCAGCCGAACCTTAGCGTCTTTCCGGGGAGTTTGTCTAACGACGCGATCGTTACGTACGATTCTTTCATCTTCCTTTGGGCCACTTCCAGCATCTCGGTCATGATGGTTTCGAGCATGCCCTTCACATCCCTAGCGCACTCCACCCGCACGAACGATCCTTTCTTTCCGTCATTCCGCTTTGCATATGCCACCTTGCCGCCTTCGATGTCTCTCATGCCCAGCTCCAGACGGAGCGGGACGCCCTTGATCTCCCAGTTGTAGAATTTGGAGCCAGGTCGCTCATTCGAGTCGTCGAGCTTCACTCTTATACCGACGGCCGAAAGCTCATCAGCCAGCTTCTTCGCTTCCACCGTCACCACGTCGACATTGCCCTTGGCCAAGATCGGGATTATGACGACCTGGAACGGTGCCACTGCCGGGGGTAGGACCAGTCCCTTGTCATCGCCGTGCACACCGACGACGGCGCCGACCAGCCGCTCGCTCATTCCGAAGGTGGTTTGGTGACAGTATTGCATCGTCCCGTTGATGTCCTCGTACTTGATGTCGAACGGCCTGGAGAAGTTATCCCGGTAATGATGGATCGAGCCTAGCTGCAAGGACTTGCCCTCCGGCATCAGCGTATCGACCCCAACGGTATAGTAAGCGCCCGGGAATTTGTCCCAGTCGGTCCTGCGCAGGAGCGAGTAGGGCAGACATAGCTTGGCCATGATCTTGTCCAGTATCACGAAATCTTCCTCCACCTGCCTCTGTGCATCGGCCTCGTCGACGTGGCAGGTGTGGGACTCAAAGAAGTGGATCTCACGGACCCGGATGAAGGCCCTGGTCTGTTTCGTCTCGTAACGGAACGTGTTGACCAATTGATACGTCTTGAGCGGGAGGTCAGTGTGTGAACGTACCCAGAGCGCAAATATTGGGTACATTGCGGTTTCGGACGTCGGTCTCAGACAGAGTCTGATGTCCAGTTCGTTGAGGCCAGCGTGAGTCACCCAGTACACTTCGGCGTCGAACCCCTTGATGTGGTCCTTCTCCTTCTGGAACTCGGTCTCGGGGATAAGCAGCGGGAAGTTGACCTCGCCATGGTCGGTGGCGTCGCACTCCTGCCTAATGTAGGTATCGATCTGGCGCATGATCTTCCACCCATACGGTGTCCAGACGTTCATGCCCTTGATCGGGTATCGCTTGTCGGTCAGGTTGGCAAGCTCGACTATCTCATTGTACCATTCGCTGAAGTCTTCCTCTTTCTTCATCAGGGACACCTTGGCTTCGGATTGGGTGGAAATGTGATTCGTGACTTAATAGTTACATGTCCAACCGATGCCCATGGTCAAGAAATAAAGACCACCGGTCAGCGACTGGTGTTTGGCTTTAGCTTGTTCCGATGTGATCGTCACGAAGATAAACGTTCAACAATCAGATGGCCTTAGCTACTTCTGGCGCCACTGAGATGATCGAGACCTCGCTCTCAAGCGTATTGGCCGCAGCGATCTTGTCGCAGTACTTCTTCAGCCGGTCCAATGCCCCGCCTACAAACAGACCATGGGTGCACGCCGCGTTGACGCTCCTGGCCCCCAGGCGTCTGAGTTCTTCAGTGGCAGCAACTATGGTTCCTCCAGTGGAAATGATATCATCGACGATGAGGACCTTCTTGCCCTTGGCGTCGATGTTCTTGGGCGTCATGTGAACATTGGTGCCAGAAAGGCGTGTCTTCACCAGGTAGTCCCAATCACAATTGAGCACCTCCGCGACACATCCCGCCCGCTTCAGGGCGCCCTCGTCCGGCGCCAGCACCAGATCGATGCCCTGGTCCTTGTAGAACCTGCCGATGGCCGGGGCAGCATGCGTGTCGACGACCTCCGCCTCATCGAACCAGTCTAGCATCGAGTTGTTGTGGATATCGACCAGGACAACCTTGTCGGCGTTCATCTGGATATGGTCGACCATGACCTTTGCCGATAGGGGCTCCCCCTTGTTGAAACGCTCATCCTGCCTTGCGTATCCATAGTAGGGGATCACGTTGGTGACCTTCCGGGCGCCCAGTCCGATGGCCGCGTCCTGAAGCAGTAGCAGCTCGACCAATTTCTCATCCGGGTAGGAGTTCTGCACGATGACGACATCGTCGTCCAGTGATTCCTTTTCGATGCGGACATAGCATTCTCCGTCAGGGAACCGCTTCACGGTCGCCGGTGTATATTCAGCATTCAATTGTGTGGCCAGGTCCATGGCCAGTTTGGTCGATGCCGATCCTCCTACAACAAGCATTTTATCGTTCAAGTGATGATACTTCGAATAATTAACCCAATCGCACTCATAGATGCCCATCGAGACCAGGTCAGTTCGATATACCATGGTCCATTGATCTCGGACAATGGTCCCATCTGGTCTATGATTAAGTGGCAAAGATATTTATTCCATCCACTTGATATGTCGGTTAGGTTGGGAATGCAAACCAATTCAGATTCTGAATCTACATCAGGCCATGCCTTCACGGAGGACGAGACGAAACCTCGATCTTGAACCGAAGCAGGAGGCGATAACAGAGGATGCCGGAGCCGACGATCCAATCGAGGCGGAACCGCTGGTGCATCCTTCTGAGCTTGCTCCCCCAAAGGTAAGGGCGCCTTCAGATCACATCGTCCACGATGACAAGTACGGAGACCTTGACGGCGTCGGGATCATCTATGGGAACGTGGGTTCCACCGAGTTCCACTTTCGGGTCGTCGGCGACATCGAAAAGATGGAGTACATCCAAGTCAAGCACGTGCACGACGGTTGGGTGTTGGGCCAGGTCGTCGATGTGCAGAGGAAGACAGACCTCACAATCGAGAAGGCGAAGAAGATCTCCGAGGGCATGAACGTCGACATCGACGAGATGGTCGCCGCGACGGTCAACGTGGTTGGCTTCCGGGACGACCGAGGGCTCCTCCAAGTTCCCCGTTCACCATTCAAGGCGGGCGACATGGTTTTCCGCGCCAAGGACGAACTTATCAAGGACTCCATCGGCCTGAAGGAGCACACAAAGACCGGTGCTTACCTGGGATATCTTTTTGGCCACGACATCCGCATCGAGGTCGACATCAATGCCATGGTGCAGAAGCACGTCTCCATCCTGGCCAAGACCGGGGGAGGCAAGTCGTTCCTTTGCGGCGACCTGATCGAGGAGCTGATGAAGCACGACGTCACGGTCATGGTCATCGACCCGCACGGGGAGTATTCGGCAATGCGAGACACCGGGGCGACGCCGAAGGGCTCGAGGGACTTTCACATCGTCCCGCAGGGCTTCGGCGACAAGATCCAGGAATACGCCACCGACGTTTCTGTCAACAAGAACGCCAAGCCATTGAAGTTCACGTTGGCGAACATCGACGCCCGCGATCTGCTCGGCCTGACCCAGATCAAGAACGGGAAGGTCTTCCTGACGGCGCTGCGCAAGGCCATAGATTCGGTCAAGTCCGTGAAGAAGGACTTCGGTCTTAAGGACATCATTGCCATGCTTGAGGCGGAAGAGGACGCCGCGAACAACTCGCTTATCGCCGAGCTGGAGTACCTCAATGAGGTCAACATTTTCGCTCCACAAGGAACCCGCATAGATGAACTCGTGGTCCAGGGCAAAATGACCATCATCAACCTGCGTGGGACACCACCAGATATCGCCGAGCTGATCGTCAATCGGATATGCACCGCGCTCTTTGAGCTGCGCAAGATCGGGAAGATCCCGCCCATGATGTTGGTCGCCGAGGAAGCCCACAACTGGTGCCCCCAGCAGGGACTGGCTGCATCATCCAAGATATTCCGGACCATCGCCGCCGAGGGAAGAAAGTTCGGGCTCGGTCTTACGATCATATCGCAACGCGCCGCCAAGATCGACAAGAACGTCCTATCGCAGTGCAACACCCAGATGATCCTGAAAGTGACAAACCCAAACGATCTGAAGGCCATCCTTTCTTCGGTCGAAGGGCTGTCGGAAGGAATGGAGGATGATATCCAGCGCCTGCCCATCGGGGTGGCGTTGATCGTCGGGGGCAACATCCAAATGCCGCTATTCGTCGAGGTCAGGCCGCGTGAGTCGAGGCATGGCGGGGAGAGCGTTGAGATCATCCCCACGAAGGGGTAGAGATGAAGCGGGACCACATTACTGATGAGCACCTGGAACACTACCTGGACATAACCAAGAGGGCCCTGGACAAGATCAAGGTCTCGCCGCCGGAGCGTTCCTTCAACCGAAAGTTGGCCGACTCGTTCCTGGAGATGGCGACGACCTATTACAAGGACGCTAAACATTTCCGTGAGGTGGGGGATTTCATCAATGCCTTCGCCTGCGTCAACTATGCCCACGGATGGCTGGATTGCGGTGCCAGGATCGGCCTCTTTGATGTCGGAGGGGATGACCAACTGTTCACCCTCTACGAATGATCCTCCTTTCTTGGAAGCTCATCAAGAACATTCAAGATGCAAAGGTCGAGCCCTTTTGATCCTCGGGACGTTAAGCAATCTGAGCATAGAATCTCGAGATGAAACTATTGGTCAGCGACCCCTTTGGAATTTTGCTCATCAGTCCTGGAGTGTCACCCAAAATTTATCGGGTCTGCTGGAAGGTATAGGATCCCACCTGCATCGGGTATCTGGTATTATTAGGAACGAACGATTATTTGGTCAGGCGGGGACCATGAAGGTCTATCTTCGTCCGAAATGTCGTTCCATGGTCCCGAAGGACATCCTCGAGCCGGTCAATATCTCCGAAGGCGAACACGGAGTTCCCGAGCATCGACATGCTTGCCTGCCCGAATCTTTCCGCATCTTCGATCGCTTTGATCGCTTCCGGAGAGGCGATCCCGCTCTCCGTGGTGAACCATTTGGACAACCTGGAGAAAGCAGACGGGGTCGTATCCTTCTCGAACTCCTCCACGCACTTCTTACCGATGGTGTTTATCTTCTCCTTCATTCGTTCATTGGTGAGCACGTCGGTGGTCCTTATCGGTTCTCCGATCTCGCATAGGACGACCTCCGGTTCTCCGTCGAACCTTTCCACCTTGCCCAGCGGTGGCAGGCCCTCTCTCCTCCTGAACGTCATGCCGCCTCGGAACAGCGCCGAAACGTCGCCCATGCCAGTGCGGTTCACGATCTCTGATTCGTGGGCCGCTTCGAACGCCTCATGGACTGGACGATCCATCAGACTGGAAAGTGCCAACGATGCTGACAATGCCCCCGCCGCGCTGGTCCCGAAACCCTGCGAAACCGGCAATCCGAGCGTGGTCATGATGTTGAGATCGTAGGGCTCGGTCTTCAGCATCCTGCGCAGTGCATACTCCGTCACGGGCGCGAACGAGGGCTTACCGTTGATGTTAACCTCGATGCTTCCATCACCGTCAGTCATCCAGACCTCGGACCTTGCGCCGAGCTCGGTGCAGAAACCGGCACCCCTTGAACCGCTGGCGAAGATGTTGTCATGCTCAATGACTTGGAAGAAGCCAGTGATGTGCCCGGGGCAGAACGCGATGGCCCTCCTCATAGTATCATGCTGCCTTGTCCAGGAGCATGTCTGCGACCTCTCCCTTGGTCCCGGACAGTCTCACATACTTGCCCTTGTTTGTGATGAAAAGGACCGAGGTTGACCCCGGTCTTACCTCTTTCAGGTCGTTCGCCACGATGGCGTCCAGCTTGTACTGTTTTACTCGCTGCTCGGCCTTGACCACCAATTCCGATTCGCCCATTCCGCTCTCGGCTTTGAAACCAATCAATTTGATTTTCTTCTTCCTTAGGAGGGGAAGGACCTTCGCCACTGGTTCGAGTACCATCTCCATTTCCTTTGATTCTGAAGATAGTTTGCCCTCTGCCTTCTTCGGCGCGAAATCGGAAAGAGCAGCTGGAACGAATACCACGTCGTGGGACACCTGTGGGACCATTTTCACCAGGTCGCCGACGGTCACGAATCGCCTGGTCGATAGGAACGAGGGCAACGGCACTGAGCACCGCCCCATCCACAGATCCACGTCCGCGCCCCGTTCGTATGCTGCCTTGGCCAGTTCCACGGCGGTCTCCCCGGTACCGCGGTTGGTGACGACTCTCATATCATCGATCGGCTCCTCGGATGAGCCGCCGATCACCAGAACCCTCTTGCCCCGGTAATCTCCCTTGCCCAGGCGTCTGAGAACAGCCTCTAACACCACCTCGTTGGTGGCTACCTTGGCCTTGCCCTCATCCATTCTTGGCCCGACGAACTCCAATCCGATATACTTCAGCGCGCTGATGTTGGTCTGGACGATCGGGTTGTCGTACATCGCCGCATGCATCGCCGGAGCGATCATCACCGGCGTTCCTGAGCCGAGCGCGATCGTTGCCATCGTCGTCACTGGTGTGTCGTCGATGCCGCAGGCGATTTTGGAAATGGTGTTGGCGGTACAAGGTGCGATAAGTAGGAGATCGGCCTTGTCCTGGGCATTCCCTAACAGATCCACATGCTGCACACAGCCATCCAAGTCGGTAATGACCTCGTTGCCGGTGGCGAACACCATGGAGCAGGGAGTGACGATCTTCTGTGCTTCGAGGGAAAGAACAGCGTGAACTTCCGCCCCGTGCCTGATCAATTCCCTGGCGAGCTCCAGGCATTCCACGGCCGCTATCGATCCGGTGATGCCCAGCACGATGCGCTTTCCAAACAGCTTTCTGCTTTTTGCGCAACGGATGCTCTCGGACGGGTGCATGCCTACCAATTCCGTAGGACGGACTTAAACGTTCTGCTGTACCGCCTTGAGCACTTCGGCGAATACTTCCTCCAATGGCCTGGAGGCGTCAACGACGTGGGCGCTCGGATCGGAGATCGACATCTCCTCGTATATCAAGGCCACCCGCTTCAGGAAACCGAGCTTCTCGAACTTGCTCTTCTCATCCCTGCCCTTCATGCGCATCATCGCCTTCTCCGGTTCGATCAAGAAGTAGAAGGTGATGTCCGGCCGGCGTATGATCGGTGCATTCACCGCTCGGAGCCAAAGCACTGGATCCGGGACCAGGCGTTCCAGCGTCACCCCTTGGTAGGCAAGGGTGGAGATGTAATAGCGGTCGCAGATCACGATCTTACCCTCCTCCACGGCCCTAGATATCTCCGGTGTGTGCTGGGCCCGGTCGGCCATGAACAGCAGTGCCTCGGCAAAGTCGTTGATATCCTCTCTGTTGGCCCGGCGCACGCAATCGCCTATCCACGACCCGCTCGGCTCCGCGGTTAGGACGGGGTCCCTGCCGAACGTTTTGGCAAGCTTGTCGCTGAGCATCCTGGCCACGGTGGTCTTGCCCCCCCCGTCGATGCCCTCGAAAACGTAGAATCGACCAGTGACCTTAGCCGTGGCGGATAGATGGGCCACACCCGCCTCGGACCCGAGCGAACTGTTCATCATCTCTGCATGCGGATCATCGCTAATAATATTCCCCTTTCAACCAGCGATCTATCTGTCCTTGGCCTTCGCCAGGTAGTCCTTCCAGGTGAGGATCAGCTCTCGGGCGGCATACAGCTCGTCGACCCTTCCCACCGAGGTGTTTTTCGGTGCGGCACGGACCGTTTCAGGATCTTCCTTGGCGATCTTGATCAACGTTTCCGCGAACTGGTCCAGCGTCTCTTTCGTCTCGGTCTCGGTGGGCTCGATCATGAGCGCCTCCTCCACCAGAGACGGGAAGTATATGGTCGGCGACATGTACCCGTAGTCCAGTAGCCGCTTGGCAATGTCCAGCGCCTTCAGGTTCCTTTCCTTCGCCTGCCTCTTGGCGCTTATGACGAACTCGTGCTTTCTTAAAGAACGATAAGGCATTTCGAACTCGTCCGTCAGCTTGCCTTTCAGGTAGTTCGAGTTCAGGACGGCGGCCTGGGAAATCTCCTTGAGCCCATCCCCGCCATGCCTCAGGATATAGGCGTAGGCGCGTACCAGCACCGCGAAGTTGCCGTGGAACGCCCTTACCTTGCCGATGCTGTCTGGTTTGTCATAGTCCAGGTGGAACTTGCCTCCCTGCTCGATCACACGCGGCACCGGTAAGAACCTTTCCAGGTGTTCACGGACCCCGACCGGCCCTGCACCCGGTCCACCGCCGCCGTGCGGCGTGGCGAAGGTCTTGTGCAGATTGAAGTGCATGATATCGAAGTTCATCTTCCCGGGAGAGGTCACACCCAGGATGGCGTTGAAGTTGGCACCATCATAATAGAGCAAGGCCCCAGAGTCGTGGACGATGTCCGCTATCTCTCTTATCTGGTCCTCGAAGATGCCTAACGTGTTCGGATTGGTGATCATGAACGCCGCAGTCTTGTGAGAAACAGCGCTCTTCAGTGCTTCAACATCCACGCATCCATCCGCGTTGGAAGGGATCTCCAGCACGCTGTAACCGGCCATGGCCGCGCTGGCAGGGTTTGTTCCATGCGCCGAGTCCGGAATGACCACCTCCGTCCTGTCATGCCCATTGGCTCGGTGATATGCCTTGGCGATCAGCATTCCAGTGAACTCCCCGTGGGCGCCCGCCGCCGGTTGCAATGTGATCGCGTCCATATCCGATATGGCGCACAATGCTTGCTCAAGCTTGTACAACAGCCGGAGCGCCCCTTGGATCGTGTCCTCATCTTGGTATGGATGGATCGAGGCCACGGAAGGCATTGATGCCAGGAGGTCGGCGAACTTGGGGTTGTATTTCATCGTGCAGGAGCCAAGCGGATATATCCCGTTGTCCACCGAGAAGTTGCGCTGGGAGAGATTGATGTAGTGCTTCACCACCTCCCTCTCCGGCGTTTCGGGAAGGCACAGCCCTTTCCGCCTCATCCCTTCCGGGACCTCATCCTGCAGGTCCTTCGTCGATCGGAGGCAAGGGTCGGAACCGCCCCCTAGTTCGAACACTGTCCTGGTGTCGTTTTTTGCTTGGTGGTACATCAGGCCACCTCCCGGAGCGCAGCGATGAGCCGGTCATGGTCAGCCTCGGAGTGCATCTCTGTGGTGGCGAAGAGCACGTGCTCATTCATGCGCGGGACATGGTGTGCGATGTCCAATCCGCCTATTATGCCCTTCCTTGCCAGGTGCTTGTTCAGCTTCTCTGGGCGCACGACGCTGCGGACCACGAACTCGTTGAAATGGTAAGCCTTGAAGACCGGCGCATCGAACCCGTCCAGCTCATCGATCCTGGCCATCAGGTTCCGGGCGTTGGCGATGTTGGCCTTCGCGATTGCCTCCAGGCCTTTCGGTCCGACAATGCTCAGATAGACTGCCGCGGCCACCGCCATCAGCGCCTCATTGGTGCAGATGTTCGATGTGGCCTTCGAACGGCGGATGTGCTGCTCCCTAGTCTGGAGGGTCATGCAGAACGCCCGCTCGCCGGTGTTGTCCTTGGTCATTCCGATGAGCCGCCCAGGCATCTTTCTTACGTGTTCCTTCTTGCACCCGAAGATGCCAAGAAGGGGTCCGCCGAAGTTCATCGAGGAACCGAGGGACTGCCCTTCACCGATGACGATGTCAGCCCCGTATTCTCCCGGAGGCGTGAGCAAGCCCAAGGAGATGGGGTCGATCCCAATGACCAACGGCACCTCCGGAAACCTCTTCTTGAGCTCCAGCACCGTCGGGTCTATGGTCCCGAAGAAGTTCGGCACCTCGGCATAGATCCCGCTAACGTCGTCGTCCATCTTGGCGGCCAGGTCATTAAGGTCGATCCCCCCGGTATAGGGGTCATAGCCATACTCGAACGCTTCCATCTGCGGACCCCACAGATAGTTGCGCAGAACGCTCTTCTTCTCCCAGGACATGGCCTCGGGAATCAGGAACCTCTTCTTCGGTAGGATGCGGTGGCACATCGTGGCCGCCTCGCCCAACGCTGTCGAGGCGTCGTAGTTCGACGAGTTGACAACATCCATGCCGATTAGCTCTGATACCAGGCTCTGGTACTCGAACATGGAATGGAGCATGCCCTGGCTGATCTCGGCCTGGTACGGCGTATAGGAGGTAATGAACTCCGAACGCATGACAATGCTCTTGACCGCTGCAGGGACGAAATGGTCATAGATACCCGCGCCGAGGAAGCAGGGTGCCTTTTCCGAGTTCAGGTCCGATGATAACATCTCACGGATCTGGCGTACGACCTCGTGCTCGTCCAGTCCGTCTTGCATAGCGAGCCCTGCCTTGCGGATATCCGTTGGGATATCGGCGAAAAGTGCCTCCACGTCCTCGACACCCAGCTCCTTTAGCATTCTGTCATCGATGGTCATATCCGGCCGATATTACGCAGTGAGGCCGATAAATAGCTAATTGCTCACGGTTCCACTGAGGCTGGGCCTTCGACCTGCGCGACCAAACGGGAAAAGAACGAGGGCAGCGACTCGACATCCTTGATCTCACCGCCGACGATGTGGACCAAACGTGTGCGAGTACTCGCCTGGAACTCCACGCCATTGGCCTTCAGGGCGTTCTTGAGCAGCATGCAAAGCTGCCCTCCCTTCCTGTCCCAGTCCGTCAAAATGATGGCCTTCTTATGCCTGAGCGCCAGGTCCTCGGCTATCCCCAGGATCCCGTCACTGGTCTGCACCTGGATGATCTCCCCCCAAACGCCGAGCAGGTTCATCGCCCCACGGTCCCGTTTCCCTTCCACTAGGAGCACTACGTCCTCAGGTCGCGTCTCCAGCTCCTCGAGGATCGAGGTCAGCTGTTCCAACGCTTCACTAGGCCTGCGCATCATGAGATCCCCTCCAGGATCCTCAATACGTCCTCTCGACACATTTGGACCACGATCGTCTTCATGCGATTTGTGGAGCCTCGGCCCAGTTCGGCCCTGCCAAGCAATCCGGAGAAGAGTTCGACGAGCTCCTTATTCGCCCTCCCTGCCTCTGGTGGGGCCTTGATCTTCACAATGATGCGACCTCTCCATTCGTCGATGCCTTGGATGCCGGACGAGTTCGAGTGCGGAGAAACCACGACATCAATCTCGGTGCCCTCCCTGGTCTCCCGGACCGCTTTGGAGAAGTCCACGGTCGAGCATGCTCCGGCCACTTAAAAAAAGATTGCCCTTAGCTATCATGAAAGGTGGAAAATCTGGCTGGAGAACTCTCAAATACAATCAACCAAATCTATGCGATGATGAACGGTCAATTGCCGCCCCTCAACTACAACGATATCACAAAGATATACCGGACGGAGCAGGGATCGACCGAGATCAGCGAGATCAGGAAGGATTTCTATCCTTCTCTCCGCGAATACATCGAGCGGATGAAGAAGGAGAGCGAGGAGGAGATCCGGCGCGATCCCTATTCGACTAAAGCGTCTTCCATGCAGAATGAGATCAAGAAGGTCACCCAGAAGGGGAACCAGATCTTCCAGTTCCGGCAGAAGAAGGTGATGCTGATGGCACTTCGCGAATCGAACGGCGGCAAGGTGGACGTCTCTCGGTTGACCGAAGAGGAGAAGCGTTTCTTCGAGGACATCACCGACCGGCTTAGGGCGGTCAAGGCCGCGGCTGTGGACGGCAAGGGTTGCGTCCCGATAATAAAGAGGGATGGAACGGACGAATCCGTCTGCGGGCTGGTGGCGACCATGGAGGCGGAATCGGTCGCCCGAGGAAATGCTCCAGGCGCTTCGGCACAAGGCAGTTCTCTGAATGTTCTAGTCCGCATCACCCAGGACATACCGTCGTGGCCGCTGGGCGGACGGATCTATGTATTCTCCAAGGAGGACGTCGTGAACCTGCCAGCCTCGGTCGGCTGTGAGCTGGTAAAAAGCGGTAAGGCTGTCGAAATCGTGCCAAGCATCAATGGTCTGCACTGAAGTGGCATGGATCGACTGACCGAAGATGGTCAGGCGGACGATATGTTTATCTATATTCAATCATTACCACGAATTCGCGGGGCCCGTAGCTCAGCTAGGTTGAGCGATCGGCTCTTAACCGATAGGCCGTGGGTTCGAATCCCACCGGGCCCGCCATCATTTTATCCAGTAAGCCGTTTTTAAAATTCAATTCGGGGTATTTTCGATTCCAAACATCTGGCCAGCGAAACCCTTTAACCATTTTTTCCCTCTAGTAATCTCCAAATATTGAGTAAATATCGGGCCGGTTTAACGTAAGACCAAATCAAAAGTATAGGCATCGAGATTGGATTCGTAATTCTTCTAAATGACCATAAACATCTCTAAGATCTAATATTCGACTTAAATCTAAATCTCTGGTTGTAAGATAGTTCATTTGATGGTGCAATCGAGGGATTTGCCCGATGCGATAGCCAGCAAGTCACATTTGCGATTCAATCAATAGGTTATTGACCTAAACGCATTCTATTTATTTTATAAAAATATAAATAATATAATAACAAAATATAGGTCGTATTACCAATTATAAACCGCATTTCGCCATGGATTTTGACGGATCAAGAAAATTGGGCAATGGCTCTTATTGAATTATATTTAGAGTGACTGTGTTGCTAAACTAATTTTCCACCCGCAATCCTTTCCGAGCCAGCAGCAACAGATTGAACATTGAGATTTTCGCCTGTACCTCATTTTTTCGACCTATCTCGGTTCTGCATCTCAAACGGTATCCGAAGAGACGCTGGATCATGCTGAACGCTGTTTCAGCATGGTTGCGCTTGCCGTACAGGGCTGCGGCCCTGTTCGGCCAGTGCTGCCAGAACGAGACCATCTTTTGGTAAAATGTCTCTGGGTTAGGGAAGTGCCGGGCGTTCTTCTTGATCCCGTGCAAAGGTGTTGCCCCATGCTGCCTGGCCGCTGCCAGGCACGCTTCGCCGTGGTAGGCCGAGTCGGCGAGACTCCGCTTTGATCCGAACTTCGGAGGGAAGCTCTTCCCACACTTTGGCAAACATCTTGCTGTCGTGGACGTTAGACTTGGTCAGGCAATAATTGAGTACAAAGAACTCGTCCACTTCGATCGCCGCATGGATCTTGACCCAATCTTGCGTCGCTTTCAAACCATGGTCGGTCTCCCGCCAGGAACGCTTCCGGCCGGAGAAGCCGGAAGCGTCCGTGGCAATGATCGGAGATCGCTTCGGAAGCGAACCTATCACGAAGTCATGGAATCGCTTCCAAAGCGTTAGCCAGCGTGTGCTGGTGTTCTTCCGACAGAGGACCGAATGGTCCGGAACCCGGTCCATTCGGAAGTAGTCTGCCAGCATTCTCAGGAGACCTTCAGTCTCCCGAAACGTCGCATCGAACAGCTGGCGGACCAGGAAGGCCGCGAGGAGCGTTCGCTCCTCGGTCAACGGCCTTCCGGTCCACCGATGACGTTGCCAGTATGGAAATTTGTCAGCATAGAACCGGATCGCTTCGAACGCCAATCTGACCTTGTTGATCATGACCTCATCGTACATTCGTTGCTCGCCGAGCAACGAATCTATGTCGATGAGGTAGGTGTCGACCTTTGTCTGCCCCGTAAATTTGAATACCTGGGCCGGTATTATGATATTTGTGGCAACCAACCGTATCACTTTCTAAGCAACTGGCGGTATAGGTTGGGCCACACTTTAATGTTTTGTTAACAATATTGATAACAGAATATATTATAGGTATTCAGACCAAGATCTCATTGGTCAGAGTTTTGCAACAGAGCCATAAATGGTTTTTTTGATGGCCCTTGCCCCCATCATACGGGCCTTTTATGGCTGTTTCAGCCAAGCCATTGCTTCTACAGGATTAGTAAAGGTCCCATTTTGAAGTCATGAGTCATCATTTATTAGAGACGGACCTCAGTAGAACTCGGAAGCCCAGATGTTCGTTGCGGTCGGATGGCGCGTATCCGTATCGCATGGTGGTCCGACAGGCGAGCACCCCGGGGTTGCCCCAGCTGCTGCCACGGTCGACCCGCCACGAGCCGCTCCGAGGAGGCGAGAAGTCGCCCTGGCCGGTACGCGGAAAGCCCGCCTCATCCCACCAGTCCTCGCACCACTGGAAGACATTCCCCGCCATGTCGAGCGCGCCGCAGGGGGACGCTCCCGCCGGGAAGCTCCCCACCGGTGAGGTGTAAGGGAATCCGTCGTTAAACTCCAGGTCACGACCACCAAAGGCCGCCATGTGCTCGTCTAACGTCTTCCCATTGCCCATCATGATTTTATCCCCGGGACACGATGCATCAAGGAAGTTTGCATTCTTAGGATCCCACACATTCCCCCACGGGTACTTCCGGCCATCGGCGCCTCGCGCTGCCTTCTCCCATTCGGCTTCGGCTGGCAAAACGAGCCCGGCCCATGCACAGTAGGCCTTCGCGTCGTCCCACGAGACCATGATCACCGGGTGACGATCAGTATTCCCAACCAGCTCGTCGTCGAAAGGGGCTTTCTCTGGCTCGGCTCTGTCTGTCTCAGAACAAAACGCCTTGAACTGCCCACGCGTCACGTCGTTTCGGCCAATCCAATAGGAGCGTTCCATGGGGTGGATGTGCCTTGGCTTCTCCCAGTCGGGTGCCTCCGAGTCGTCCGTTCCCATGACGAAGTCGCCTGCTGGCACCGCGACCATTTCCATGTCCGAGCCGTCCGGTAGCCGGAACAGATAGAGAGGCACCTGCCTCCCGTCCGCCGCCGGCACGTCCTGGCCCGCGAGCCGGAGCCCCTCGGGCAGCTTTCCCTGAATGATCGACTTCATAGTACGCACTCCTTTTCATCAATGAGACTGATCCCGTCCACCGCGGTCCTTTGCGAGCCGCGATATCTTTTCATCAGGTTCTCCACATGCACTACTGCGTTATGTCCGTCCGGTTCGCTCATTACATCACCTAACGAAGTTAGAATATATCTAACGATGTTAGATAACTCTAACAATATTCCATTTTAAATATCTTTCCGTCCATTCACCATCGATGAGAGATCATCCAAAACCGAGAGGCCCCCGCATCAATCCAGACGTGGTGATCCGGGCGGCCCTGGTGGTGCTGGACGAGGAAGGATTGGATGAAGTTACACTTCGAAAGATAGCCTCCAAGCTGGGAATTCAAGCCCCCACCTTATACTGGCACTTCAAGAACAAGTCCGATCTGATCGACGATATGGCTGAGGCCATCCTGAAGGACGGAGGGATGTCCGATCTACAACCGCCCAAAGATAGAAACACATGGGCAGAGTGGTTGACCCATACCGCGCACTCTCTTCGAAAGGCGATGATCGCACACCGCGACGGAGGACGTGTTGTCGCAGGCGCCTCGTTACGTTCAAAGACTATGCAGAAGCTCAAGCTGACCAATTTCCGAGTCCTTCATGACGCGGGATTCGATTCGCTTTACGCCCTCCTAGAGTCAGATACCATCACCGATTATGTATGGGGATATGTCATCGAAGAGCAGGCCAATCCTACGATGACCCCGGATCACTCACCGTCGCTATCGGTGATGAGGGAGACGTTGGAAGGTCCAGATATGATATTGATGGACCAGATAATGAACGAATGGAGCAAACGATCTCCGGAGGAAGTGTTCGATTGGGGGCTACAAACAATTATATCTGGATTGAAGGTGATGTTAGAAAATGAGCGGGTTGGAAGATAGCTGGAGCTGCACATCGTCTATCGTCTAGTATCTCTTTGATAACGGTAACGCTGGTCTGGTCACTTCTACGGAAATAGGGCCTTTTTTTGAACTACCTCAGCGTTCAACTGAAAAAGTAATTATCATTTTTCATCGTATATGACAAGGAGGTCGAGGTCGTCGTGCTTCGCCTTGAATTCTTTGGTGATCGGTTCCTTCGAGTAGTCCCTACCGTCTGTTACCACTAGACGTCCGCTATCCACGTGAAGGTCGATTCCGTACCCTGAGAGGAATATAGTTTTCATGAGAAATTTCACCCCTGCCAGATGTCAATTATTACTATGGAGGTCGGGGTATTTGAATTGTCTGGCTGACGTCTGGATAGAATCTAGAATATCTAGGTTTGAAAGGTTTATAATTATTCATAGTGATGCATCAATATAGCAAAAAATGAAGGGTATAAAGACCGTCACCTTATCAACCCTT
>CAVWKV010000125.1:0-9788 GCA_963755265.1 uncultured Methanomassiliicoccales archaeon | reverse complement strand
CGCAGGACCTGGCTGGAGGCCTTGGCAGTCATTCTGGGAACAAAAAAGAGTCTTAGGTCTATTACCCGGTTTGTTCAGAAGCACACCGATGTCTTAGCCTATTACCTGACCGATGCAATTGGATATTGGATAGTGATCGACACGACCGGTTTCCCTGTTGCAGGGGGACTTCTGACACTTCAGGCCCGGTGCTCAACGACCCCGCGCCCTACCCCTCAGTCATTCGATTCCAGCAGATAGCTGGCCCAAACAAACGCCGTTGGGTCAACACGATTCCATCGAATTAATTTAGTAGTCATAGCATTACGCGGTCGCTCAGAGTCCCGTTTAGGTCGTTCTGAGCTGCACAGCGCCATCATCATAGATCAGCCGAACAATTGTAACATCAGATGGATGGTAGCTCGAAAAAAGCAGACCGCTGGCGTAATTCCCCTCCCTCGATAACGATCTTGCCCGGAACCTCAGGGATCCCTGGATGACTGGAGCCATCCGAGAACTCTATCATGAATTTGCTCGGGTCACAGGTCCATGCACCCGATCCCTTTATTATTGATCCTGTCCCCAGCCGTCTCCCCCGAGTCGCTACTCGAGACCGAGACCAGGTTGAATTTAGATCGTTTGAGTTTCTGATGACCACCACGTACATCGCGCCAATGGTCAAAACGATAATAATTACCACCAAAAAGGCGATTATGGTTCGATTCTTGCTCAGCAGACCGCCAATCAGCCCAGACGAAATGACTTGGGCATGATAAAAAGATTGTATCTCTCACCGCTAGATATCAGACTGAATAATAGCTGCACAATTAAACTTGATGTGGGGATACTCATTTCACCTCCCCCGCTATCCTCCACATTCTCTTTAGAATGGAACGGACTTTTTCTGCGAGATGCTGATCTTGGACATCATTTTCTCAGCTTCATCATTAAGTAATGCACCTTGCAGATCGGCTGCCTAGTCCTTAGGTGATTGGATTTGATTAGTTAGGCTACACCATCCCTATCAGAGCTAAGACCAAATCCCTATAAACATGACTCAAGGAAGTTTCGGAGCTTTTCGCTCGAAAACGATTCTTGGGCGATACTTGTCGTTGATGATAACATATTTGTCCCGCCCCATATCAGAATGTGATGAATTTGACCCCCTCATTTCGTCGAATAAGTTAAAGAACATCCTTAGTCGTGTCTTGGAGAATAACGTGAAAACAAACCCAAACTTGAATATCAAAGGTAAGTATTTGGGATACTGCTTATGAAGAGGTTCGGTTCCTGGCTAAATAGGATGAAACGTTACTCACCAATACAGAAAATAGCCTTGTTATTGGTCGTCGGACTTCTACTTTACGGCTCTCTCATCGTCATCCAAAATGAGGTGGTTGTTCCCTATGCTCCTGGGATACCGCAGAACAATGACATAGACTTCTATCGTGCCAGAACTTTGGCAATCATCCACGGGGAGATACCCTACAAGGACTTCTCAATGGAATCCCCCCCGATCATCGACTACCTGATGGTTCCAGCGCAGTTGATGGGTGGAGCGTCGTGGCAATATTCTCTATATTTTTCTCTTTTTGTCATTCTTACGGGCATTCTTTATTATGCTTTCCTTAGAAGGTATGATGACCATTTAGCTTTCCTTTCGGGATTGGCCTTGATAGCCTCACCATTTGCTTTCATCGACGCCACATTCGGCGTGCAGGACAAGGGCATAGTCATCTTCATGTTCATTTTGCCACTCCTTTTGTTCATAGTCCAACGTTACAAAACCTCGGCTTTCCTCAATACGCTGGGCATCTGGACCTTGTTCTTCAACGCGACCATCTTCCTAGTATGGCTGATCAAGGCTCTCAACCAATAGAATCAGATGGATGATATTCGGTATTACGATCATCATCACTGCCGCTGTGGCAGTACCACTTCTTATTATTGCACCAAACCAGTTTATCTCGTTCCCGAGCTACTATCTTCTCCAGGTACCTACGGAGAGATCGGAGGATTGAGCATCTGGCATTTCTGGGCTCAGGGTGGATATTCATTGCCTGGCACCGTTGGCGACATCCTCACTGTCTCGGCGATCTTGATCGCTTCCTATTACGTCTATCGCAAACGCGAGATCACAACATTCTGGGAGGGTTGTATGATCGTGCTATTGGCGTTCTTCGTTTTTTATCCGAATATCAACCTTTGTTATTACCTACTCCCTATCTCCTTGCTGATCGTATGGGGAGTGGATAACCGTCCGGTAATGATCCGTTGCTTTGCCCTGTATATTCCGTTGATCATAGCCGCATGTTTGACGGAAAACGTCACTGGACAGCCCGCGATAATCTTCCCGTTCTCTTGGATTGTCGGATCGTTACTGGTCTTAGGGACGAATATCGTGCTCATAGACACATTCCTCAAGGCTCGAAAGAAAAAGGCGTTCTTCGAAAGATGACTGCTCTGGATAACTGGAAGAAAGGTCCTCTGTTATGAAGAATTCCCGTCTGGATACACGTTTACGGCCACTTATTTCAGAATTGATCTCCCAATATCCAGGGTTTAAGATCTGTTCAAAAGCGTAAGTCAGACAGCCCTCGAAGTTCTAAGAGATGCTTCGATGATCGGCCTGATAAATGGCAATGTTCTTGTGATGGTTGGTCGAACCATCCTTACTGGTTAAGTCGATAAATGCTTTTGATTGCGAGGGTCGTTCCGTTACAGGCTTTAGCATGTCTGTGGAACTTGCCATAGTAGATACCGAACCAAATCTATCAATTAGTAGTCAAAGAGCTGTGTGAATCAACTTCTTTCGCTCTCTAAGGTCGGTTCCTCAACTAGGGAGAAAAGGGCTTATCCATATGGCGTCGATGGGCATGGACGCGGCTGGCAGCGAGATGATTTTTCCTAAGGGTATTCCCGCTACAATACGCAAATACATGCTGGCCAACGCACTCAGACCTTGGCTTCAAGGTGGACTATCCCATCGTCGTAGATCATGCCGGTGACCTTCGCGGTCACCGCAATCTTAAACGATGTTTCGACCAACGACTGAACATGTCTGCCCAGGACGGAATATGAAGCATATGGACTTTCGACGTATACCCGTTTGCCGTCGCTATATGTGACCTCCAAGTATTCTGTGTTGAATGTGAACCCGGACCTTCTCTCATCGGTAAAATTGAACGATATGACCGCATCTCCTGATTTATACGGATAAACGGTTGGGTAGGTCACGCTGGAGAACTTAATCGACAATCCCCGGTCAGGATTGGTATATGCCACGATTGCCAGCCCGGTGATCATGAGCATCACAACGGTCAATATGGCGCTGACCACCACCCACTTCCCCGCGATATTCGCCGGACCGGTGGCGGCACATATGGATTGTAATTTTGCGGATGTGCTGGTGGATTTCCAGGCTGACCGTTCCGCATCTCCCACAACGCTGAACGTCGTCGCCGAGCTCGGCCCCGCAATTTGTACAGTATCTCATCCCCCCGCCTCTGTCAAAAAAGAAGATGCAGGTATATTACATATCGGGCAGTTTGAACGTTTGCTTGAGCGTTTCCCTAAGCCCCGGACCAGGACCGGGCCTTCTCCAACCTCCCCCCCATAACGGAGTAATAATATTGGGTAAGGTATTTTTTCATTTTGGATAGTCTTGACGGTGCAAATTATCAAAATAGCGAATCGGTTCGTTATCTGTTTATCGGGAGTACGGGATTGACGGTCATAGGTCGAGCCCTTCAAGGTATTACCCCCCAAAGGACAATGAACGGCTCGGGATGAGACCTCGATTATCGACCTCTCGGTGTTGAGTTCATGGCAGTGAATAAAACCATCAGGAGCAGCGGCACACATTATAACGCGTCGGTCAAAATCTTCGTCACCGAGTGTCCGAACTGCGGATGGCGAATAATGAAAGGAATGAAGAGGTGTCCTTGGTGTGATTCGAGCATTATGACAGGAAGGCAAGCTTAAGCACTGGCCAGAGATATATTAATGGCTATTCATAGCACAATTCATTCAGAGATGACTAAACGTTTGTGATAGCCTATTCCCATGTCCGAAAAGGGAATTGCAGTCTCCTCAAGAAATTTTCCACAAACGTTCAAGCAGGCTGCTTTACCGTTTCCAGGAATGCAGCCACGTCAATATCATACGATGCATCCTGGGTCGTGCCGTCGATCATCTCGATCTTTGCCCTAATCTTGTTCCTTTCGAATAATATCGCAGCGTTCTTTATGTTGGACTTATAGAAGCCTATCCTCTTTCCCTCCTGGGTAAGCCTTCTTTCCGCGCAGAACAACAGGCCAGAATCTTCGAGCAGTTTGATCTTGCGGTAGCATGCGGCAATCGGTATCCCGAGCTTGTCGCTCAGTTCGTATGCGCATTTCGGTTTTCCCACGGTTGCAAGGAGAATCTTTGCCGAGTATTCCTCGGTAATTAACTTCGATGTTTCGAGAGCCTGCATTTCCGACACCTAACAAAAGCACGTCATTTTCAGATATATAATCCGAATCAAATGCTTATCATTATTGATTCTGGTTCCATGGACATATCCATATGGTGAAATTATGGGCAGAAGCAATCAATTCGGTATGTGAAACCAAACATTTTGATTCGTGAAAATAGTGATTCCATCGTCCATCCCTGAGATGTGATATATTTCACATATATTATACATCACCATTATAAAAGGCCCGCACCGACCAATCCAGCACATCATTAATTCTTTTTCCTCCTTCTCCACACGACGACCGATAAGATAAGGGCTGTTACCCCTACCCCAGTAAAGCCAGGTTTTGATATGACCAAATGCTCATATCCCCTCCTGCCTTGAGATCAACTTTCACCTGGTATGATTCTATGTTCCCAGCCTTGTCGGGGCCATAATGGTATACTGGTGGACCCCCACGGTCGAATTGCTAACTTCTATGGACGATGAGTCCAAGGGAAGCTGCAGTTTATATCCAAATTCATCAACCAATGTCAGACTGGATAGCCCCCAATTATAAATCGCATCTCTCCATGGATTTTGAGGGATCAAGAAATTGGGAAATGGATCTTTTTGAATCATATTTAGAATATCTTATCATCCACGGAATGAAGACCATGCGGGAGGGTTAGGCGTTGCGGGGGAAGATGAGCGAAAGTGCCCTCTTGAATCCATCTTGTCCTTCATTAATAGGGTCGGACTAATCGTCGCCTCATGATGGCGTCATCGACCCCTTTTGAAAATTATTTTAAAGAAGATTAAATCGGTCTATTAGCGTGACGAATCATTCATTTTTCGTTTTATTGTTTCACAGGGAAATAGGTTGAATTCGAAAGGTCCTGTCTCACCCGACTTTATCTTTTCAGATAAAATATCTAGCTATTCATTATAATTTATTGTTCTTTTATAGGATATCAGAGGAGTTTCTAAACATACAACGTGGACGGTAAATTGACCTTCCTGATTTTTGGCATCGCAAACCAACTATTTATTTGTACCGTAATTGTACTATACAATATATTATAGTCAAATATGGTACTAACCAACAGTAATAAATATTAAAATCGTATTAATTCTCGACAGGAAGATCGCTATGGAAATCACCTGGGTCAAGGGCAGCAACTCCTGGTTCTGGATTCGCGTCAACGACAAGAAGATACACATCGATCCCGCCTATCTGAGGGGCTCGACCTACGGGCCAGAAATGGTCGAGAAGGCCGACCTTGTTCTGATCACGCATTCCCATGGAGATCATTTCCAGAAGAAGACGCTCGACAATCTCACAAGCAATGCCACGGTCATCATCGCACCTCCCAATGTGGCTAGGAAGCTCGGTGCGACCAGTCATGTCATTGTAGTTGCACCGGGCGAAGAACATGATCTTGGCTGGGTGAAGGTAAAGGCGGTCTATGCTTACAACCTGGGACTTAAAGGTCATATCTTACATAGGAAGGGCGCCTGCGTCGGTTATCTTATGACTGTCGGGGGCAAGACCATCTACCATGCCGGCGACACCGAGTTCATACCGGAGATGAAACAGCTAGGCCAGGTCGATCTGGCGATGCTGCCGATCGGTGGAGGGCCAACAATGGACGCCGAAGGGGCGGCCTCGGCTGCTGTTGCGATGGGCGCCAGATATGTGGTCCCCATGCACAATCACAGGAGGCCGGTGGGGGAGCTCAAGACCCGTTTGGAAAAGAATCCGGAGATCCAGGTGATATTGGCTGAACAGGGAAAGCCCTTCGAGCCATTCTGACATAGCTATCCTACCGGCCTATCTCTACATTGCAGGCAATAGTGATATTGACACGGTGAGCAGCGCTGTACCTGTTCAGGAGGATAGTGAGGTGAGACCGACCCATCAAAGATCGATCTTTGATGACAATCGCATCAATGGCTGCCGAATCGGTTTGGTCAATAGTATCAATAGCTTTAGCCATATGACCAAAATTGAAATTCAATACCCATAGGCATAGGTGATGATTAGAAAACTCTTTTTTCTTTCCATTTCTTAGAATCAACTGGTGATTTGAGAGAATCTAAAATCGTTATCATTAAAAGGGTCTGTTATATTTAACCACTCCCTGTTTTTCGGGGATGTGTATTCCGTCAAGGCAGATGCCTTTCCGACGGGCGTGATCTAGAAGCGTCGAGCGTGGGATGCCCGACTGCACGGAATCCGAGGTAAGTATGAAGAGCATTCAATTTGATCGTTGAACAGGAAAATGGTATTGTTTTTAAGTCGAGTTCCCTTCACGGAGAGCGAAGGCTTAGCAACGGTACCCTTAATAACCAAAAATAAAGAAAAAGACCAAAAACCTCCATTGTGGCGAGGGATCAACCGCCCGTTGAACGAGGAACTAGGAACATACCTGCGGAAATGGGTCCCGATCAGTATCGTGGTCGGCGTCCTGGCTGGGTTCGGTGCCGTCATCTTCCAGTTTCTACTAAATGCTGTATGGGATGTATCCTACAACTCATTCTCTTTACCTTGGTATTTGGTGTTGTTCATCCCTGCCATCGGGGGTCTTCTGGCCGGGATCATAATCATGAGATGGGCTCCTGAGACGGCCGGGTCCGGAACTGATCATATCATCGATGCGGTGCATCATCACGGCGGAAAGGTCAGAGCGAGGATAGTGCCTGTAAAGATTGCCGCTTCTGCGTTGACCATCGGCAGCGGGGGCAGCTCCGGGAACGAAGGCCCGATCTCACAGATCTCCGGTGGGATCGCCTCGTTCGTCGGCACCAAGCTGCACTTCAGCCGGTCCGATATGCGTATTCTGGTGATCACCGGAATGGCGGCCGGGTGGTCAGCAGTCTTCCGGGCGCCGCTGGGATCGGCCATCTTTGCCATCGAGGTCCCCTACAAGAACGACCTGGAGAGCAACGCGGCCATTCCGTCGATAATATCCAGCGTGACCTCCTACCTCGTCTTCATCCCGTTCGGCGGTGCCGGTCCGCTATTTTCTTCCAACCTGCCTAATGTCACCATCACGGCATACCTGCTGGTGATCGTCCTGATCCTCGGTGCTGTCATTGGCATCGTCGGTATCGCGTTCGTCCTCCTGATGAGACGAACGACGAGCATCTTCCGAAGGTCATCGATCCCCTTGCCGGCCGCAACCTTCTCTGGAGGTCTCCTGGTGGGGATCATCGGGCTGGAATACCCGCAGGTGCTCGGCCTGGGGGACGGCACGATCCAATTGATCTTGGATGGCACCTTGATTACCGTAGGTCTCCTGGTGGGTCTGCTGATAGCGAAGATGGTCGCAACGTCGCTGACGGTTGGTTCCGGAGGCAGCGGAGGAATCTTTTTTCCATCATTGATCGTCGGAGGTGCGGTGGGTGGAACCGTTGCAATGACGTTCAACCTTCAACCTTATCCGCTCTTCGTCCTGGTGGGAATGGGCGCCATGATGGCCGGGGTCTCCAAAACCCCGATAGCCGCCGCCGTGCTCATCACTGAGATGGTGGGCGGTTTCATTGTACTCGTACCATTGATGGTAGCATCAACAGTCAGCTACATTGTAACCGGTAAGTACACTTTGTATGAAAGCCAGGTCACCAGCAGCAGGATCGGAGTGGATTTCTCTACGCTGGGCGAAATCGAGGTAAAGGAGGTGATGTCCAAAGACCCGGTATTTGTTGATCTCAAAGCGACTCCACGCGAATTATCGGAACTGATCAAGGTACATCCTCATCATCTAATCCCCGTAGTCCAGGAGGGCAGGGTGATCGGCATCATTACGAGGGAGTCGATCCAACAAAATCGAGACCGAGATTTCACCGTGTCCGACATCATTCAGACGAAATTCCACTCTATCAAAGAGACCAGCTCTGCGGCAGATGCGTTCGAGATCATGGCATCGGAAAAGATCTCAACGATAGTGGTGGTCAATTCGGACGAGGATCACGGACTGGCCGGCATGGTCACCAGGATCGACATCTTCAATGCTATGGAGCACATGGATGAGAAGCATCACGCCTTTTGATCGATGATTCATCGATAAAGCGAAAATACATTAAGGGCGGGGTGGGTAGGTCATCTTCTTGTCTGTCAGATCCTTCGGCTTTCAAGGTATCGGTATTTCGCCCTTTGTGAATATATATCCTATCCAGACCCCTTGCCGAAGAGCCGCCGTCATCACAATTGCAAAAGAGGGGGCCTGAATCGATGTCTGGCACAAACCCTTCGGAAGAGCAGGTGCAAGCGGACATTGCTGCTACAAGCTCTTCCAAACTGTTCGAGCAACTTTCCAGCAGTGAAAAAGGTCTTGGTTCTGAAGAGGCAAAGGCCCGTCAGCAAAAGTATGGCATGAACGACATCAGCGAGAAGAAGGTCAACCCGTTCATCAAATTCCTTTGGTATTTTTACGGGCCCATCCCGTTCATGATCGAATTTGCGGTCGTGCTGTCCGCCATCATCGGCCACTGGGATGATTTCTTCATCATTCTAGCCTTGTTGTTCACCAATGCCATCGTGGGATTCTACCAGGAGTACAAGGCCGGGAATGCCATCGAAGAGTTGAAGCAGAAGCTCGCCCCGAACGCGAAAGTGCTCCGGGACGGAAAATGGGACGTAGTACCGGCCCGCGAACTGGTCCCAGGCGATGTGGTGCGCGTTCGGCTCGGGGACATCGTCCCGGCGGACGTAAAGTTGATCGAAGGCCAATTCTTGGAGGTGGACCAATCCGCACTCACCGGCGAATCACTCCCGGTGGAGAAGGCGCTTGATGATGCCGCCTATTCCAGTTCCATCGTCCGGAAGGGCGAGATGAACGCCTTGGTGGTAAACACCGGAATGCACACCTATTTCGGCAAGACGACCAAACTGGTGGAGGAGGCCACCAACGTAAGTCACTTCCAGAAGAACATAATGAAAATTGGCAACTATCTGATCGCCATCGTCGCGGTCCTGGTGATGGTGGTGTTCGTCGTTGCCATCATCCGTAATCAGAGCCTTCTGGCGACGCTGCAGTTCGCGCTGGTTCTCACCATCGCCGGGATCCCGGTGGCATTACCGGCGGTGCTATCGGTAACGTTGGCCGTCGGGGCCATCGCCCTGGCAAAGAAAGAGGCCTTGGTCAGCAAGCTCACTTCCATCGAGGAGCTGGCAGGGATGGACATCCTGTGCAGCGACAAGACCGGCACGATCACCAAGAATCAGCTCTCTGTGGCCAAGGTCATCACCTACGGAGATGCCAAGGAAGCGGATGTGATGTTGGCGGCCGCCCTCGCATCCCGCGCAGAGGACAAAGACCCGATCGATAACGCGGTCCTGGAGAAGGCGAAAGTCACACCAGAC
>CAVWKV010000124.1:0-39366 GCA_963755265.1 uncultured Methanomassiliicoccales archaeon | reverse complement strand
GTCTGTTCATTCAACAGGCCGAGAGATATGGTTTTGATAAGGGCGATTACCTGGCGGCCTTGTCGAAGGTTCCCCGACTGAACCATGAAAGGGTCAGGGACATGATGGAGTTCAATGTCAAGCTGACCTCGCTCATCTCGCAGCTCGGCTACAGCAACCTCAAGCTCATCAAGGAGAACGCGGAACGGATAAAGATAGAGCAGGCCTTCCGGGAGAAAGAGCAGATCATCGACCGCATCCTGTCCGCCGATCCGAATGGCATTCTGATCTCAACATCGCCGATGGCCAGGTGGTCTATCAGAATTCGAGGGGCATCGAGCTGTTTGGGCTGCCGCCAGAGGAACTGAGATCGCTGAGGGACGCCGTCAGGAGAAGGGGCCACCCCGAGGACATCTGGAAGTTCGAAAAGGCAGTGGCGGAGATGCCCGTTCTCATGGACTACGAGACCAACGAGATCGAGGTGAGGCTCCTGAACCACGTCGACGATTGGATCTGGGCGCATTTGTACCTCGTTCCCTTCCAGAGGGACGAGAACGGCGGTTTGGCCCAAGTATTGATCGTCATGGAGGAGGTGACGGAGCGCATCTCGGCGGAGAAGGAGATGGCCCTCCAGCTCGAAGAGATATTCAGGACCAACGAGTCGCTGACCGAGATCACCAGGGAACTGCGCCGGAGCGAGACGGAGCTGAGGAAGGCAAATGACAAGATGAACATACTCAACACCATCACCCGCCATGACTCCATGAACCAGCTCGCGGTCATCAAGGGCTTCGTGAGCCTCCTGGAAATGACGGAACTCACACCGAAGCAGGCCGAGCACGTCAATAAGATGGGGAAATCGGTCGACGCCATATGGGAGCAGCTCGAGTTCGTCAAGATCTATCAGGACATCGGGGTCAAGACGCCGACGTGGCAGAATCTGAGCGATTGCGTCAAGGACGCCAGGCAGATGCTCACCCTGAACGGCATGAGAATCGTCGAGAAGGACCTGGGATTCTGGATCCTTGCCGATCCGATGTTCTCCAAAGTGGTGTACAACCTGGTCGAGAACGCCCTCAGGCATTCTGGCGGTGCAGGCCTGATGTCCATCTCAACGGAGGAGCGAGGGGATATCCTGACGATCGCGTTCGAGGACAACGGGTCCGGCATATCCCCGGAGGACAAGGCCCACCTTTTCGAGCAGGGGTTCGGAAAACACACTGGCCTGGGGCTGTTCTTGATCCGGGAGATCCTGAAGATCACCGACATCCAGATCTCGGAGACCGGCGAGGCGGGAAAAGGGGCGAGGTTCGAACTCTCCGTGCCTACAGGGCATTGGTGCGGCCAATAGGTATGAACGAAGCGCCTTTGCCTTCCAATCCTCCTGCCATGGCGTGCTCTGCAAGTCATGGTCCTCCGCTCGAAATTTGGTCATTTATTTCGCGTTTCGCAATTTAAAGCAAATATTTAAGTCGCATCTTGGTCAATGGATATATTTGTGACCGTTGTGAGGAATACTTTTAGGATCCTGCTTGTGGATGACGAAACGATCGTCCTGGATGTAGCCAAGGAGTTCTTGTCGCTCAACCCGGAGTTCGAGATCGTTATCGCTTCATCGGCAATAGAAGGCTTGCAGAAGCTCAAGGACATGAACTGCGACGCTGTCGTCTCCGACTACCAGATGCCTGTGATGGACGGTATCGAGTTCCTGAAGGAGGTGAGGCGGATGGATAAGGTCCCATTCATCCTGTTCACCGGGAGAGGCCGCGAGGAGATCGCCGTCGAGGCGATCAACAACGGGGCCGACTTCTACATCAAGAAGGGCGGGGACCCGAAGACTACATTCACCGAACTGTCCAATGCCATCAAGCAGGCCATCGCCCGACGCCAGGCGGAGCATGCGCAGGCTGAGGCCGAGGAACGCTATCTTTCACTATACGAACACATGGTGACCTTGGTCTTCACCCTTGACCTCCAGGGGAACGTCATTGACGCCAATCCGGCCATCCTGAAAATGATCGGTTACAGTCATGAGGAAGTGATGGGCATGAACATGATTGATTTCCTCGTACCCGAAGATGTCTCGTCGGCCATGGCGGGCGTGCAGGAGATCCTTCAGACCGGCACCCAGAAGCAATTCGTTGAACTGCAGCTCCATCGCAAGGACGGCAGTTTTGTCGATGTCGAGGTCACTGGGTCCCTTCTTTACCGGAATGGCAAGCCGCATGCTATACAAGGAATCGCCGTGGACGTCTCGGAGCGGAAGATGGCGTGGCGCGCGGTTACGGAGGTGAACCGGAAGCTCAATCTCCTGTCGGGGATCACCTTGCACGACGTACAGAACCAGCTCATTGTGCTGAACGAGCAGATCCAAAGGGTCCGGCATAATCCGGGCCGCCCCGTCTCCACGGAGCATGTGGCATGCATGCAGCATGCCACCGAGAAGATACAATCGTACCTCAACTTCGCGCGCGAGTATCAGAACATGGGGAAGGCCCCGTCAAGCTGGTACCGCCTCGACATGGGCCTCGAGGAACTCAGATCGAGTTTCGACCTGAAATACATCTCCTTCGACCTGGACGTCAACGGCTGGGAGATCTTCTCGGACGCGTTGGTCGGTCGGGTCTTCTACCAACTGTTCGAAAATACCATACGTCATGGCCAGAAGACGACCAGGATCCGCATGTCGGCACGTGAGCAGAATGGTGTGCTGATCCTGACGTACGAGGATGACGGTATGGGAGTGCCGGCCGATCTCAAGAAAACGATCTTCGAAACAGGGCCGAGGGAGGATGCCCCCCGCGGCCTCATGATGGCAAAGGAGATATTGGCGATCACCGGGATGACGATCGAGGAGAAGGGCGTGCCCGGACAGGGAGCACTGTTCGAGATCAGAGTGCCCTTGGCGGCATACCGGAGACGTTCCCACTAGCATTCGTACGGGTGGGAATCAAGATCAACCGGCCACGTCCAATAACATAAATATGGGCACAACAGATGTTTTATGGCGCGCCGACCAAACATATTGACGGGAAGTTTGGTGTCGGATCCCGTCGGTCGGCCGCGCATATATCTATTGACATTTATGGAAGTATATAGTTATCGGTTCCTTTTGCGTTTGAAATACGGTGGACGCACGACAAAACGTGTCACGGGGGGGACTTTCGCCCTCCTCCTCCCGTCAACCTCATCATCCCGTTTGCCATCGAGATCATGTCGCGCAATTATGCAGATGGTGCACGCCGGCCTTGAATGACGAACCGGACCATGTCCGGGCGGGATCATGGTGGTGGGCCGGTCGTGCCTGACATCATCGGTGCTCCTTGGATAATTGCTTTTTGGCGCTGATGGCGGTCGGTTTGGATCCTGCGGAGATCCGCTTGAAGTGAGGTTGTGACGGCCGGCCTCTAGGTGGTAGAATCACGGGTTATCTAAGGAGATCAACTCGCGGCCGGCCTCGCGTTAAACTATCGAAGTGGTAAGGATAACATCCTTCCGGCCTGATTATCAATGGGGCACTATCACCTACCGCCTCCCTGCGGAAGGTCGGGGAGTACATGTCGAAAGCGACACATCGCTGAGTACCGAAAGCGTATCCGGCCGACGAACCCACAATTGTTTATAAAAATGGACTAAAGGTTCGTGATCTGATACGATGACGTATCTATCAAATCCTTCCTCTCGGGGCTTTCTTCTACCACATGGAACATCCTTTGAACGGGAAGTGGGATGTTCTCATCGACTATGTTCAGGGAAGATGCCTTTTTCCTTGTCATGTACTCATGGGCAAAGGATCTCGTTATCGTCTTCACGTTAGAGAAATCTACCTCAATCTTCATGGAACCGTACTTGCTCAGGTCTTCGATGAACTTAGAGGCAGAGTATCTACTAGCAAGATCTTCGGAAATTGCCTTTGATATTTCCACTCTATTAATTTTGGAATTCATAGATATTGACCTCCGGCGCCGGGAATGGGACTCTTATACTTATAATTGTCCCAGAATATGATGACTGCTCTGAGAGTTTATAACCCTGTCGCTGTGACTCGTTATTGCTCAAACTGATAGCACCAGAGCCCGAGACCACCAGGAATTGACCGCCGAAACCCTCAGTGCACATCCTTATGTTGGTGGATAGTCCATACCCTCTTCCCTCAGTCATTTTTGATGACGTCCCACTTATAGCTTTGCGGATCGCCATAAAATCGTCATCGAAGATCATTCCGAATTTCTTCATGCTACCATGAATGCCGATTCCATCATCGCAGAAGCAGATGTCTACGAACCCTTTTGTTGGGTATTTCTGAGCCATCAAATACGCGTTAGTGAATGCGCTGTGTTCATAGATGTTGTTGACCATCTCGTTAATAAGGTTCTTGAAGGCGGTCGTTCCACCGATCTGCTTGCCGTCATTATAGAGTCTATAGATGCTCTTCAGCACGGCTTCGGATTGTTCAACATTACGAGGCAGCGGAACGATAGGAACGCTGCTCGAGGGGTAATTCCCGGTCATATGGCCGCTGAAGGGGCTCAGTATCCTTTCCAAATATGAGGCTGTCGAGGAGTTGCTGGGCGGATAATATCTTCCGCCATTCTGTCTGCAATGCACAATTGCGGGGAGCAAAGTGCTTGGATAGATGAATGAGATCCCTCTAAAATCAACGCATCCCGTTTCTTTTGCCCGCTCTCTTAACGCAAGAAATGAGCTATATTCCTGGATCAACGGGCTGAGAGAAGTGGTCCCACCAAATACACTTAAGTCAACCTAGTTTAATAAATCTGCTGGCCCAATGATAGATTCAACATCATTGCCAAGGCATCGTCATGCCTCGGCTATTTCTTGATCATCCGCTCGATCTCCGTGAGCCTGTCGGCGGCGTCCTTGCCCTCCTCCGTCAGCTTGTACATGCATGTCGACGGCTGGAGCGGCCCGCAGTACGGCTCGATAAGCCCAATCGCCTGCAATGACATCAGGATTGACTCCGCATGAGGTGCGCTTTCACCGAGAGCTATCGCCTCGTTGTGGGAGAGGTCTCGTGCAGTCAAGGCGGTCAGGATGCGAATCGTGAACTCATCGTCGAATAGGTCCTTGGCTCCCTTCTGCAGGATAATATTTATCGCTCCCCCACCTAGAAGAATAGCTATTATCCAATCTTATTGCTTTGCATTATCTGGGAACCGCTCGATCTCCGTGAGCCGGTCACCGATGGGATGTGTGCGCCGCCGGCTTTGAACCTAACAAATGTGAGGAAAGCTGGAGACACCGACCGGCGACGCACAATGAGCTGCAAAGTGCAAGATGATAAGAAATCATCGGAGGTTTTTCAGAATCAATATTACAATCTCTGCGTGCCGGTCGGCGACATCGCGACGTGGACGTAGGTACGGTTAAATGTGTGGCCTTAGGGCGATCTTCCCGATGCCTGCTGCACCGAAGTCAAAAATATACGACAGGTTGGATCCTAATTCAACGAGGAAAGGATCCGCCGTAAGCTCGTTACCATCGTTTCCATCTCTTCGAGGTCCATCGGCTTCTGCAAATATTCGTTGGCCCCATTGCCGCATGCCCTTGCCCTGTCCTCAACGGAGTCGGCGCCCGAGCACATAGCCACAAAAGTATGCGCGAAGCGGTCATCCCCTCTTATGGATGCCAATACCTCATGACCGTTCTTCTTGGGGAGGTTGATGTCGAGCAGGACCAGGTCGGGAATCCCGGCGTCACCTTTTGCGGCGCTTTCCATCATTTGGATCGCCCCTTCTCCGTCCCTTACAAAAGTGATGTCAGTAGGCAACCCCGTTTCCTCGACGAGAGCCCGTACCAGTCGTGCGTCGGCCTTGTTGTCCTCTACGATGAGGACCCGCATGTGGTGCTGCCCTGTCATTTCCATCCCAGCCAATATTTTGATACTGACCCCGTAATATGGTGAAGTTATTTATTCTCTGACAACCATCACGATTTGGGATGGATCATGGGAGCCAGGGGACCGAAATCTAAGTTCATCGATGAAGCATGTCCGAACAAGGATTGTGGCATGTATGGCCAGGTAGGTCAGGGTAACATTGCCGGGAACGGCACCTACCAGACGCGGAACGGCCGCGTCAGGAAGTACGTGTGCCGCTCCTGCGGCACCACGTTCTGCGGCCGCAGGAACACCGCGTTCTTTGACTTCAAGACCAAGGACGAGAAGGTTCTGTTAGCGTTGAAAATGATTGTCAAAGGCATGAGCATGCGAGCGGTCGCCGAAGTTCTGGAGACCAAGCTGGATACCGTTCGCAACTGGCTCAATCGGGCGGCAGAGCACGCTGAGGAGGTGAATACGGTGCTCCTCAAGGAAATGAAAGTGTCGAAGGTCGAACTGGACGAGCTCTGGACCTTCGTCCAAAAAAAACAGTTCCGAGAATGGAGCAGTTTGAGGACGATGGAACGTGGGTCTGGGTAGCGTTCGACCCGGAGCACAAGGTCGTCCTCGCCCACGTCGTGGGCGAGAGAAAGCAACCTTCGGCCAACAAATTGCTGAAGTGGGTCAAGGAAAGGATTGCTGGCATACCATCCTTTTGCAGCGATGGGCTGAAGTTCTACACCGACGCGATACTGAAGTTTTACGGTCACATCGTCTCGTTCCCCAAAACTGGCCTGCGTGGCAGGCCGAAAGTGCCAGCGATGGTTCCGGATGATGGCCTCAGCTATGCCCAGGTGATCAAACATCAGCAGAACGGACACCTGGTCGAAGTGGAGAAGAGACAGATCTTCGGAGAGTATGCTGGCCCTGCCAGCATATCCACGACGTTCATCGAACGGTGCAACCTGACCATCCGCCAGGAGAACAAACGCCTGACCCGGAAAACGCTGGCTTTCTCCAAGAGAACATACCGTCTGGATGCCCACATGACGTTCTACTTCGCCAGCTACAACTTCTGCCGCCCTCATGGTTCGCTGAGGCATCTGGATGCCTCAGGAAAGATGCGCAAATGGACGCCCATGCGAGAGCTGGGAATCACAGATCGGAATTGGAGCATGAAAGAGCTTCTGACTTTTCCTTATCATAAAACATCAGTATAACAAAGGGTCAGTATCAATATTTTAGAAGATGCATTTAAGCAATGGATATATTAACGAACTCCCTCTTATTGGCGGGGAACGACAATTTGGCCGTTCATTTATGCGGTCGATGACGTCGCTTTTCGATCTCCGCGATCCTGTCGGAGGCGTCCTAACTGCTTTGGGAAGTCGCATTCTTCGTCGGCTTCTTTCTACCGTAGAAATATCCTATAACCAAAGCAATAACGCTGAGAGCGAAGATACCCCATCCAGTTATTTCTCCTTGCTTGATCTGCGTTGTTCCTATGATTGCTATTGTCAGGCCTATGGTATACATCGTGACCTGAGCCCCGGTCCTAACATGTCTATCCTGTTTTTCTTCTATTCTATCCAGTTGTTCCTTGATTTCTGCTAATGTAGGTTCTTCCAATACGACCACCGAACACCCATTCGGCAGATGGGGCTTAATCCTTTCACCATTCATCGTATTATCGCTTCAGCACTTCGCTCCCCTCCCCCCGCAACGCCTAACACCTTCCAGACGGTCTTTGTTCCATGGATTGGGCCGAGCTTGCAACGTGGAAGATCATGGACCGGGGAGGGAAATGGCTGACCGTCGACGGGAGTCTTTTCACGGCATACTGCAAGGCCAAGGCGTTGGTCAGGCGGGTCGCGGGGATGTGGAAGGTCACGCCGTCGGAGTACGATCTCGTAAATAAAAGAGGGATGATCATCAACACGATCAGGAAAATTACAGATTGATTATCTTCTCGATCTCCGTTACCCGTCGGCGCCCCCACCTGGCAACGACAGGGGCACGTCGGTCTGATCGAGAACACATGAATCTTTGGTGTCGGATGCATGCACTTCCGGGCCGGCGTGCGATAAGCAATTCGACGGAACGCGATAAAGAACTTTCGGAATTTGAGGAGTTGCTAGGCTCACTGCGATCGGACAGGTAACCGCTGTCAGAATCGAAAGCAAGCCGTCAAAAGCGCCGGGTCATTGAAGCACCTACAATGGTCACCGCAGGATCATCATGGAATCCGCGAGGTGGCCGGACGTCACCGGCCATCGCATTATTAACGGGAACATGTGCGCCCAGAGCTGGTCCGGGGCGACCCCAGCCTGGAACAACATTATCAAGTTCCGTACTAAGCCCACCACTTTTAATAGTTCATGAATCGTAAAATAGTTCACGGTATCCATGTTGGACGTGCTTTACGCCGACGACGAGAGGGGAATGCTCGAACTCGGCAAGGAGTTCCTGGAGATGTCCGGGAGGCTGAAGGTCGAAACGGCCATATCTGCAAAGGAAGCACTCAGGAAGATTGCCGGACGCCGCTTCGACGTTATCGTATCGGACTACCAGATGCCGGGGATGGACGGCCTGGAGTTCTTGAGATGCGTCCGGAGCCGGGACGAGTCCATCCCGTTCATACTTTTCACGGGCCGCGGCAGGGAAGAATTGGTCATGGAGGCTTGCAACGCCGGAGCGAGCGGCTATGTGCAGAAGGGATACAGCCCTACCCCGATGTTCGTCGAGCTCGAGCGCATCATCGAACAGGCCGTCGAAAAGCGCATCGCCGCGAAAGAAATCACTTTAGATTTCCATGCGAAGTTCGCTCCCTCTCTCCCGGCGAAGCCCATCTTCCAACATGTCAAATGATCGCTAATCACGAACCATCGGACATTCGGAGACGCCGTTCCTGCCTGGATTTCGAACATCTAAATGTTCTTTAACATTGTGGCAATCACAGTTGTATCGAGCGGGGTCCCGCAATATCCACAGACTCTCATTCCTGGATCGAAGTCTTTATCGATCTTGATCGAGCCGCCGCAACTTGGACATTTATATGCCAGGGCGAGACCACCGTTGCGAACCTGATCCAATAATTGGTTCATATTCACCGAGACGTTCCTTGAGGTGTTCCTTTCCTGGAGGGCCATTTTGCGAACCCTCCCAGCTTCCTCGAACAATGTTAATTGTTCGAAGGCTTTGGCAGCGTCCTCATATCGTCCCGAGCGAATGGCAATCTCTGCGGTACAATAAGTCTCGGCCCGGCTGAGTATTCTATCGAAACATGCTTTCATTTGACTTGCCAGGTTATCCCAGGTAACCGTGGAAACATAGCTGATCTCCAACGTTTGTTCCCAGTTAGAATAGTATTGCGTTGTTTTCTTGGTATCCGGTGAATAATAGCTACCAGACAAGAATTTTTCACTTTCTATTTTGCTCGTTAACAGCAAGAATTGCTGGCGGTCGTTCCTTATCAATTTGTCGATCATCGACCAATCTTTTTCAGTTAAACCAGACATCCCGAACCGGCGATTAACAACATTCCATAGATTCTCATCCAATATTTTGGGTAGCCTTGCCCTTATGGCCTCGATATTTCTACGCACCCGTTCATTGGATTCTGCCGTGCTGCAATTTGAGCAGAGGCCGCTGCTCAGAAGTTGCTTTCTTCCACACCTAGGGCATTGACCCATTACCGTCCCTCATGGGTACAACATTCCTGAGGAGGATAAGCCTTTGCAAATTGGTAGAATCAAGGCACAGAATCTATCCAATAAAATATAGAGAGGATGTGGTCCAGCAAGTGGGCTCGTTCTAAAAACACTTTCATTCTATTTCATGGCACTCGATTATCGCCCATAACTCTCGAGAATAACTTAAGATATAATCTTCATATTATCAAATGATGAATATTTTCTGACTTTGGTGATGGCATGCAAAAAGTGGCTCCCCGCCTATACGGGCGTTCGCTGCTCTCCAACATTGTGATTCTAGCATTGTATAACCGTAGTTGAACAGGGCGTTAATTGGATCTGCTATGCCATTGGCTCTAGTTGAAAAAGAAAGGAAATGGTTTGGCGCCCCAAACCTTCTTGATTGAGTTCATCATTCCAACATCTGGCTTACCTTGCAACGAGGTTCTTCACCACTTCATTTCCCAGTGCGCCAGCGCCGACCACGAGGCATTTTGTTCCCGTGATTCGGTCCATGTCCAGCCAGGAGATCCTCTTGGACCGCTCAAGACGATCCTGATCGAATATGCCAGGCTTCAGGTTCTCCATCGGCATGATAATCCATTGGATTGATAGATAAAATGATAAGGCCTGATTATGAAAAAATGTTGAGCGATTACATTTTCATAAATATTTTTATGAATAAGATGAATAAAAGACGCATTTACATGCTTTCCTTCCATTATTCACATAGATACGCGAGAAAAATTTCCCTCGAATAACCTTTATATTCAGAGCGATTTGGCCTTTTTACAACGAACGGGTGGAGGCCAGGCATCAGATATCAGGCATCCATCTGGTACGGGTGAACTCTTTGACAGAAGTGAACATAACCGCGTGGATCATTTTTGCCGTCAGCATCACCGCTCTCTTAGCACTAGACCTGGGGGTATTCAATCGTAAGGTCCATATAATAAAGCCCAGGGAAGCGATGCTCCAGGTCGCTTTCTTTATCGGTGCTGCGATCGTATTTAATGTCTGGATATATCTTACGATGGGGTCCACGTCTGGCCTGGAGTTTACCACTGGTTACCTGATGGAGCTCATGTTGAGCGTGGATAATCTATTTGTAATCATCCTCATCTTTGGATCCTTCTGCGTACCGAGGCAGGACCAGCACAAGGTCCTATTCTTCGGCATACTGGGAGCATTGGTGTTCAGGCTGACGTTCATCCTGGTCGGAGTGACGTTGGTAGATCAGTTCGCGTTCGTCCTCTATATCTTCGGTGCGTTCCTTATCTACACTGGGCTGAAGATGGCATTCAAGAAGGAAGAGGAGTCAGTGGAGCCCGAGCACAATGTCATGGTGCGTTTCTTCCGCAAGTTCCTTCCAGTGACGAAAGGCTACGAAGGTGACAAGTTCTTTGTTCGGGAAACGAACGAAATGGGTAAGATGGCCACATGGGCCACCCCGATGTTCATTTGTTTGCTGGTGATAGAGAGCACTGACATTATTTTCGCCGTAGACTCAATACCGGCTATCCTGGGAATCACCACCGATCTTTTTATCGTGTACAGCTCGAACGTGTTCGCCATCCTCGGGTTGAGGTCGATGTACTTTTTGCTGTCGCACATCATGAACCTGTTCTACTACCTGAAGTACGGCCTTGCCAGCATCCTGAGCTTCGTGGGCGCCAAGATGCTCTTGTCCGACTATGTGCACATCTCGGTGCTTGACTCCCTTGCCGTCATCGTCCTAATCCTCGGCGTGGCCATAGTCGCCTCTGTGATCAAGAACCGTAGCATTAAGGCCATTGGCGTGGCAGAAGGTGAGAAGGCCGAAACCAACTCGAGCCTGACTGAGGTTTGTGGGGAGGGCCGGAAAGGGGCGTCATGCCCGGCATTGAAGGAACTCAGCGACACTGAAGATAAGCATCACAAGTAGGGTATATCACCCTGGCTGCTCATTGCTGCTCGTTCAACTCTGATTTATAAAGAATCGTGCCCTCGCAATCCTTTTTACCCCCGGAACCATTCTCCGCTCACTGGTGTGTAAATGGAAAAGGACTTCAAGGTCACGCCGTGGGAAGTTACCGGCGACATCGATTACGACGAGCTCGTTTTTCGGTTCGGCACGAAGCGCATCGATGACGACATGTTGGTGCGCCTATCGAAATACGGCGAGCTGCACCCGCTGCTGAAGCGCGGCATAGTCTATTCGCAGCGGGACCTGGAATGGATTCTTAACGAGTACGACAAGGGCAACAAGTTCTTTCTTTACACCGGTCGAGGCCCGTCCGGCCACACCCATCTGGGACATCTGATGCCCTGGATGTTCACCAAGTACCTGCAGGACACGTTCGGCTCGAACCTCTATTTCCAGATGACCGACGACGAGAAGTACCTGTTCAATGAGAATCTGCAGCTCGACGACACGAAAAAAGCAGCGTACGAGAACGCGCTTGACGTCATAGCGCTCGGCTTCGACGTGAACAAGACCAAGATCATGGTCGACACCGAGGTCATCAAGATGCTGTACCCGTTAGCACTGAAGGTCGCCAAGCGAGTCACTTTCTCGACCGCTAAAGCGGTCTTCGGCTTCGACAACAGCACCAACATCGGGTCGATCTACTACACCAGCATGCAGGCGGCGCCCTGCTTCATCGAAAACGCGCTGTACGGAAAGAACACACCCTGCCTGATCCCCTGCGGCATCGACCAGGACCCGCACTTCCGCGTGGCGCGAGACGTGGCTCCGTTACTGGGATACAACAAGCCGGCGCTCATCCACAACAAGATGTTCCCCGGGCTCACCGGCAGCGACAAGATGTCCTCGTCCCAGCCGAACTCGACCATCTACACCACCGACAATCCCAAGACCATCCGGAAGAAGGTGGGCACGGCGTTCACCGGAGGTGCCGTTTCGGTCGAAGAACAGAGGAAGACCGGCGGCAAACCCGAGGTCTGTTCCGTGTTCAAGTACCAGTACTACCTGTTCGAAAAGGAGGACCTGGCCATGGACGACCTGTCCGAGAAATGCCGCAAGGGCGAGATATTGTGCGGCGAATGCAAGATGATGCTGACTGACAAAATCGTCAAGTTCCTTGAGGTGCACCAGCAAAAGCGCGAGGAAGCCAAGGACAAGCTTGATGACTACCTTATGAAGGGATAATGCTGAACCTCGAGCCCATCGGTTTTGTAAGGAACGGCGAAGAGGAGAACAGCGATTTTTCCGATGTCGTCTCAGAGATAGTGATTCGCATGGAGTTGGCCGAAGGTCTTTTCCGGATCGAGGAGATGGACGAGATCGATGTCTTGTTCTGGTTCGACCGAAGCTCAGGGCCGCAGATGAAAGTGCATCCGAAGGGCAACCCTGACAACCCATTGGTAGGAGTGTTCGCTTCGCGCAGCCCCAACCGCCCGAATCCTATTGGTGTGACCCGGGTAAAGCTGCTGTCGGTCGAGGGCAACATACTCACTGTCAAAGGCCTGGACGCGCTGAACGGAACACCTGTCATCGACATCAAACCAGCCCGCCGCCCCGAACTACGATAAACAAACTGTCAAATAGAGAGGAGTTTTTCCTGTCATCATATGAATGCCAAGGAGATCCTAGAGGGCCTGAGCTACCAAGAGAAGCGGGTGCTCCTCATGCTGAACCAGCTGAACGGCAATGCGTCACCGGAAAGGATCTTCGAGGCAGGTCATTTCGAGCAGCTGGTCGAAGTCATGAACGCCGCTTCATGGCTGCAGGCGAAAGGTCTCGTCACCGTCAAGGAGAGCGCTAGGAAGTGCTTCTCCCTGAAGACGAAGGACATTAATGTGGTAGGGTTGCCTGAGCGCCGGGCGTTAAACTACCTTGCAACAGTGAACGGCGTTTCCACGCTGAAGGACATGGAGGTCCATATCACACCGGAGGTGTCCTCGCTCGCCGTCGGTTGGCTGAAGAGGAAGGGATTGGCCAACATCGACAGGTCGTCGGGCCAGCCCACCATTACGCTCACCGAGCAAGGAAAGAAGAATATCGACGGCGACATGGCCGACGAGACGTTCCTCAAGCTATTGGAGGAGCATGACCTGTTCGAGGAAGAGGCAGACAAGAACATCATCTCTCAGCTCAAGTCCCGGCAGGACATCATCTCGGAGAAACTGGTCGTCACCCGAGAACTGATCATGGCCGAGGCGGGAAAAGAGATCATTTCACTCGGGGTCGAATTGAAACAAGAGGTGGCGCAGCTCACGCCGGAGCTGATCCAATCCGGAAAATGGAAGGAGGTCCAGTTCCGCAAGTATGATATTAGGACGTTCGCTTCGTCCGTCTACCCGGCCAAGAAGCATCCCCTTACCCGAATGGCCGATGAGGTGCGTCGGATATTCGTTGAGATGGGTTTCACCGAGATCGACGATGAGTACGTGCAGCCAGCATTCTGGAACATGGATGCGCTGTTCACGCCGCAGGACCACCCTGCACGCGATCTGCAAGATACTTTCTACCTGAAGAACCCGGCCGGCTCGATCTGGACGATGAGATAGTGGTCGAGAAGGTCAAGGAAATGCACGAATGCGGCGGTGATACCGGCTCGTGTGGCTGGCGATATAAATGGTCTCGCACCGAGGCGGAGAGGGCGCTGCTCCGGACACATACTACGGTGAACTCCGTCAAGTACCTAGCAAAGCATCCGGAACCACCGGCCAAATTGTTCTCCATCGGTCGTGTTTTCCGGAACGAGTCGATCGACATGACCCATCTACCAGAGTTCGTGCAGATCGAGGGATTCATCATGGAGGAGGATGCCAGCTTCGATATGCTCGTGGCTGTTCTCAAGGATTTCTACCATCGGATGGGTTTCGATACGGTGCGTGTCAGGCCCAGTCCGTTCCCATACACCGAGCCCTCACTCGAGGTCGATATCTACTATAACGGTACTTGGATGGAGCTCGGTGGTGCAGGGGTCTTCCGGCCGGAGGTCACCGCACCGTTAGGTATACACCATCCAGTGCTCGCCTGGGGTCTTGGATTTGAAAGACTGGTTATGCTACGCTACGGCATGAAGGATATCCGGGAGCTATATGTCACGGATATGGATACCTTGAGGCAAAGCCCAATCATTTGATCTTGGCCTTCTTGGCGTATTCGAGGGACTTCTCCGACATACCGATCGAGGCGTATGACTCGGACATGCATTGGTAAATGCGGCTCTTATTGCCCGGTCTAGCCAATCCCAAGGCCTTGCTCAAATATCGGATCGCATCGTTACCATTTCCTGAGCGGAACAGGACGCTGCCCAGCTGGAAATAGACCAGTTCCAGGTTTTCCGGGTCCATCCCTTTGATGCCGCTCACTATCAACTTATCCAGGCATTGATGGGCCTCTTCGAACCTTCTTAGTCTGGTCAGTGCTTCCGCATAATCGCATTCGAGCACAGTGTCGGTCAACACGGCCATCGATCTTGCTGCCAAGTAGTAAGGTATGCTCTCTTCCAGGTCGCCCTTGTCCATCAAAGTCCTGGCCTTGAGGCACGTTCCAGCCTTCTTATCGGCCTCGTTGATCCTGCTCATCAATCTTTCCGCTGAGGCCAGGGCCTTGTCAAATTGAAGCGAACCGCGCACTGCTTCTCCCTGGGCAATATAGATCCTTGTTGCATATTTCTCCGCCGGAGCAACGATGACCGAAAGAAGATCGTAAAGGTCTTTGTCAGGCCGTGAAAGGAGTTCTGGCCCCTTCGATGCGATCATCATTTCTGCCTCCTTTACCCTCCCAGACTGGATCAAGTGATAGAGCCTCTCCCGGTGGTCACCTTCCTTAAGCCAATAATCGGCGGCGAAGCTGTGATACTGCTTGAGTTCGGATTTTTCAGCTAACTACGGGATCGATACCTTGAGCAGCTCGGGAATATCCACCATCCCGTTCTTGTCCTCGGGAAATAGGGATATGCTCGTCTCTGGCAGGGTAGTCCTTTTGAACGGTTTCCTGAATATGCAGGCCTGTGTCAGAATCGGATGATAACTGGGGTCGAGCGACGCCCATAGCTCGGAGCCCTGGCACTTCCTAAGGTCCAGGAGGGGTCTGATCTCTATGCCCTCCCGGTCGGCATAGGCCTTCAGGCTATTGGCCTTGTCCTCCCCAGCCTTGTTGAGGTAGTAAACCTTCCTCTTGGTGTTACCCCTGCGGATATGGGCTATCCTTTCCTCCACAAGTGTCGATTCTTTCAACTTCTTGAGCTCGATCGCCGCATGCGCTCGTGATATCCTGAGTGCTTCAGCAATACCGTCTTGGCTTACATCGATGGGGGCATCGAAGTCGTCCTTGAACTTTGAGTACTGAGCAAGATGGAGGACGATCCTCTCGCCGATAGTGACAGGGCTCGGCATATTGATCGAATTCGAAAAAGGCTATTTCATGCTATGTCGCTGATTATTACATTTAGGCTATTTGGATGCACATACAAGGCAAATCATACCCTCTGGCGCTGTTATTTTATAAAGCATGAACTGTTCTCAAAACTAGGTCGATAGCTCATCTCTACGTGTAAAGAATTTGTAAGGTGTTTTGTGCGCAGGTCACTTCTTGGCCTTGCGTCTGCGCATCACCAGCAGCACCACGAGAATTAGTAAGGCAAGCAGCACCAACACCATTGCCATCGAAGCACTTTGTGTCGATGTGTTGCTTTTGCCATCCGAATTGTCTGCAATAGCCGTTCCCATCCTCAATCCATTGAAAACGCCTCCAGAAGCAGGGAAATTTGAGGCCGCGTATGCATGGCCTTCGATTCCCGCCCCTGAAAGGACGATCCAATCTGCACCAACGTTAGTGGGGGCAACCATTCCTAAGAACGTTATCGAGGTCAGATTGGCGCAGTCCGCAAACGAGTAGTTCCCGATTGTAGTGGCACCGCTCCCGATGGTCACGGAAGTCAAGGAGGAGCAGTAGTCGAATGCACTGTCCCCGATTGAAGTAACGTTTTTAGGAATAGTCATCGAGGTTAGTGAGATGCAGTCTATGAACGCGCGGTCTCCTATGGTCGTGACACCGCTTCCGATGGTAACGGAGGTCATTGAGGTGCAGCCCTGGAACACTTGGTCCTCGATTGATGTGACGCTGTTGGGGATGGTTATCGAGGTCAGGTTGACGCATTGGTCGAACGCATCATGACCGATTGTTATGACACCGCTTCCGATGGTAACGGAGGTCATCGAGGAACAGGAGTAGAAAGCACTGATCCCGATGGAGGTAACGCCCATGGGAATAATGATGGATGTCAGGTTGGAGCATCGTTCGAACGCACCGTCCCCAATCGCAACCGTAGCATGACCCCCTAAGGTGGAAGGAATAGTGATCGCTCCACCGGCACCGGTATATCCAGTAATGGTGGCATCGCCCTCGTTCACCGTATATGTATAATCGCCATCCTGTGCCGCGGTCACTGTATCGCCGGCAACTACAAAGAACGCTCCGAATAATAGCATAAGCGCGATAATTACAGATATCATGTACGTTTCCGATCTCTTTTTCATTGGACCACCCATCAATTTCAATATGCTACTCTGCAAGCATGAGCGATGCTTCGTAAAAGGCGGTCGATGCTTTAATGATTATCAACGATTCAAATCCAGATTGTTACACGTAATAACAGATTACTCAAGGCACAGACAGGAGAGAACGCGCTAACTCTCACGATGAAACAGGGGGATAAGAAAAGATTATTCTGGAGGTAACGATTGAGGTCTCTTCATGAGGCTTTTCATCTGCAGCTTGGAGGACGTCGCCAGCGTTAACATACGGGACAGGCTGTTCGAAAAAGGGGATTTCGCGGTCAGAGGAGAATATGATGGAAGCCTCGTCAAGTGCATTGGCGACACCGCGGTCGTTACGATTAGGGAGAGACATCTCTTCGCCGACAATGTCGACCAGGATGTATCGGACAGGCTCGGCATTAAGGTCGACGAGGTCGTGTTCCTGTCCAAACATAGGTCCGAGTCCGGGATTCCGACGCTCACCGTACATCCGATCGGCAACTACAACAATGCTGAGTTTGGAGGAAAGAAGGGAATGCTGGTCCGTTCTGCCCCCCACCTAATGACCTCGCTCTTGAGAGGACTCAAGGTCAATGCGGCCGAGCTTCCATTCCAGATTTCGTTCGAGACCACCCACCACGGTCCATCTCTGAAGAAGCCGACGCTCTTCATCGAGATTGGCAGCGACAAGACCAACTGGGAGAATCAGCGTGCTGCGCAGGTCATTGCCAAGACGCTGCTGGGTGTCAACGTTCATGAATATCCTATAGCCATTGGCATTGGAGGCGGGCACTACGCTCCGAGGTTCACGGAGATCGCCCTGTCAAAGAAGATATCGTTCGGACACATGTTCCCGAACTACGCCATGGAAGGAATGACCGAGGAAAGGTTCTCAGAGACCGTCGTGAACGCGGCAAAGGCAAGCTCGGCCACTCTGGCGTTCATCCATAAGAAATCGATGCCCAAGGCAAAGGCGAATCATGTCAAGGAGATTGCCGAGTCCTGCGGGCTGAAGGTCGTCGAGAGCGATGATCTGGAAGCACTCTGAACGATTCAATCCAGTTCTGCCCCGCAGACCGGGCACTCGTCCCAGCCGGGCTTGACCTGGGCGCCGCACTTCGGGCACTTCATGCCCCTGCCCTTGGGCTTTTCCGGAGGCATGACGTATTCTTTCTCTTCGGTCTTATCCTTGCTCTTCGCCCAACGTTCCGGCAATTCGCTCTTTTCCTCGTCCCTCATAACGTTGGCGAACAGGGTTAGCGAACCGGCAATCGCCAGCACTGCTCCGAAAACGGCTAGGAACACACCCGGCCCATAACTTGAGTCGCCTCCTGCCGGGTTGATAACCTGGTTCTGCAACCAAAAGACCGAGATGATCGAGACCACAGATGTGATCAGAGCCAGAACGAGTGTGACCACCGCGACCTCACGCTTCCACCTGCTCTCGACTATCGTTCGTGAGAGCTGGGCGATACATGTTACTGCCAGAGCGATACCACCGAACGGAATGATCCACAGGAAAGCGAAATCACTTGAGGTCTTGCCCAGGTCCATGATGTACCGGTGATCGATGGCCGATCCCGGCATCTTTATGTCCGCCCAGCTGACCGCTGCTGATAATGCGAACAATACACCCGCCAAGATACAAAAGGATACACCCACCAATAGCGCGTCCTGATAGGTCGAGTGAGGGCGTTTTGCCTTTTCGATCCGTTTCTCAAGCTTCCTCTCCCTGGCGTCGGAGGCCCCACCTAGCTTCATATCAGGGAGTCATGCGACTCCAGGCCAATAATGTTATGGCATCAATCAAAGACGAGTGTACCCTTGATTTTCTTGCCTTGTATCGCCGCCCTCATCTCTTTCATGTTCCGGCCGTTGATTATATAGATGGGTATGTTGGCCCTCGCTGCGATGGACGCCCCCAATGGATCGAAGACATGTGAAGGACCGGCGCAATGCATTTCATGGCTAACCAGACGATTGAGTTCCTCATGGGTGATGGTGCCCAGGCGCTTCGCGTCCCTGACCATCTTAGGGTCTGCGGTAAAGGCCGCGTCGACGGAGGTTCCATTGACGATTCGTACCGCTCCCACTTTCTCTGCAAGCATGGCACTGACCGCATCGGTGGTATGACCCGGGACGGTCCCACCCATGACCACGATCTTGCCAGAAGATCCAGCCCTCTCCGCCTCTTCTATAGTGATTGGGATGGTGTCGATGGCCATCTCCCCGAGCGACAGCGAGACCAGCTTGGCGTTGATCCGAGTGGCCATTATCCCGAGCTCGTCCAGCTCCCTTTCGCTAATGCCAATGCCGCGACCGGTGGTGATATAATATCGAGCCACCTTGCCACCGCCGCAGACCAGAAACAGGCGGTATTCGGCAGACATTTCCATGAGCAATCTGGAAAGGTTGGACAGGTGTACGGCGTCATCTTCCCCTGGGATCAGCACCGAACCGCCCAACGAAACAACGACATTATCCATGTGGGCACCAACAGCTTTATGTGGGTAATTGTTACTGCTAGAAAAAACCATAGGTTGTCATAGAAATGCAAGTCGATATTCAAGGGGAGCAGCTCTCCGACCGCCAGAAGTATGACTTTAAAAGGGCGTTGGAAGAGATTAGGACCCTCAAGGGAAGGGGCACCGAGCTGATCTCTGTTTACGTTCCGCCGAACAAGCAGATATCCGACGTAGCCGCATACCTGCGCGAGGAGTTCTCACAGTCGTCGAACATCAAGTCCCAGGGGACCAGGAAGAACGTTCAAGGAGCGATCCAGTCGATCCTTGCGAGGCTCAAATACTTCAAGACGCCACCGCTCAACGGCGTGATATTCTTCGTGGGCGAGGTCGCTGCCGGAGGTGACCAGACTCGTATGGTCCAATATGTCCTGGAGCCACCAGAGCCCATAAGCACCTTCCTGTACCGGTGCGATTCGGACTTCTATCTGGAGCCGCTGTCGGACATGCTTCTGGAAAAGAAGGTCTATGGGTTGATCGTCATTGACCGGAGTGAGGCCACGCTTGGTTTCCTTCGCGGCAAGAAGATCACCGTCATACGCAACTTCGCCTCCTTGGTGCCTTCGAAGCACCGAATGGGAGGTCAGTCAGCTCAAAGGTTCGAGCGTTTGATCGAGATATCCGCCAACGAGTTCTATAAGAAGACGGCGGACATAGCCACCGAATCATTGCTCCCCTTGGAAGGCCTCCAGGGCATACTGATCGGCGGGCCAGGGCCGACCAAGGATTACTTTGCCTCGGAAGGGTACCTACACCACGAGCTGCAGAAGAAAGTGGTCGATACTTTCGATGTAGGCTATACCGACGAGTATGGTCTGAAAGAGCTGGTGGAGAAGGCAAAGGACAGACTTCTCGACATGGACCTGATGCGCGAGAAGCGACTGATCCAGCGTCTTCTAGAGGAGATCCGGAAGAACGAGGGATCGCTGGCCACGTACGGGGAGGACCAAGTCCGGGCGGCCATAAAGATCGGGGCGGTGGAAGTGCTTCTCCTTTCGGAGGGGATTAGGAAACGCCGGCTGACTCTCGAATGCCCGTCATGTGGCACCATATCCGAGATCACTGTGTCCGTGGTTCCCAACGATATCCCGTGCCCTAAATGTAATGCCAGTGCCAACGTGACCAAGAACATAGACATCGTGGACGACCTGTTCGAACAGGCGGAATCGATGGGCACCAAGGTGGAGCTCATTTCCAGTGATTCGGAGGAGGGGGACATGCTGCTGAAGGCTTTCGGCGGAATCGCCGCCCTGCTTCGGTATTCGACCGGGTGAATGCAATGGATGCAATGGGTCGGTTCAAGGAAGAGGTAATGCAGACAGTCACCGCCACCCTAGATGCCATGGGTGTCAAGGTCCAGTTCGAAGTGGAAACACCGGACCAGGACAAGGCCGATCTAGCCATTCCGTGCTTTCCCATGGCGAAGACCCTGCGCAAGAATCCGGTGGAGATCGCCAACGGGATAGCCTCGAAGTTGCGGCCGATGCCCACAATAGATAGGGCGTGGGCCGACCGGGGATATCTAAACTTTAAGGTCAAGGAGGATTTTCTTGCCTCCACTACGGTCAAGGAGATCATCTCGAGGATGGGGTCCTATGGCAAGGGGGAGCCGAAGGATGCTAAGGTCCTGCTCGAACACACTTCGGTGAACCCTACCGGGCCGTTGCACGTCGGCAGGGCCCGGAACCCGCTCATCGGCGACACATTAGCCCGATGCCTGCGAGCCTGTGGATACGAGGTCACCACTGAGTACTTGGTGAACGACGTTGGAAAGCAAGTCGTTCTGTTGACCTGGGGCGTTCACAACGTTCCAAAATCTGAGGTCGCCCCCACCGAGAGGAGTAAGGACGACCATCGCCTGGTGGGTTTCTATCAGAAGGCCAACCAGAGAATGGAGGCCGAGACCGAGGTCCAGGAGCAAATCTCCGGGATGCTGAGACGGTTCGAGCAAGGCGACCAGCAGATCATAACTCAGGTGCGTGAGACAACGGAATTGATGCTGAACGGCATCCGCACCTCACTGTCCCAGGTCGGCGTTGAAATCGACAACTACGCCTGGGAGTCGCAGTACATCCTCAACGGTAGCGCTAAAGAGGTCGTCGAGCAACTGAAGAGGTCGCCCTTCTGCAGGGAGGAGGATGGAGCTTATTATCTGGATCTGGAGACCTTCGGCATCCACGGCAAGAGTACGAAGTTCTTCTTCACCCGAGCCGATGGCACCACGCTTTATACAACCCGGGATATCGCATATCACCTGGATAAGTTCACCCGGGCCGACGTGCTGATCAACGTACTGGGGGAGGACCAGAAGCTTGGCCAGCAGCAGTTAGCCGCTGCCCTCAAGATTCTAGGAAAGGTCTGCGTACCTGAATGCGTCTTCTATTCATTCGTTTCCCTGCCAGAGGGGCGGATGTCTACCAGGAAGGGTGTCGTGGTCTATCTGGATGACCTAATCGACGAGGCAGTCGACCGGGCCTACGAGGAGGTGAAGGTGAGGCGGCGCGACCTGTCCGAAGAGAAGATGCGGCAGATCGCCCGTGATATCGGCAGCGGTGCGATACGGTACAATATTCTCCGTGTGCAGGCCGAGAAGCAGCTTGTCTTCAAATGGGAGGAAGCGCTCAACTTCGAAGGGAATAGTGCCCCGTTCGTTCAATATGCGCATGCAAGGGCGTGCAGTATCCTGCGTAAGGTCGAGTCCTACGACCGAACCGCGGACGCGGCAAAACTCGTCGACCCATATGAGAGAAAGCTTATCCGTACACTATCGTTATACCCCTCCGTTGTCAGGGAGGCAGGGGAGAAAAGGCGAGTCCATCTGCTACCCGCATACGGGCATGAGGTCGCGGCGGCGTTCAATCAATTCTATGGTGCCGTCCCGGTGCTCAAGTCCGGTGAGCTACAGGATGCGAGGCTATGCCTCGTGGAGTGTACGATGTGGGTGCTGAGGAACACGCTCGGGAACCTCGGTCTCGTAGCGCCGGAGGAGATGTAATGGTGGAGATCAGGGCACTAAAGGAAGAGGACAGAGGACACGTTCGAGCGCTTGAGTTGTTCTGCGTCAGGGAGTACCTTGAAACGGCATTGAAGAAGAACTGGGACACCCTTTCACAGGAACTCATAGACCAGCTTGGCGCCTCGGCCAAGGGGTCGTTCGATTTCTACAAGGATGCCGGTCTCAGTTATGTGGCCATCGAGGACAAGCAGATTGTAGGCTTCGTCTTCGCCCAGATGGTCCAACACGTCTTCAATGTGGAGAAAGTGGTCTGGATCGAGGGTCTGATGGTCCATCCCATGCAGCGTAGAAAGGGAATTGGTTACAAGCTCCTTAAAAAGGTCGCAGCCGAAGGCAAGAAGAAAGGAGCAAAGGCCGTCCAGAGCGTCGTGCTGCAGGATAGTCAGAGCGCCATCATGCTGCACAAGAAGGTAGGATTCTTCATCGATGGTAGGAAGCTTGCGTTCCTGGACCTAGAATCGTTCGAGTGATCAGCGCTGGAACGTGAAAACCTCTTTCCCGTATTTCTCTTCCGACAGTTTTTCCGCCAAAACATGTTCTTCGTCCGAAAGGGATGCCTTCCTTATCGTCGATCCGAACGTTCTCTCAAAACCGGTGACCAGTGCTGTCTTTATCTCGGCCATCTCGACCCTTCTGCCCAGTTCGAGCGACACCGATGTCATGTCTTGACAATTCCTAGGCTTACCCGGCCTCTGACGAATGACCCGCATCATCGTTTCCAGATCGGAATCGACGATGACCGTCCCATGCTGGAGGACAACCCCCGACCTCCTGGTCTGGGCACTTCCGGAGATCTTTCGGCCGTTCACAACGACGTCATTGAGTGGCTTGTGCTTAGCATCGATGCCCAGGCTTCGGAGCGCGTTGACCACCCCGCTGCAGATTAAGGGATAAGACTCCATCGGGCTCTCCGGTACTATTCTGGCCTCGACGGTCACTGTATATATGATCTGCCCCTCATCAGTGAAGATCGCGCTTCCCCCTGACAGGCGCCGCACGACATCGATGCCTAGTTCGCGGCAGAGTTCCAAATCGATGCATTCCGTGGTCTTCTCAAAATAACCCAGAGATATCGTCGGGCGATCCCGCGAATAGAAACTGAGCGTGTTCCCGAACGACCTTTTCGAGCAGAAGGTCATTATAGCTTCGTCCGTTGCTGCGGTGAGGGCAGGGCTCATCGTTCCCAGGTCTACGACGCGCCAGTCCATGACATGACAGACGGTTAGAGGATAATTAAGGGTTTGCCGGTTCTGCAGCACTGGGGCACAGACATTAAGGCAGGATAGTCTGACTGCTCAGGTGACGATCTCTTCCACGCGTTCCTGTTCTATTGCCCGTCTGACCTCTAGGGCCAGCCTTCTTCCAGTGGACATGTTGGTTCGCCACATCGAGTTGCCATATGCATGACCGACCGCCATGTGTACATTCGTGCCACCGCCGATCCTTGGGGCGACGTCATATATAAAGAACTTCAGATCCTTGTCCACACATGTCTGGAGGCAGAACGGCCCGATGATGCCTGGGCTAAAGTGCTTCTTGCATGCCTTAACATACTTCTCAGCCAGGTCGAAAGCGTTCTCCAGCAGTGACTCCCTTAGCGTGGCCGAGTTATGCCCGCAAACGGTATATTCCGGTATGCGCTGTTTGTCATTGAGTGCCAGTTGCTGTTCTGCCGGCAACCGTACGTGCCCATCCAGTGAACTCTCGAAGCGCCAGTCCACGCCGATTAGTTCGATCTTCGAGCCCTCCTCCTCGAGCGGTGAGCAGAAAAAGTCAAGGTTGAAGACCGGTCCGATGATGTATTCTTCCATTCGGGCTCCAGCCAGGTTCTCTTCCTCGATGACCCCCTGGGCTATGAGCTTGTCCGCTTTAGATCGGTACTCTTCGTACGACGAGGCGGTAAAGAAACCTCTCTCCAGCTTCTTCTTGGCATGATGCAGTTTAATGATCGTGAGTGCATTGATATCCTCCGGCTTGGACACCTTCCTCGGCGATGGCATGCCTGCCTCGCTCAGCAGCCAATAATAGTCCTGCGGGCCGCCTCGGTCCTCGCTCCGCAAAAGGTTCCTCGAGCCAACCATCGGCACGTCGAAGTCGTTCTCGACCGCATCGAGGCTGCAATATGAGGTGAAGGAGCGATTGGGCACAAAAAGGGTGTTCATGGCGGTAAGCCGGTCCATCACTTTCTTGGAAATCGTGTCCTTGAACTTCTTGACCATGATGGTCTCATCAACCATACCTTTCCGGACGCTCCCATCGGCGTTGCGGTATGCCTTGAAGTACTTGGTGTACGTCTGGTCCCGACCTTCCTCGCAAACCGCCACAGTGCGGAATCCCTCTTCGATTGCTCCATCGCAAACATCCAATGCAGAATGGGATGCCAAGACGCCGATCTTGGCATTCTTAAAGTCGTAGGATTCCAGCTTGCCGAGGACTTGTTGCCGGTCGATCAAATCGGTCACTTCCGTCAATCGGGTATGCTGAATGGAATTAAAAGATGTCGCTGCACACTTCGGCCCTGACCCGATGTTCGCAAGGGGCCCTCAGGACGGAGATTTTTATTTCAGGGACATCGAGCGATAGAAGCGACCCACCTAGAAGCGATCTGAACAGATGTCGATGGAATGATAAAACGACCGACTCTGGATGGAGATGAAGTAGCCCCGGGCAGATTCGAACTGCCGTCGCAGGATCCAGAGTCCCGCATGATTGACCGCTACACTACGGGGCTATGAAATGTGGGTAAAAAGTTCTTGGTCTTTAACCTTTTGCTCTGGCAATGACTACTTCTTTTTGTAGGATTTCAGTGCTTTCAGGATGCGCCCATATACGTCACTGATCTCTCCTTGACCATCGATACGCACCAAGATTTGTTTGTCATAGTAATATCTGGTCAGCGGGAGGGTCTTCTCCTTGTAAACACGGAGCCTTTCTCGAACCACCTTCTCCGAGTCATCGTTCCTCTGGATGAGCTCTGTGCCACATTTGTCACACTTTCCGGCGACCTTCGGTGGGTTGAACTCCAGGTGGAATACGGCATTGCAAGCCTTGCACACCCTCCTTTCGGTTAGTCTTTTTACCAAGAGCTCTTCGTCGACCTCCAGGTCGATGGCCAAATCCACCTTGATGATCTGGTCCAGCATCTTGGCCTGCTCAACGGTCCGGGGGAAGCCGTCCAGGATGACCCCCCCTTCAATTCGGCTAGCTTTTCCTTGATCAGGTCGCCGACCAGCTGGTCCGGGACCAATCCACCTGATTCCATGTATGACTTTGCCTTCACACCCAATGGTGTGCCCAACTTGACCGCCTCCCTCAGCAGGTCGCCAGTGGAGATCTTCGTGAACTTGAGTTCGGCACACAGCCTCTCTGTTTGAGTGCCTTTTCCGGATCCTGGTGGTCCGAGGAGAACGATCTTTAGGTCCATGGCGTATGAACGGACTTCAAATAAATAAATCATGCGAAGACATATCACTGTCTGCCAGATGTTCGCAGATGGTCGTCTCCCACTACCATAGCTATTTATGATTTCTCGATGGTCATGTTCCATATGATAAAGGGGAAGCACATCGGGATCAGACCGCTCCAGTCCGATGATGCCTGGATCTTGTTCAAATGGTTCAACGACCCAAAGGTGACCGACGGCCTTGGCATCAGGGAACTCAGGACATCGATCTCCCTGGAAGAGGAGATGGAGATCGTTCAAGATAAGATCGGTAAGCGGACGGTCCGGCCCTTCCTCATCCAAGATCTGGACCTGGACGTGCCAGCTGGTTTGGCTGAGCTGACCCACATCGATGTCAAGAATGCGTCGGCCAAGGTGTTTTTAGTGATAGGGGAACCCGAGCTATTCACCGATGGTTTCTTCCGTGAGTCGTTGGAAACGGTCATCAATGTGGCGTTCCAGACCATGAACCTACACCGTCTGGAGGTTCGGGTCCCAGTTTACAACGAACGATTGGTCAGACTTTACATATCCTCTGGATTCGAATTGGAAGGCAAGTTGCGGCATGACCATTTCCGCCATGGAACATATGTCGACTCGGTAATTCTGTCGAAGATTCGGGGATCCGGGGAGATGAGCTGATGCTCGAAGGAGATATGGTCCGATTGTTGGCAGTGGATCGGGAAAACCTGCCAAAGTTCCTGGGCTGGGTAAACGACCCGGAGGTAACCCAATTCCTCATGGTGGACCCACCTCTCGGCATGGAACAGGAAGAGGCTTGGTTCGAAGGGCTCAGAGATCGGGAGGCCATGATCTTTACCATCGAGACCAAGGAAGGAGAAGTCATTGGTAACTGTGGTCTAGAGAAGATCTCCTGGAAGGACAGGAAGGCGACTTTGGGCATCATGATCGGCTCCAAAGCGCACTGGGACAAAGGCTTTGGTACTGACGCGGTCAGGACGCTGCTCCGGCTTTGCTTCGATGAACTGAACATGATGCGCGTATGCCTGATCTGCGATTGCAGCAATGTTAGGGCCCAGCATGCCTATGAGAAATGTGGCTTCCAACAGGAAGGGCTGATGCGCGCATACCGGTACAAGAACGGGGCATATATCGACGAGATCCTGATGTCCATCATCCGGCCCGATTGGTTGGAGTTACAGAGAAAGATCTAAGGGGTTTCAGTTGTTCGCATCCTTGATGCCGGGCGCTCCCTTCTCTAGTAGGAACTCCACGATGCGGTTATAGATCTTCGGATAGCATCCATCCTCTCCCGACTCAAGCGAGGGGTTGTCGTTCACTTCGATGACGTACGCGCCATCCTCACATTCCTTGATGTCGACGCCGTAAAGCCCGTTGCCAATCGCCCTGGCAGCCTTCAGACCGGCCTCGAGCACCGGTGGCGGGATCTTCGCCATTGGAACGCTTTCCGTCGTGCAATAGACCAGATGCCCGTTCACTTCTGCCTGTATCTTGAACGTTTCCGGCGGGATCATATACTTGCACGCGTAGAGCAGTTCTCCACCCAGTACACCAATCCTCCAATCGTATCGGCTGGAGACGAACTGCTGCACCACTATCCAGTCTGAGAGTTTCATGAAACGGTTCGCCGTCTTCATGAAATCGGCCGGATCACGGGCCTTTTCCACCCTCGCGGAGAAACAGGTCGATGGTTCCTTCAGGATCAATGGCGTCCCCCAGTTATCAAACATTACCTTGGCATGGTCTATCGTTATGTCCTTCTTCTTCAGGAACGCGGTCTTGGGGATCTTCACATTGTTCTTGATCAGATGATAGTACATGTTGACCTTATCTGCGCATATCTGGATTGACGCGGGGTCATCTACCACCGGTATGTTGTGCAGGCTCGCCATCTTAGAGGCCACGAACGCCACATTCATTGGGTCTGTGTTGGTCCGAATGAAGAGTCCATCCATCTTCAGCAGTCTCTTGATCTCCTCGGGGAAGATGAAGTCCACAGTGTGGCCCATGTCCTCCGCTGCATCGCGGCATTTCAATAGTGCGCTCAGCTGCTCGGCATTGCTCAGGGTCTGTCTGTTGACAAAAACGCCTAGGTTAGACATTTTGGGTTTCGCCTTCTGTGAACGGGGCCCATCTGCTCTGCAGGTACTCTCCGAGGAGATGCTTCTCCCGTCTGGTGAGCTTAGAATACCTCACCGGCCCCAATGAGGAGAGTGAATACTTGCCATCGTGCTCGATCAATATCGCGCTGAACAGCGGGATCTTGAACAACCGATAGACGTTTGCGATCATTTCGGCTACATCATGGTCGTCGTTCTCCACAACCTTCCCGAAGACCGAGGTGACAGCTACGATGTTGGCGCCTTCCGCCAGCTTCTGATAGCAGAAGGGATACTTTCCCTTGTTGGTAACATGTTTGATGACGTCCTTCGCCGCCTCTTCGTCCTTCACCACGAAGTACTCCGACGGGGTCGAGAAATAGTTCAGCCCATAGATGACGCAAGGCGCGCTCGCATACTGGTAGGATATCTCCCAGTCACTGACATTTATGCCAGAGAGTTTTGCCTTCTCAAGGCAGATCGGGACCACATAGGCTTCGATAACCTGCCCACTGGACGGGACCGTGTTTATGCCGCTCATCTCGTTTCGGACAACGGTGTAATACGCCTCGGACTTGTAGAAATGGTTCTCGCTGACCACGTGCATGGAGTCGTCCATCGAGACCGTGAAGATAGAATCCTCTTTGAAGAAGCGGTCTTTCCTATCATGCGCGGTCATTTAGCGCATCACCAGGAAATCAATCGAAATGGTAGCCACTGACGTAGAAAGATGACAGCCTGAAATCCATGTCATGTCTGGATTTGCCGAGAAATCGGACCACTGCGTGTCGGTCCTGCACTGTTCCTCGCCCCTTTGTCGAGAGGCAGGAACACGTTTATCGCTACTATCACCATCTTCAGATTCGTCGCCTGAGTCTTCCATTCGAACACTCTGCGATACCCTCATGCCCGAGTGATATTTAAAAACCTTTTCCCACCTTTAGCTGGGTTACTATGGGTGATCACGCAATTATTGATGATTTTCGAATTTATTTGATGTAAGTCGTGACGAAAATTCCATCCCTTAGCTCAGACCTATTCCCAGATCAGCAGCCATTTATTCATCCAGTCGGCAAGGTTATTGTAGCCGACCTGCAATATTACATCGATTCTGATGAAGGTCACGTTCCTTGGGACTAACGGTTGGTATGACACCAAGACTGGACTAACCACATGTTTGCTCATCGATACCAAAGAATGTCATATAGTTCTCGATGCTGGTAACGGGTTCTATAAGCTTGATGAGATTATACGGGACGAGAAGCCCATCTACGTGTTCTTGAGCCACCCTCATCTAGATCATATTTCGGGATTTCATGCTCTCAATAAGTTCAAGTTCAAACAAGGGTTCAAAATATTCGGACAGCCTGGTACAAAGGAGTTATTGGATCGGATAATCGCCTCTCCATTCACCGTACCGTTCAGTCTACTTTCCTGTGATATACATGTCGAGGACGTTGCTGAAGGGCGTCACGAGGAGCCTATCCGTTTCGAATGTCGCTACCTGATCCACAGTACACCGTGTTTCGGCTACCGATTCGAGGTCGATGGCAAGATACTGGCTTTCTGCACCGATACCGGCGTTTGCGAGAACGCCATAAAGCTTTGCCATGATGCCGATCTGATGATCACCGAATGTTCGCTCAAACCCGGTCAGTATAGCTTCGTCTGGCCTCATCTCAATCCAGAGGATGCCGTCAACATGGCCAAGAACGCCAATGCAAAAAGACTGGCGTTCGTGCACTTCGATGCTGCCAATTACAAAACGATAGCGGAACGATACGAGGTCGTCGAGCTAATGAAAGATAAGTTCAAGGATATCATCGTGAGCGAGGACGATAAGGAAATAACGATCTGACCAGTCCGGTAATCAGCAACTATTTCTGTCAAATGATCAATTGGTGGGTCCGTGCTCGGAAAAGAAATGCTTGATCAATTGGCTTCGATAGTCGGCCCAGAGAACCTTTCTACCAGGAGCGCCGACCTATATACCTACGGTTTTGATTCATCGATCCATCATGCCAACCCTGAGGTAGTGGTCCGTCCAAGAACCTCTGCTGAAGTGTCCGCTATCGTCAAGTTGGCTGCCAGGTATAAGGTTCCGATCACGGCACGTGGAGGAGGAACCGGTCTATGCGGTGGCGCAGTTCCTCTGTTCGGCGGCATCGTCATGCAGATGACTAGGATGGACAAGATCAAGGAAGTGAGGGTCGAGGACCTCTATTGCGTGGTCGAGGCAGGTGTCGTCTACGATAAACTGAACGAGGCCCTGGCACCGAAAAAGTTCTTCTTCCCCACGGCCCCCGGGAGCGGGGAGGCCTGCACTATCGGAGGTATGGTGGCGACCAACGCCTCAGGGATGAGGGCGATCAAGTATGGGGCCACAAGGGATTACGTCCTCGGACTGAAGGTCGTCTTGGCCAACGGGGAAGAGATGGAGGTCGGGACCCGAACTCTGAAGAACTCGTCGGGTTACCAGCTAGAGCGACTATTCGTCGGCAGCGAGGGAACCCTAGGCATAATCACAGAGATAACCCTCAAGGTATCGCCAAAGCCTCGGTCATCGGCCATGATCGTCGCTGCCTTCGGCACATTGGAGGACGCCGGAAAATGCGTGTCTAGGCTCATTGCGACACCATTGCTCCCGTCAGCCACCGAGCTGATGGATAAGACCTGCATCCGGGCGGTAAACAAAGCGATCAATGCGGGCCTTCCAGATTGTGAGGCACTTTGCATGATCGAGGTGGATGGCGACCTACTTGTCGTCGAGAAGGATTCTGAGGCGGTACAAAACGTATGTCGTGACATTGGCGCTTCGAGCGTCCAATACTCAAACGACCCGAAGCAGATGGCGAAATGGACAAACGCCCGTAAATCTGTCATGTCCGCCCTGAGCCGTTACGGAGAAAGTTCGGTGTCCGTTTCGTTGGCCGATGATATGGCAGTTCCCATATCCCGGATTCCGGAGGCGGTCGTGGCCTTCCAAAGGATATCATGCAAGAACGGCATCATCGTCGGTACTTATGGCCACGCGGCAGATGGGAATCTCCACACCAAGTTGCTTGTCGATCCTTGTTCCGAAGACTCCTGGAGGCATGCGGAGAGGACCGTGTCGGAGATTTACGACGTGGTCATCGCCCTCGGCGGGACGGTCACCGGCGAACACGGTATTGGGATCACCAAGGCGCCCTTTCTGAAAAGGGAAAGGCCGTCCGCTTTGGCCAGTATGCGGGCGATAAAGAAGGCGATGGACCCCGAGAACATCTTTAACCCCGGAAAAATGGTCCAATGGGAGGGAGGGATAATCACCCGTCTTCGTTATCCCTGTCGGGATCTGGACCAGTAATTCTCTTATTCCCAAGCCTAGCGTCCCCATTATATGGCAATGTATCCCCAGGCGAGAGCTAGGCATATCCCCGTCACAATGGCCATTCCGACGTAGACCGGGATGCTCCACACTGCGATCTTATAACCATCTAGTGGCGGGATAGGAATCAGGTTGAAACCGCACAGAAATAAGCTCATAAGAGCTATTAGTGAAAGGATGTATCCTGCGGTCCCAAACGGATAAATGAGCCAGGCTATTAAGAATATTCCGCCAATGGCTAAGTTTACCATGGGGCCTGCCAGGCTGATCAGTCCGTTCTGTTTTTTAGTGACTCTGCCTGCGATATAAACAGCCCCGGGAGCGGCGAAAAGGAACCCGAAGAACGACATCATGATGGCTAGAAGGAGCCCTAGGGGATACATCCTGAATTCCGCCCATGCACCGTACCGTTGCGCCACGAACTTGTGACCAAGCTCGTGCAGGAGGAATCCAGCCAGAACTACGAATGCCGCGACGCCCAATGTGATTGGGATCGCTGACGAGTATGAGATCCTCAGTGCGTTGGCCAGGTCCTGGTTTAGGACAATGGTGAACGCCAATGTCAATGCCGCCACGCCGATCAAGATGTGTTTTATCTCGATCCGGCTGAAGCGTATCTTTCCATACCCTTCCGGGATATAGACCGTGTTATATTCGGGATACATATTCCGCAGACTCACGAATCCGGGCCCACTAGTTAAAACTTGGGCGACAACAACCCATATCTCCGATCATCGGCGCGATGAGGTAAAAACGGATATCTTTTAGTACGGGTGTGCGGAATAGCAGCCGTTTCTATATGAACAATTACCTGAATGGCAAAGCATCGTTCCGATGGTGCGACCGGTGTGGCACACTTCTTCTCGGTACCATCTGTGACACCTGCAGTTCCAGTGGCAGGGAGTTCGAGGTATCGTTACCGGGCGATATCAGGCCGGCCATGGGCAAGGCGGCCGAGGGTGTGGCATCGCTCCTGCGAAAACACTTCGGCTCGAGCGCCCCTACCGACAGCAAGCTGTTCTTCCTCAACAAGGTCGCCGGTGAGGACCGTTCTGACGAGATCGTGGTCGACGGCAAGACCATCGGTACTATGCGTTTTGACGTTAAGACGAAGGAGTTCGCCTTCGACCTCAAAATGGACGGTGCGCTTCAACTATTGCCGGTAGCCAAGAAAGGAGTGGTCACAGCCACCAAGCTCACTGGTCACCTGAAGGGTAAGAAGATCTCTGGACTAGAGATCCTCGAGATCAAGGGAGAGTTCTCCGAGGGGGACCCGCTGATTGTCGTTTCCGGGAATACATTGTGCACCGCTGTGGCTAAGGTCGGCTCTACTGAGGTCAAGACGGCAGAAAAAGCCATCCTGATCCGGGACGTGGGAAAGGTGGAGAGTGTTCCATTTGGCAAACGGACCTCAAGGCAGGACTTCGTGGCCGCCAACCGCAAGATCCTCGAAGGGCTGGAATCCAAGGCCATCAGCGACATCAAATCGTTCGTAGGTAACCGGGACCTGCCGGTTACTCTCTCCTTCAGCGGTGGGAAGGATTCGCTGGCCTGCTACGGTATCGCCAAGAAGGCCAAACTCAAGATCACGCTCATTTTCATTGACACTGGTCTGGAGTTTCCGGACACTGTCGATTATGTTCACAACTTCGTCGCAAAGCATAACGAGCACATCATAGAGGCCTCCGCTGGCAATGCTTTCTGGGAGCAGGTCGACACCTTTGGGCCGCCGGCCAAGGACTTCCGTTGGTGCTGCAAGGTCTGCAAGCTGGGACCTCTGACCTCGGCGATCGAAGACAATTTCCCGAAAGGGACCATCACGATCGAGGGTAACCGGGGCTTGGAATCGTTCTCTAGGTCCCGCATGAATTTCGTGGAATCGAACCCGTTTGTCCCTAACCAGACCGTCCTCAATCCGATCAGGGATTGGAGGGCGGTGGACGTGTGGGGATATATTTGGTTGAGGGGGATCGATTACAACCCCCTGTACGAGCAGGATTTCGAGCGGATCGGCTGTTACCTATGCGCCTCCTGCCTGGAAAGCGAATGGAAGAGGACCTCCGAACTCCATCCGAAACTGCACTCGGATTGGCAGGAATACCTGGACCGCTGGTCCAAGAGAGTGGGGGTAGGCCCTGATTTCGTGAAGTACGGGCTATGGCGTTGGAAAGTGCTGCCGCCCAAGATGAGGCAGCTCGCTGACGAGGTCAACCTGAGGGTGCCGCAGGCCCGGTCCGACCGGCTGGAGTTGAAGATGACCAAAGGTATAAGCCCATGCCTTACTGGTGGATACTCGATCGAGGGCGTCCTCATGGTCCCAAGGAGGCGGGATTTTTCCCGCATCGGCGAAACGTTGAAAACGGTGGGAAAGGTGAAGCTGTCAAATGAGTTCGAGATTGCCCTGGTCAAGAACCAGGAAGGGACGGTGAAGGTCTTTGGAGGAGGGCAGATCCTCGCCACCGCAGCCACCGAGAACGCAGCGAAAAGGCTCTTCGAGGCCGGAGTGAAGGCCATCCTCAAGGCCCAGATGTGCACGCGGTGCAATATCTGCGTTAAGAACTGCCAGCAGCACGCGATCAAGATCGAGGATAGCCCGGTGATCATCGAGGAGCGGTGCAACCAGTGCGGTCGATGCACGGAGGCCTGTGTTGTCGCTCATTATTACGACAAGCTAGTTTCCGGGAAGGAAAGGGCCTGAAGCAACGGGGCCATCCCGGACATGATATTATATCGTTGAGCGTCTTCCCCGGAGTGTAAATGAACTACGACATGATGATTGCCGGCGCCATAGGATTCGCGCCAGCCATTGCCCTGATGTTCTACACATTGAGGAACTACACATATCCTGCGGTAGAAAGGCCGTTCTTCGACGACCGCAAGGTCTTCTTCATGTTCGCAATGGGCATAATGATCGGTGTAGTTCTCGCGAGCGTCAACTACCTCTTCCTTTCCGGCGATGCCAGCTCGCTGATCGTCTACGCCATCTTATTCGCCCTAGTGGAGGAATTGACTAAGTTCGTTATCCTTAACCTGAAGCGGTTCCTGCAAAAGCTGGACACCACCTTTTACGGGGTCACATTGGGATTGGGCATAGGCAGTACCACCGGATTCGGTGCAGCCTTCTTCGCCCTAAGCGCGCTGAATGGGCTGGCCGGCACGTTGGACTATGTATTCCTAATCCTGCTCGCCACCCAGCTGGTCCTCCTCCATGGGGCGACAGCCACGACCATCGCCATCGGCTCGGCCCGGGGGAACCCGTGGCCTTTCCTTATGCAGGCTATCATGGCGCATCTCGCGGTGAATTTATTGATGGTCCCCTACTATCTGGGCGAGACTCCGTTGGGGTACATCAGCTTCGCTTTGTCGCTTGGCTTCCTGGCATTGTACTATCGTCACGTCTATACCACGATGATACCAGAAGTTGTCTCAGAAGCTCTGTCTAGGATGAAGCACGCGTCAAAACGTTAATATCCACATGGAATGGAGCAAACACAACCTAATCCGAATCCACGCGTCGGGGATTGCGACGTTCAATCTAACCTTTATCTTGGGGCACTTATGATAGACCAACGGCCAATTAGAAGGTCTTGCCCGGGTCCAGACATACATTCCGTAAGCTAACGGAGGCGGGGTATACGTGAACATCGACTGGTCAACAAGAACTTCCTGGTCTGGAACCCTGCGTTCATCTGCGATTATACAGACAACGGAAACGGTACCGACCTGAAGAATTACTACCATACCTTTACGAGTAAGTACATCGGATCTCCCCTATCATTCATCGACAGATCCCTCCGTGATAAGTCTATAGCGAATCTTCCAACAAGGTCACTGCCAACCAGATAGCTCTTTGGGTCTCAAGGTCATAACGGTTTGAATCGGCCCGGCCTCGGCTCGTAGACGATACCCTCGTTCAGCATAATCAAGGCGATCTTGCCCGGGTCCAGGTCATAGCCTTCCTCTTTTAGGGCATCCTTCAGTTCGTCCAAGTCGAACCCTGGCTCCGAGGCTAGGGAACGTGCGATCATTACCATACCATCGAAATCCAACGACTGGTTCTTTGCCTTCTTCCGCTGCTCCTCGGTCGCTTGCCTGGCAAGCACGACGTCGTCCCCATAGTCCTCGATCGAGTGCTGCATCCGAGAGTTGGTCCGACGGACCGCTTCCGCCAGTTCCAGTTCGTTGTCCGTTTGAAAAAAAGTGCGCATGCGGTCCACCTCTGAGTGGAGGCCGCAGCCGGGGCATTTCGAGATCTTTACCGAGAGGTCCACCCCTCGGGCCCGATTGCATCTCGGGCAGATGATCACCCCGAACATCAATACTCTACGAATACCAGCGAGCCGAGGCAGGTGCCATAGTGGTCCATGGGAATGGACAGCTCCTCAACGGCGTATCTGATCGGCTTCAGCTCGATGTCCCTGAGGTTGGCCATCTCGTTCATCTTCCATTCCAGGACTTCCCGCAACGCCTTCTTGGTGCCATGCATATGGCCCTCGGCCACATATCCGCCCTGGCCATCTTTTCGGAACGCATAGGCGATACCGGCGGAGATCATTTCACCCTCGCCGCCCCTCATCTGAGCGAGAACGCAATGTGTGATGGAACCCATCGGCAGGTCCCTGGGCGCTACCTGCTTCGCGCCCACCGGCAGGACAGAAGATACAGAGACAAGGTTTAGCTCGCCGATCTTGGCCTCTTTCAAGGCCTGGTCGAAAGCGTTGAGGTCCGAGACCTTGGAAACGGCACAGCCTGAAGTGACAAAGAATTTTTTTGGCAATAGGTTCATATTTCCGATGTAATTTTATTATGGAATTTAAGCGTTTGCATCTGTGTATAAATGCGCTTATTTCACTTCCAACAGCATTAATTCCCTTTCTAGCAACCGAACATCCTTCTGGTTAAGCGTTTCTGTCGATACTGGCAATAACAACATGCCTTCATTGACGGCCACGTTGTCGTTGAGCAATTGGATGAGCTTGAGGATCTTGGGGAAGTTGTTCTGACTGATCAAGTACTCCATTCCCGAGATGAGCACGACCGGTTTAGGTGATGACTCCAGGAAATTCTTGATCTCAGAATAAATTAGTGGGACGTTCGTCGGCTCCCTAGCGTTCTTCTTCTCCCGCTCATAGGAGAGCCAAAGATACGGAACATGGTCCAGGCCCCATCTTTTCCGGACCTTGTCCGGGTACTCTCTGGCGACCACCATACCCTTGTGCCCGTCCGATATCTGGTCGATGAAAATGTCGTAGGCGATCGCCGGATCGGATACTTCGATGAGATAGGAGTTGCCCGGTTCCAGGAAATGTTTCCGGTCGGACTTCGGGCGGATGAGTGCGGGCTCAGGCGAGTTGTACGATGCCGCTGGGGTGAGTACGTGGACGCACCTTTCAGCCCCCTCCGACATGCATGAGACCTCGGTCGATTCGTATTTCCGGCCGAGCAATGAAGAGACCACTCCGGCCAGGTATCCGCGGGTGAAGTCACAGCGCCGGCCGAACTCCGCCTCCAACGATTCCTGGAACGTGGCCACGATCTCGGTCTCGGTGATGATATCGATGTGGATGCGGCTCAGGCCGGTCTCGGACCATATCTGGGCCAGGACCTCCTCCGCCTGCTTCAGGTTGCGGCACTCGATACCCAGGGTCTTCAGTAGCCCCACACCCGCCCGGTAACCATAGCGTTCCATCGTTTCGCCCGAGGAGGTGCCTTCTATCAGGTCGAGCTCTTCCCGAAGGTCCTTCAGCGCCGATGCGGGCATGACGAAGAACGGCTTCATGTCCTTGACCATTTCAGGCACCCATGATCAGTTTGCCGAGCTGCAGGAACGCCTCTTCGACTCCCTCCCCGGTCTTTGCACCTGTTCCCTGAAATCCTGGCTCACCACCCTGAACGCAGACGCCAGCGAATCATCGGTGACCTCTGACGGCAGATCGCATTTGTTGGCCAGCGGAATACATCGGGACCTTCCCCGCCACCCGTGTAAACTCCTGATACCAGGAATTTAGACTGTCCAGGGTCTCTGGTCGAGCCGTCGCAGACAATGAAAGCCCCATTAGCACCAGAGAAATATGCTGAATGCATGGAGGCGCCGCTCTTCTGACCCAGTATGTCCCAGATCATCATGGTGAGTTCCACATCTCCAAAGGTTATAACCTTCTTTGACACCTTCGCACCGAAGGTCGAGATGTATTGCCCACTAAAAACATCCAGAACATACCGCCTAACAAGACTCGTCTTTCCGACCGCCCCCCCCCCGTTATGTATCCTGTACCTAACTTGTCAGTTCATATTGCTCAGTCCTCCACTCCTCGAACACACAGGTCTGGGGAGCTGAGTAGGCGTTCCTGTTGGAAGCTTGATGGTCGGCCGGCATCACAGCCATACCAAGGCTCTGGCGACATGACACCAGACAGAATTGGAAAAGGATACACAGCAGTGAGCAAAAGACACTGAGAGCATTCGTAGCAGTACACCACACTCTTCTGGCCCATTTGAAGGACAAGGAAGACCACCACATACCGAAACTGCTGGAAACGGAGTGCACCGGGCAAAGGTCATCAAAATGACATCACCAGGAGGACGTGAACGGGAGCACAAAGCGGTGCAGGAAGCATGCAGCAAGGCGAAACGGAAAACGCCACGCGGTAGTGACCACCGAAGCAGAATGTTCACACAGCCAGAAGAAGGAATCAAGGATGCCACAGAAGACAAAAAGAGGCAGTAAAGGAGTCTTGGCTAGGACCAATGAGGCAAATGAGGTTCTGGAGGACCCAGCTGGGCACATCAACAGGATGCTGCAACTCCTGGGCCCAAGTACCAAAGTACTGAGAGGCTTCCACCCTGATCAATGAAGGATGTGTTCGACACACCTCTTTCGCTGATTGTCGATCTCATTATACTGCCTTGCCTCGGCCGCGCCCGATGGTCTCTGCACTTCCGGTGATGGTTGCCGCAGCGGTTTTCGCTTGCCGGCTTCGCGTCTGCGGGACCGGCTTCAGCGCTCCACTTCCATGCTCTATTGGGGGTGACGTTCAAGTTGCGGCGCCCCTTCCGCACAGGCGGTCTAGGCTCCACGATTTTCGGGGAACATGGCCTTCCTCGCCTCTTCAAACTGGCGGAGGTGATGGTCCCACTGTAGCTGATGGCCTAGGCCATTTTGTTTTCCGCCAATATTCCCGGGGGTCTCTGCAGACAGTACTTGTCGGGGAAATTGTCGTGTCTGTGCAAGCCTGACGGTGGTGCCAAGTTACTGTTCCCAACCTTCTGCAATGGTTATTCCATCACATTGCAGGAGTATTGCTTTTTCAAATAAAGCACATAAAAGAGTAAAAACAACTTGGCAATGGCACTTGTTATTTTTGCTCTTGTTCTTCATTCGTCGTCTTCTTGATGAACAATCGCCGAATCCAACCCGGCCTCAATCGCAGGGTGAAAAAAGCGCGGTTGAGCAACACGCGAGCGGGCAGTCCGAAGCTGACGTTGCTCAGTCCGGCGGTGAGGTGGGCCTTGGGATATCTGCGAGGATGGCGCGCATCGTTGCCAATGTGGTTATGGCAGCATTGCTATCGGTCCCCACCGAAATCACCAGCGGGTCCACATACATGTTCTCGTCCTTCACGCCTGCTTTTCTGGTCTCTTCAAAGAGGCGGCGAACATTTGCCATTCGTCCCTCGCAACTGTTGGGAATTATGTTTCCATCGAGCGCGAGTGCGAGCACTTTGCATTCATGCTTGGCCACGATCGGCAATACGCCGCGCAGGCGCGTTCCTCCAAGCTGATGGAGTTGATGATCGGCAAATCCCTGGTGGCGGCAAGTCCCGCCAGCAGTGCCGCCGGATTTGGGCTGTCGAGGCAGAGCGGCTTATCGGTCACTTCCTGCACCGTATGGATCAGCCATACCATGTCGTCGGGCTCGCGGTCGGTCGAAGTGC